>DATFRD010000098.1:0-8264 GCA_035263645.1 Candidatus Dormiibacterota bacterium | reverse complement strand
TTCCCCGGCGTTTCCGACGCGCTCAGCCCACAGTACCTGGAGACGACGATCCGCCACGGCCGCTCGGGCGACACGGGGTTCTCGACCCAGATGCCCGCGTTCGGCACGGACAAGCTCTCGGACCAGCAGCTGGCAGACGTGGTCTCGTACATCGTCTCGCAGAACCGGCAGGGCGCAGCCGGTCTGGGCCCGGTGCAGCTGTCCCGCAGCGACGTGTTCTGGGTGACCACTGGCATCGTGCTGATGGTCTTCGCCACGTGGCTGCTGGCCCGGTACAACATGCGCTGGATCGCCCGACGGGCCGAGGCCCGGCAGGAGCGCGGACGAGTCAGGTAGGGCCGCGGCCCCGACCCCGAGCCCCGGAACGGCCGCCCTCGATCCTCATCCTGTTCTCGGACACGGGCGGCGGTCACCGCGCCGCCGCCAGAACGCTCGACGCTGCACTGCACGCCGTCGCCCCGGACGTGGCGGTCACCTGGTGCGACCCGCTGATTGGACAGGGACGCCTGTTCGCGCGCCGGGTGACGTCGCTCTACCCGGTCATCATCAGACGCTCGCCCACGGCCTGGGGCACGATCTTCCACGCCACCAACACCGCGCCCGCCTTCGCCGCCGTGCGAGCCGTGCTGCGCGCGCAGGTCCCGGCGGTGCTGCAGGCGCAGCTGGCGGCCACCGACCCCGAGCTCGTCCTTTCGGTCCACCCGCTGCTGAACCACGTGACGGCGGCCATCCTCCGGCGCCGTCGCCGGCGGGCGCCGCTGGTGACCGTGGTGACCGACCTGGCCCAGGTCCACCGCGGCTGGGCGTGCCGATCCGCCGCCCTGGTCGTGGTCCCCACGGAGATGGCGCGCGCCGGCGTGCTCCGCTGGGGGGTGTCGCCAAGCCGGGTCCGGGTGCTCGGCCTGCCGGTCGACCTCAGGTTCCGGCCGCCGGAGCCAGGTGAGCGCGACTCCATCCGTCGCCGGCTGGGCCTCCAGCCGGAACGGCCGACCGTGCTGGTGGCCGGCGGCGGGGAGGGGTCTGGCGGGCTGCTGGAGCAGGTGCGCGCGCTCGCGCTCGCCCCGCACCCGTGGCAGCTCATCGTGGTGTGCGGGCGCAACGAGCCGGCCCGGCGGCAGCTCCTGGCCACCCGCCTGGCCACTCCCACGCTCGTCCTGGGCTTCGTCGACGACATGCCCGACCTGATGCGAGCGTCCGACCTGGCGGTCGGCAAGGCCGGTCCCGGCACGATCGCTGAGGCACTGACGACGGGCGTGCCCATGGTCCTGACGAGCTACCTGCCGGGCCAGGAGACCGGCAACGTCCGCTACGTCGCCGCCACGGGCGCCGGCGCCTATGCCCCCCGGCCGGCCAGGCTGCTGGCCACCGTCGAGCACCTGCTCACCGGCGACGGGGTCCTCTACCGGCAGATGGCCGCCAGGGCTGCCGAGCTCGCCCGCCCCGGCGCGGCGCTCGCCATCGCCGCGTCGTGCCTGGAGACTGCGGCTGCTTACAGGGCGGCCGGGCAGGCCAGCCGGTAGGCGCAGAGCGAGCACCTCCGGCGTTCCGGCCGCGGCTCGAAGCGTCCAGCGGCCACCCCCGCGGCCACCTCTGCGGCGATGCCCCTGGCCTCCTCGACGAGCTCGTCAGTGGCGGGCAGCACGACCCGGCGGCCGTCCCTGAGGTAGACGATCTCCAGCTCAGCCGGGTCCAGGCCGAGCGCCTCGCGGGCGCCCAGCGCGTAGAGGGCCAGCTGCAGGTCGCGCCGCAGCTGGCTCGTGGGCACCGGGGTGCCGCTCTTGTAGTCGAGGATCCGCCAGGGCCCGCCGGGGGCAGCCGGCGCGTCCACCCGGTCGATCACACCGCGCAGCGTCCAGCCGTCCTGGCCAGCTGAGAACGGGGCCTCCAGGAACGCCGGCCGGTCGTCGAGGCCGCCGGCGGCGTGGAAAGCGCGGAGCAGTCGCCAGCCCAGCGCCTCGAGCGCGGCCCGGCGCCGCGGCTCGGCGAGGCCGACGGCCGCCCAGGCGGCCCGGTGCAGCTCGTCCAGGACGTCGAGCGTCACCACCCGATCCTGCTGGCGGAGACGGCCGGCCCGACTGAGGGCCAGGTGCAGGACGGTGCCGAGCTGAGCCTCCATCGCCGGCGGCGCGGGAAGCCGCAGCCGGTGGCGGTACCAGTGCTGCCGCGGGCAGTCCCGGTAGGCGCTGATGCCGCTGAAGGAGAGGAGCGGACGAGGACCGCCGGCCCGCTCGTGGGCGGGCCGGCCCGAGCTCGCCGCAGCGACGGCCGCTTCGGGAAGCTCGCCGCGCAGGTCCCGCTCGACGACGCCGTCTTCCGGCCCACGCAGCTCGGCCAGGAAGCGAGAGGGTCGCCAGGGGCGGGTGCCCTCGTAGCGGTCGGCCCAGGACAGCACGAGCCGCCGCCGGGCCCGTGTCATGGCCACGTAGCACAGCCGGCGCTCCTCGGCGACCTGGTCCTCTCTGCCCCGGACGGCCGGCTCCAGCAGCTGGGCGGGCAGCTCCAGGGCGGCGACGGCCGCCAGCCCGTCACGCCGGCGGGGCTGGGGCAGACGGCCCTCGGCCAGCGCCGGCACGAACACGACCTCGAACTCCAGGCCCTTGGCCTGGTGGATGGTCAGCAGCTGGACCGCCTCCTCGAGCCCTTCCACGCCGGCCACGTCCTCGTCCAGGCCGGAGCGGAGGACCAGGTCGAGGTGCTCCACGAACAGGCCCAGCGAATGGTCGGGGCGACGTTCGCAGTATTCCGCGACCAGCTCGGCGAACCGGCTGACGTTGGCGGCCACGCGGCGCGCCTCGATGGGGTCGCTCAGCCGGGGCAGCACGATGTCGAGGTACCGGGTGCGGTTCAGCAGCTCGAACAGCAGCTCGTCCACCCCGAGGCGCGCCTTGAGCTCGACCAGCTCCAGGACGAGCCCGGCCCAGCGCGCGGTGGGGCCCCACTCCGCCAGCGCACGCAGGGGCGGCCGCGTCACCTCGCCGGCGCGCAGCTCCGCCAGCGCAGCCTCCAGGTCGAGCTCCAGCGGGGGGCGCACCAGGAGACGAGCCAGCGCCAGGAGGTCGTCCGGGTCGTGCAGCAGCCGGAGGTAGGCGATCACGTCCCTGATCTCCGGCCGCCGGTAGAGCCCCTGACCGGCCCAGTGCCGGTACGGGACCCGGGCCTCGGCCAGCGCGGACGCGATCGGCCC
This sequence comes from Candidatus Dormiibacterota bacterium, assembly GCA_035263645.1. GTDB lineage: Bacteria > Chloroflexota > Dormibacteria > Dormibacterales > Dormibacteraceae > CF-161. Next base: position 5,080 of record DATFRD010000098.1, on the reverse strand, counting down.
GGCGATAGCGTGCGTCCTGGCCAGCACCGCGATCGAGCTCAGCGGGGTGCCGGCGGCGTGGGCCTCGGCCGCCCCCGCGGCGATCTCGGCGGCCTCCTGTGCGGCGCTGGCGCACCTCCACAGCTCGACCGGGTCGCCCCGCTCTCGCTCGGGGTCGGAACCAAGCGGCTTGGCCAGCCGCTCCGGGTTGCGCTCCACGAGCCGGCGAGCGGCGTCCACGATGCGGTGCGTGCTGCGCCTGTTGCGGCCCAGCGTGAGCGTGGCCGCCCCGGGAAAGCAGCTCACGAAGCGGTCCATGCTGGCGCGTGAGGCGCCGCGGAACCGGTAGATGCTCTGGTCGTCGTCGCCGACGACGCAGACGTTGCCGGCCGGGCCCGCGATCAGCTCGACCACACGGGCCTGGGCGAGGTTCGTGTCCTGGTACTCGTCGACCAGGACCCACGGGAAGCGGGCGGCGAACCGTCCCCGCACGTCCGGGTGCTCCTCGAGCAGCCTGACCAGGTGCACGAGCACGTCGTCGAAGTCCAGGACCCGGTCGCGCCGGCAGCGCCTGGCGTAGGCGCGGAACAGCCGGACCGCGGCGGTCAGCACGGCCCGGCGCTCCTCGTCCTCCACACCGGAGACCCAGCGGTGCAGGCGCGCCAGCGTGACCAGCTCCTGCCTGGCCCGCTCCAGCAGCTTCAGCAGCGGCGACACCAGGTCGTCAGGGCGCTCCGCCCCGACCAGCGCCGGGTCCGCCAGCTCCCAGAGCAGCTCGCGCATGACGATCCAGCGCTCGGCGCCGGCGAGGATGCCGAAGGCCGGGTGCACGCGCACCGGCTTTCCCTCGTCGCGGAGCCACCGCATGGCCAGCGCGTGGAACGTGCCGACGGCGGGCGCTTCGGGCACGGCGGCGTCGGCGAGGATGCGCTCCCGCATCTCGGCCGCCGCCCGCTCGGTGAACGTCATGACCAGGATCGAGGCGGGATCGACGCCGCTCGCGACCAGCCGGCGAAACCGGGCTGCGATCACCGCCGTCTTTCCGGACCCGGCGCCGGCGACGACGCGCACCGGCCCGCGCAGCACCGCAGCCGCCGCCTCCTGCTCCCCGCTCAGCGCCGCCAACCGCACCTCAGCTCCAAAGGAGGAACGAGAGCCGCGGGCCAGGTAAGCCAGGGCTTGGCCCGAGCGTGTGAGTCTGTCTTCCCGACGCCGACGACGCTGGAAGTAGCCCCGAAGGGATGCACCGAAGGTGCCCCCTAGATCCCAGAAAAGAGGGGGGGTTCCGGAAGGGGGGGCCTGACCCCCCTTGCAGAATCATCGTCCGACGCGGACGCGGATCGCCCGTACGGGCCGGCTCAGCTTCGCCTCGGCGTTGAGGCGGACCATCAGCTGCTCCGCGTCCAGCCTGAGCTGGTGCGCGAGCGCCGGGTTGGTGGTCGTCACCGAGACGGTGGTGCCGTACACCTCGACTGACTCGCAGGCCGAGGCGAGCGCCTCGCCGAGCACCTGCCGGAAGGCCTGGCGGAGGCGGTACTCCGCCAGGATCCTCGAGCCAGGCTGCTTCGCCAGCACCCGCGGCAGCACTTTGCCCAATCTATCCACAGGTTCTCACCACCCCCTGCTCGATGCGGCTGACGACCGAGCTGCCGATGACGGAGGCCGGGAACGGATCTGCCTCGACCGACGTGATGATGACCTGGCCAGGCTCGCCGAGCCGCTCGAGCAGCGAGCCGCGGCGGCGGGCGTCCAGCTCGGAGAGCACATCGTCGAGCAGCAGCACGGGCCTCTCGCCGGTCATGTCGGTGACCACCTCTGCCTCCGCCAGCTTGATGCTGACCACCGCGGTCCGCTGCTGGCCCTGCGACGCGAAGGCCCGCGCCTCGCGCCCGTCGAGGCGCACGACGACGTCGTCGCGGTGGGGGCCGACCCCGGTCGACCCCCTGCGCAGGTCGTCCCTGCGAGCGCTGGCCAGCGCGTCCAGGAGGTCCTCGGGGGGGCCCGCGTACTCCAGCTCCAGGCGCTCACCCGACGAGATCTCGGCATGGCCCACGGCCGCGCCCGTGTTGAGGGCCGCGACCGCCCGGCGCCTGGCCGCCGCGAGCTCTGTCCCCAATTTCGCCAGCTCGAGGTCCCACACCTCCAGCGCGGACGGCGGCTCGACCTGCGCCGCCACCTGCCTGAGCAGGCTGTTTCGCTGGTCGAGCACGCGGGCGTAGCGACTCAGAGCCCTGGCGTAGCCCGGCCGCACCTGGACCAGCATCGCGTTCAGCAGGCGCCGGCGGTGCTCGGGACCGGCCTTCACCAGGTTCAGGTCGTCGGGCCAGAACAGCGTCACGCGAAACAGTCCCGGCAGGTCGACTGCGCGGCGCGACTGGCCGTTGACCTCGATCCGGCGCCGCGCCCGGGCGGATCCTGCCGGGCCCGGGCTCTCCACGTTCACCGAGATCCGGATCTCTGCCCGGCGCCCGCCAGCCTCGACCACCGCCCCGACCCTCGCCTCCGGGGCGATGGGACCGACCAGCTCACCGTCCCGGCGGGCCCGCGGCGAGCTCGAGAGCGCGAGCATCGCAACGGACTCCAGCAGGTTCGTCTTGCCCTGGCCGTTGTCCCCGAGGAACACGTTGAGGCGAGGACCGGGCTCCAGGTCGAGGCGGGCATAGTTGCGGTAGTTCCGGAGCTGCAGCGACGTGAGGAGCACGGGCGATGCCTACATCGCGACCCGGACCGGCATGATCACGTACTGGTAGTCGTCGTGCGCCGGAGCCTTGATGAGACCCGGGCTCAGCGGGCCGTCGAACCGGAGCTCCACCTGGTCGCACTCGACAACGGCGAGCGCGTCCAGGACGTATCTGGCGTTGAACGCGATCTGGATCTCGGACCCCTCGACGTCGGCGTCCAGCTCGGCGCGGCTGTCGCCTACCTCGTTCGTCATGGCCGACAGCACCAGCGAGCCCGGCTGCGCCCGCAGCCGGATCACGTTCGCACTGTCCCGCGCGAACAGCGAGACCGCCCTCACCGTCTGCATCAGCTGGCCGGTGGGGAGCTTGACGACAGTGGAGCTCTTGCTGGGGATTACCTGTGCATAGTTGGGGTACTGCCCATCGATCAGGCGCGAGGTGACCTCGGAGGCGCCCGCCCGAAAGAACACCTGGTTGCGCGCCTTGGAGACGAGCACCTCGACCTCGCCGCCGGTTTCCCCCCGGAACGCGCGCGGCAGCTCGGCCAGCGCTCGGGCCGGCACGATGAGCCTGGCCTCCAGGTCGTCGGCCGTCGTGGCGCTGAGCCTGCGCTCGGCCAGCCGGTGCCCGTCGGTGGCAACGAGCTTGAGGCGCTTGCCCTCGATGTGCAGGAGCTCGCCGGTCAGGACCGGCCGCGCCTCGTCGGTGGAGGCCGCCATCTGGGTCTGCTCGACCGCGTGCAGCAGACCGTCCAGCGGGATCGTCAGGCGGTCGCCCTCCTCGGGCCGGGGCCCAGGCGGGAACTCGTCCGCCTCGATGCACTTGACGTGAGTGTCGAACCGGCCGCACCGCACGCTCATCGTCTGCGTGCCGACGTCGAGCGCCATCTCCAGGGCCTCGTCCGGCAGGCTTCCGACGAAGTCGGTCAGCAGGCGGGCTGGAGCGGTGGTGCTGCCCTCCTCGGCGATCTCGGCGGCCACCACCTTGCGGATGCCGATCTCCAGGTTCGTCGCCGTGAGGGCCAGGCCGTCGGACGTGGTCTCGAGCAGGATGTTGTTCAGGATCGGCAGGGTCGTGCGAGTGGAGATTGCCCGCGATACGGTCTGCAGGGCCTGACCGAGGGTGCTTGTCTGGCAGGTGAGTTTCAAAGCTGGCTCCTTGTCCCCACTGAATCCCTGCTGCGTAGAGACTCAGAATCCGTCGTAGTAACCGTAGGGCCTGTGGACACTGTGAATATCGAGTTGCCGTCGAGTTCGGCGCCGCGTTGGACAAGCGTTGGAAAACGACGGTCGATCAGTGACTTGTGGTGGACCAAGCTGTTGGTAACCGGGGCGCGGCCAGCCGGTCCCCCGGGTGTCCCCAGGTCGCGCACAGCCGGCTGTGGACAGCCTGTGAGCATGGTCATTGGTCCGCGTACAGCCGCTCGCGGAGCGTGCGCATGTCGTAGCGCAGCCGCTCGTCTTCCTTCAGCTCGTTCATGATCTTCTCGATCGAGTGCAGGGCCGTCGTGTGGTCGCGGCCGCCGAAGGCCTGGCCGATGGCAGGCAGTGACGACGGCGTCTCCTCGCGGACCAGGAACATCGCCACCTGTCGCGGGAAGACGATGTGCTTGTCCCTTCGCTTGCTCTTCATGTCCTCCACGGTGATCTGGTAGTAGTCCGCGACGGTGTCCTGGATGCGCGGGATGGTGACCGGCCGGCGCGTGCCAGCGGGGAGGATGTCCGTCAGCAGCTCGGCCGCCTTCGCTTCGTCGAGCTGGCGCTGGTGGATCGCCGAGAACGCGAGGATCCGGGTCAGCGCGCCCTCGAGCTCCCGGATGTTCTTCTGGACCTTGTGGGCGATGAAGGTGAGGACCTCCTCGCTCACCATGCCGGTCCGGCTGCCGAGCTTGGACTTGAGGATGGCCAGCCTGGTCTCGAAGTCCGGGGGCTGGATGTCGGCCAGCAGTCCCTGCTCGAACCGCGATCGGAGGCGGTCCTCGAGCGTTGGGATCTCCTTGGGCGGCCGGTCGGAGGAGATCACGATCTGCTTGTTGATCTCGTGCAGGGCGTTGAAGGTGTGGAAGAACTCCTCCTTGGTCCGGTCCTTCCCGGCCAGGAACTGGATGTCGTCGATCAGTAGCACGTCGACGGTCCGGTACTTCATGCGGAGCTCGCTCTGCCGCGCGTTCTGGATCGAGGCGATCACCTCGTTCATGAACTGCTCGGACGGCTGGTAGAGGACGCGCTTGGCGGGGAAGCGCCGGCGGACCTCGTGGCCGATGGCGTGCATGAGGTGGGTCTTGCCCAGACCCACCCCCCCATATAAGAAGAGGGGGTTGTAGGTCTCGCCGGGGGCGTCCGCGACCGCCTTGGCGGCGGCGTGGGCGAACCGGGAGTTGTTCCCGACGACGAAGTTGCTGAACTTGAACTTCTCGTTCA
>DATFRD010000097.1:0-34982 GCA_035263645.1 Candidatus Dormiibacterota bacterium | reverse complement strand
CCCCCCCAGAGGGAGACGCTGTACCGCCTGCTGCTCCTGCTCAGCGAGTCCGCCGCGGCCGGCTGACCCGGGTCACTCCGCGGCGGCGCGGATCCGGTCGAGGAGGGCGAGGTTCGCGATCGAGCTCTCCAGGGGGAGCGGTGCCGGCCCTCCCGAGCGCACCGCGTCCGCGAACGCCTCCACCATGAGCTGGTAGGGGTCCTCGGGGTCGCGCCACGCCGTGAACGGCTGCTCGAGCCGGACCACCCGGTCGGCGCAGACCACCGTGAGCTCCTGGTGCTCCGGCGACTCGAAGCTGGCGAAGAGGGATGCCTGGGCACCGCTCGGGAACCCGAGCAGGACGCACCAGGTCATGTCGACGCCCTTCCGGCGGACGATCGCTCGCACCCGGTCAGGCTCGCCCAGCAGCCAGCGGGCCACGTCAGCCACATAGCACCCGACGTCCAGCAGCGCGCCACCGCCCAGCTCCAGCCGCATCCGGTAGTTCTCCGGCGCAGCCATCGGGAACCCGAACGCGGCCGACACGTGGCGGATCTCCGCTCCTCGCAGGGAGCGGACGAGCTCCCTGGTGCGGGGGTGGAACCGGTACATGACGGCCTCCATGAGCAGCCGACCGGCTTGCTGGGCCGCCAGGGCCATCTCACCCGCGCCGGCGGCGTCCAGCGCCAGCGGCTTCTCGCACAGGACGTGCTTGCCTGCCGCCAGCGCGCGCAGAGTCCACGGCAGATGCAGCGAGTTGGGCAGAGGCACGTACACCGCGTCGATGTCGGGGTCACCGAGCAGGGCCGCGTAGTCGGCGTGGACCCGCCGGATCCCGTGCCGGGTGGCCAGCTCGCGGGCACGGGCGGGGTCACGCGAGGCGATGGCGAGCGTCTCGCATCCGCGCGCGGCCCGCAGGGCCGGCAGCACCGCCCGGTTCGCGATCCAGGCCGCCCCGAGCACCCCCCAGCGAACGGTCAGGAGAGTGTCCCTCCCCGCCTGCGGGGGAGGTGGCCCCGCCGGGGGCCGGTGGGGGGACTGAACGGGCGGGCCCCCTGCCCCTTCACGCCCGAAGCTCTACCGCCCGGCCGCCGGCGGCCGCGGAACGCGTCGCCGCCTCCATGACGGCGACGTTGCGCTTCGCCTCCTCCGCGCGCACCGCCAGGGGCTCGCCAAGCAACAGGTGGTCCGCCAGGTTGCGGTAGAAGCCGTTGACGGCGCGCGCCGGGATCGCCAGCTCGGTCACGTCGACTCCGCCCGGAGCCGGTCGGTGCAGGCGTACAGTCGCCGGCGACTCCGCGGGCTGCAGCCGCTGCTCGACCAGGTCGCCCGTCCAGGCCCGCTCCGACACGGTCTCCAGCCGCCAGTCGCCCACGACCGCGCCTCCCGTGCCCAGGAGATACCACTTCGGCTTCAGCGCGGCAGCCACGTCCGACTGCAGGAACGTGGCCTGCTCGCCGCCCTCGAAGGCGACGTCGACGCGGACCTGGTCGGCGTTGGTCACGTCGTGCCAGACGCGCTTGTGGGCGGTCGCCGCGACCCGAACCACCTCGCCGGTCAGGAGCTGCAGCATCCAGTCGAAGTAGTGGGAGCCCCAGTCGAAGATCGTGCCGCCGGACGTGGACTCGTCGCTGTGCCAGTAGCTGCAGGGGTGGCCGAAGCCCCCGATGAACGCCTCCAGGTAGAACGGGTCGCCGATCGCGCCACGCCGGACGGCCTCCCGCATGGCCAGGAAGTCGGGGTCCCACCGCCGGCTCTGGTACACGGTGACGGTGCGCCGGCTCGACGAGGCCGCCGCCAGCATGCGGTCCACCTCGTCCACGCGGAGCGCGAACGGCTTCTCGCAGACCACGTGCTTGCCTGCCTCCAGGCACTCCAGCACCGCGGGCAGGTGCAGTGTGGGGGGGACGCCGACTACCACTACGTCGACCCTGGGGTCCTCGAGGAGCGACCGGGACTCCAGGTGGGCGCTGACCGGGAAGTGGGCCGCCGCGTCCGCCAGGCGCTGCGGGGAGCGGTCGCAGACGCCCTGGAGCTCGAGGCCGTCGACGGCGACGATCGAGCCGGCATGCTCGCGGCCGATGGCGCCGTAGCCGTACAGGCCGACGCCGAGGGCGGCCGGCGTGTCCATCCCCGCGGCCGCCCACACGCAGCGGTGGACGAGCTGCTGGTACGCCGTCGACCCGAACACCCCGGGCAGACAGCCCAGGCCCAGGTGCACCAGGCGGCCGGCGCCGACCGGACGCAGCCACGCGACCACCTGGTCGCCGAAGTGCCAGGCCACGGTCAGCAGCGGGTCGACGCCCTCCACCGGGCGCTCGGCGAGCTGGAGGCGGTCGGTGAGCCGGATCTCCTCGTCGAGCCGCTGCGCCAGCGGGCTGCCTGGCTGGGGTCGCACCCTGAGCTCCGTGCGCGGGCCCGCCGGCCCCGGCCGCCCGCCGGCCAGCTCCGCGAATCCGGGGTTCCGCGACCACGCCGCCAGCGTGCCGCCGAGCAGCAGCAGGCCGCCGCCGGCCCGCAGGTGGCCGGCCAGGGCAGCAACCTCGGCGTCACCTGGGGTCCGCTCACTCGCAGCGATGACGACGTGGTGACCGGCCGGCCGGATCTCTTCTCGACCCTGCACCGCTCTCACCTCCAGGCGGGAGCAGGACCGGAGCCAGCGGAGCAGGGAGGATGCGGCCGAGACGTGGTCCACCTCCGGGCCGTCCGTCCGGCTGAACAGCACCCTCAGAGGGAAGAGCTCAGACAACCGCCCCCATCGTAGACGGTTGACGGGTCCCGGCGACGGCATCCAGGACCTCCAGCGTGGCGTCCGCCGCCGCCGCCCAGGTGTACGTGGACGCGCGCCGAACCCCGGCTGCCCGGAGCCGGGCCCGCAGCTCCTCGTCGGCGAGCGCGTGCTCCAGCGCCCGAGCGATGGCCTCCGGGTCGTGCGGGTCGACCAGCAGCGCCGCGTCGCCCGCCAGCTCCGGCAGGGCGCCTGCGTTCGCGGCCACCGCCGGCAGCCCATCGGCCATGGCCTCCAGCAGCGGGAGCCCGAACCCCTCGTAGAGGCTCGGGAACGCCAGGGCGCCGGCGGACCGATAGAGCGCGCGCAGCGTCGCGTCGTCGACGTGGCCCAGCATCCGGACCCCGGGCTCGGCGCGCAGCTCCTCGAGCGCCCGGCCGTAGGCCCAGCCGACCTGGCCGGCCACCACCAGCGGCGGCGCGTCGCCCCGGGCCCGGAGCAGCCGATAGGCGGCCAGCAGGCCCGGGTAGTTCTTGCGCGGCTCGATCGTGCCGACGGCCAGGAGGAAGCCGGGGCTGAGCCCGTCCGGCAGCCGCGCTGGCGTCACGCCGCCGAGGCTCCAGCCCTCGGGCACCACACGGACGCGCCCGGCCAGGCCGGGGACCGGGTAGTGCTCCAGCAGGTCCCGCCGCGTGGCCTCCGACGGGGTCAGGACGAATGCAGCCTGGCGCAGCGCCCGGGGGAGCACGCTTCCCATGTAGGCGCGCTGCTGCCACGGCACCTCGCGCGGCCGTATCCGGAAGGCGAGGTCGTGCACGATCATCACGGCCGGCGGAGCTCCCGGCCGCCTCAGCGGCGGGCAGGGCCAGTACGGGTACAGCACGACGTCCAGCCGGGCCTCGCCCTCGACGGCCGGGAGCCAGCGCAGCTTGTTGAGCACCTCGTGGCGATGCGGGGAAAGGACGGCCCGCGCCGGCGGGGCGCCGCCCGTGCCCAGGCCGGCGGGCCGCTCGCGGCTGCAGAACAGCGTGAACTGGCGGTCGGCGCCACCGCGTTGGAGCAGCTCCTCCGTGAGCTGCATCGCCACCGTCATCATGCCGGCCCGCCTCCGCCAGCAGGCGGTCAGGTCGACCCCGACGCTCCTGGCCATCGGCGTCAGAGCTTAGCCGGTCACTCGAGCCGGGCCCCCCCACCGGCCCCTGGCGCGGCCCCCTCCCCCGCGAGGGGGGAGGGGGGACGTTAAGAGTCCTCCACCAGGTTCTGGCGGAGGACCCTAAGAAAGGAGGGAGGGCTGTAGAAGCTAGAAGCTACCGCTTTGCTGAACCGATTGTACGCCATAGGGAAATCGGTGTCGAGCCTTAACGGCAGCGACACGATGCCTACACGTCTTTACACGATCTCGGCGTACCGGTCGAAGACCTCCTTCAGGTCGGGCGGGGGCTGCAGGCCCCGCTTCTTCAGGACCTCGAACAGGGAGAGGATGTGGCGGACGCCGGCGAGGTTCACGCCCTTCTCCCTGGTCAGGTGCTGGATGACCTGGAGCTTGCGGATGTCCCGCTGCGAGTAGCGGCGGCGGTTGGTGCTGGTCCGGAACGGCTGCACGAGCCCGACGTCCTCGTACAGCATCAGCGTCCGTGGGTGCGTCTCCAGGATCTCCGAGGCCACCGAGATCGTGTACAGCGGCTTGTCGAGGTCGAAGCCCGGGTCCAGCGCTCCCATCGATCGCGCGCTCATTCGTCCCTCAGCCAGCCCTCCACGCCGCTCGACAGGTTCGTCGGCGTGGTCTGGCTCTTGATGAGGTATTCGAGCGCCCCCAGCTTCAGGCCCCGCTCGACGAGGTCCTGCTCCCCGTAGTTGGACAGGATCACCACCGGAACGTTCCGCGTCCGCTCACACCTCCGGAGGCCTTCGAGCACCGCGAAGCCGTCCATCTTGGGCAGCCTGATGTCGAGGAAGACGAGGTCCGGCCCCAGCTCGTCCGCCAGCCGGAGCCCCTCCTCGCCGTCCCTCGCCATGATGACCTGGTACCCGTCCAGCTCGAGCTTGAGCCGGTACATCTGCGCCACCGTGGGATCGTCCTCGACGAAGAGGACCCTGATCTCATCACTCGAATGGCCACCTCGCCCGTTCGGCACTTCTGATGGCCATCCTATCAGCTAATGATGGCCGGACAGCGGGAAAATCAGCGCGCGGAGCTGGAGCTTTTGGATACCCGCCGCTTCTCCGACGCAGCCCAGAGCGCCTCGAGATCGTAGTACGAGCGTTCGCCTGGCAGGAACACGTGGGCCAGCACCGAGTCGAAGTCCAGCAGGATCCAGGCCGCCTCGTCGTAGCCGTCGACGGACAGCGGGCGAATGCCCTCGCGGCGCGCCCGCTCCATCATCGCGTCCGCAATGGAGCGGATCTGCCGGTCGGTCTCCCCGTCGCAGATCACGAAGTAGTCCGCGATCGTGGTCTTGCCCCGCAGGTCGACGATCACCGGATCCCACGCCTTCTTGTCGTCGGCGACGCTGACCAGCATCTCGGCCAGGGCCAGTGGCGAAAGCGTGCTCAACAAGCTGGATTATGCCCCCTTTGCGGGCGATCCAGCCGCCGGCGGGGCGTAGAGGGCGTGGCCGCGAACGTAGGCCTCGACCGCCGGGTCCACGAGCCCCGCCAGGCTGGCCCCGGTCTCCGCGAGCCGGCGGATGTCGGTGGAGTCCACGTCCGGCGTCCGTGCGTCGCAGAGCAGGGCGCGGTCCGGGTCGATTCCGGCAGCGGCCAGGTCCGCCGGCCCGGGCCGCGCGTAGCCCGGACGGGTGACCACGACGAGCCGGGCCAGCCGCATCACCGCGGCGGGCGAACGCCAGGCGCGGAGCTCACGCGCCGCGTCCCAGCCCAGGACCAGGTACAGCTCGTCGTCGGGGCGCTGCGCGGCGAGGGCTCGCAGGGTGTCGACCGTGTAGGAGGGCCCGGGCCGGCGCAGCTCGATGTCCGACACCTCCAGCCCGGGGTGCCCCGCGGCGGCCAGGCGGCACATCGCGAGCCGGTCGGCGGCCGGCGCCATGGCCGCCGAGCGATGGGGCGGTCGGGAGGCCGGGATCAGCAGGACGCGGTCGAGGCCCGCGCACCCGGCAGCGGCTTCGGCCATGGCGACGTGACCCAGGTGGACCGGGTCGAACGTGCCGCCCACGATCCCGATCCTCATGGCTGGTACTCGAACTCCATCTCGCCGACGCGGACCGTGTCGCCGGGCCTCGCGCCCGCCTCCTCCAGCGCCGCCGAGACCCCCAGCCGGTCCAGCGCGACCTGGAAGCGCTCGAGGCCCACGTCGGAATCGAACCGGGTTCGCTGGACCAGGCGCTCCACGGCCGCCCCGGAGACCTGGAAGCCCCAGGTCCGGCGCTCGACCGTCGGCGGCTCCGGGCTGCCGGGCCTGGCCCGCAGGCGCCGGATCGCCGGCGCGACCTCGAGCGGCCGGGGCGGCGGCGCGGCAGCTACCGTCTCCCCGATGGCCTGGAGCAGCGCCGGCACGCCCTCGCCGGTCAGCGCGGAGCACCAGTGGACGTCGGAGCGGGCCGACTGCGCTCGCAGGTCACGCACCGCCGGCAGGTCGACCTTGTTCACGGCCACCAGGGACGGCCTCCTGGCCAGCTCTTGCGAGTAGTCCTGGACCTCACGGCGGACGGCGTCCAGCGCCGCCCAGGGGTCGGCGGCGGAGCCGTCGACCAGGTAGACCAGGGCGCGGGTCCGCTCCACGTGGCGCAGGAACCGGTGGCCCAGCCCGGCGCCCGCCGCCGCGCCCTCGATCAGGCCCGGGATGTCGGCCACCACGATCCGGCGCCCCGTGGCCAGGTCGGCCACGCCGAGCTCCGGGTCCAGCGTGGTGAACGGGTAGTCCGCCACCCGGGGGGTGGCGGCGGAGATCGCGCGCAGCAGCGACGACTTGCCGGCATTCGGCGGTCCGACCAGGCCGACGTCGGCGATCAGCTTCAGGTCGAGGCGAAGCCAGCGCTCCTCGCCGGGCAGCCCTGGCTCTGCCCGCTGGGGGGCCTGGTTGACCGGGCTGCGGAACTGGAGGTTGCCGCGGCCGCCGGCTCCACCGGCTGCCGCGACGGCCTCGGCGCCGGGGCTGTCCAGGTCCGCCAGGACCGCCCCGGTCGCGTCGTCGGTTACCACCGTTCCGACCGGGACCGGGAGGCGAAGGTCGGCGCCGGCCCGCCCGGTCTTCCGGCCGCCCGCGCCGGGTCGCCCGTCGGCCGCCCGCAGCTCCCGGCGGCGGGCGTAGGCCACGAGCGTGGCCGCCTCGCCGGTGGCGAACAGCACCACCGAGCCGCCCCTGCCTCCGTCACCACCGTCGGGCCCGCCGCGCGGCACGAACGGCTCACGCCGGAACGACACGGCTCCGCTGCCGCCGCGGCCGGCCCGCACGTGCACGCGCGCGCTGTCGACGAAGGAGCCGCGGTCGGACGGGGAGTGATCAGGCGGCACGACCGCCTCCGGAGGCGCGGACCTACTCGGCGGCGGCAGGGGCCCCGACGGCGGCGACCGAGACGCGGCGGCGATCCTTGCCGACGCGCTCGTACACGACCTGACCGTCGACCAGGGCGAACAGGCTGTGGTCGCCCCCGACGCCGACGCCGGTCCCGGCCTTGATGTGGGTTCCCCGCTGCCTGACGATGATGGCCCCGGCGCTGACCACCTGCCCGCCGAACACCTTGACGCCCAGTCGCTGCGCGTTCGAGTCGCGTCCGTTGCGCGACGAGCCGCCGCCCTTCTTGTGGGCCACTACTCCGTCTCCCCAGCCGGCCTGGCCGCCGACTTCGCCGCGGCCCGCCCGGGCTTCCGCTCGCCGATGCCCAGGATCTCGAGCGCGGTCAGGTCCGCGCGGGCCCCGCGATGCACGCGGACGCGCTTCTTGGGCTTGTAGCGAATCACGTCGATCTTCGGGCCGCGCGGGTGTCCCAGCACCCTGGCGGTCACCGTCTGTCCCCTCAGCTCGTGCGCGCCGACCTTCGTAGTCTTCCCGTCGGCGACCAGGAGAACGCGGTCGAGGGTCAGCTCGGACCCCGGCTCGGCTGCCAGCCGGTCGACCAGGATGCGATCGCCCGGTGCCACCCGGTACTGCTTTCCCCCGCTGACGACGACGGCCGTCAGGGTTCCGCTCGGCTTGGGCACGGTGCGGGATTGTACAACAGCCCGGGAGCAGGGTGTCGCTCGGGGTATGGGGCCCGAAACCTGGCCGGATCACGAGACGACAGAAGTCACGGCTGCGGCGCCCAGCACCAGCCCGGCCAGCGGGACGGCCACCCGCAGGTAGTGCCCGGCCGGGACCGCCCTCCCGGCCAGGCCGGCCCCCAGGCCGATGGCGGCGGCGGCCGCCGCCCCGCACACCGCGACGAAGCGGACCGTGCCGAGCACGTCGGCGGACGCCGGCGGCAGGAACAGGGATGCGAACAGCCCACACATCGGCAGCCAGAGCAGCAGCCGGCCGCCGGCCGCCTGCGCCTCCCGCTCGGGACCGGCGCCGGGCGTGAGGTCGGGCAGCAGCTGCAGGACCCCGGGCAGGCAGACCAGATAGAGCACCGCCGAGCCGACCTTCAGGGGCAGCTGGGCGGGCACCGCCATCGCTCCCAGGGCCTGCGGACGCAGCGTCTGCGAGACCAGGGCAGGCCCGACCAGGGCCACGAGCCAGCACGCCTGTGTCACGAGCGCCAGCGCCGGCCCGGAAGCCCTCCAGCCTCGGGCCCAGGCCAGCCACGCCGCCGCGATGAGCGCGACCGCGGCCACGAGCAGGTTGCGCTCCAGGGGGGAGACCGGGTTGAAGGGGGCGGCCAGCTGGGCCGAGGCCAGCACCGCCAGCAGGGCCGCGGCCAGCTCGGCGGCCCCGGCGGCGGTCACCGCCAGCCGCAGCCGGACGAGCGTGGCCGCCACGACCTCGCTCAGGCCGCCGGGGCCGCGCACGAACGCGAACGCCGCCTCCGCCAGCGCCCCGAACAGGATGCTCGTCGCGAGCCCCGGATAGACCAGCAGGGCCACCATGTGGAGGCCCAGGTCGGCGAGCGACACTACAGCCCCGCCGCGGCGCGCAGGACGCCCGGCAGCAGCCCCAGGGCGAGGCTGCATGCCACCACCAGCCAGAAGCCGGCCGCGGTTCGGCCCTGCAGCGGGCCCAGCGTCCGAGCCAACCGGCCGGCGTGCGCAACCCAGAGCAGCATTCCCGCGACCAGCGGCAGCGCCAGGGGCCAGGCCACCGCGGTGGCGGCCTGGACCAGGAGGAGCCGCACCGGGAAGCCCGAGAAGGGGGCGGCGCCGGCCAGCAGGACGACCGCCAGGCCGCCGAAGGGTCCGGCGAGCCGTGCCTGCTCGCCCTCAGGCACCGGGCGGGCCGCGAGCGCGAGGGGCAGGCGGACCAGGACCAGGGAGAGCAGGGCCAGGTAGGCCGCCGCCAGAGCGTCCGGCCGGAACAGGCCGAGTCCGACCAGGACCAGGCCCCAGTCGGCCAGGAACGAGCACCGCCAGGCCTCGGCGTCCGAGCCCGTGCGCCAGGCCCCGATCGTGCCCCAGGCCAGGTTGAGCAGCCCCAGGCCGACCAGGGTGGCGCCCAGGACCGTGCCCTCGTCGAGGCTCAGCCCGGCCAGGAACCGGGCCGGGAGCGACAGGGCGACGGCCGGCCCGAAGAACGCGGTCCACGGCAGGTACGGCGACCCCGCGGGCTCGTCCCGGTGCACGACCGCCAGGTAGGGGACGAGGCCCGCGACCGCGGCCAGGCCGAGGCCCAGGCACAGCGCTCCGGTGCGTCCCGCGGCCCCGGGCAGGCGGGCCAGGGTCCAGCCCACCCCGAGCAGCGCAGCTCCGAACGCGGGGCCGCGGAGGCCGGCGGCGAGGGCTGCACGGCCAGGCCTCGTGGCCTGGGCGAAGCCGACCAGGACGACAGCGGCCGCCACGGCCAGGACGTCGGTCAGGGCGGAGAGCACCGCCGCGGCCCCGAGCGCCGCCAGCCCGGCCGCCAGTGCCTCCCAGCAGCCGGCCCGGCGAGGCGAGACTGCGGCGGCCAGGCCCAGGCCGACCGCCATGGCCGCCAGCATCACGCGGCCGGGCGGGGTCAGGCCGACCTGACCGCCGAGGCCCGTCCACGGTGCCAGCACTGCGGCCGCCACGGCGACCGCGCCGGCCACGCCCAGGCCGATGCCCGTGCGGCTGGGGACTGGCTGAGCCACCGGCGCCCGTGCCGTGATCAACCTCCCCGCTCCCCGGCGCCAGCCCGGCCGGCGGCGGCCAGCACGGCGGCCACCGCCGCTCCGGCGCTCGCGGCCGGCAGGCTCCCGAGGGCCCCAAGGCCGAGCGCCAGCCCCGACCCCGCCGCCACGGCCGCCCACGGCCCGTCGATGGTCAGCAGCCGGCCGAGCGCGAGCGCCACGACGGCCAGCCCAGCGAGGCGTGCCCACCCGGCCGGCGTGGCCAGGCCCGAGGCCAGGAGGAGCGCGGTCAGGATGAGCACCACGACGCTGGCGAGCAGCCGCGGAGTCGAGCCGGGCGCGGCCAGGCCCCAGCCCGGCGGACCGCCTAGCAGGCACAGCGCAGCCGCCACGGCGCCCCCGGCGCCGAGCACGGCCGCCGGGAGCGGGCTGCCGGCGGCCGCCAGCGCAGTCGCAAGGCCGAGGCCCGCGACCAGCAGGCCCAAGGCGGCTCCCCCCCGGCCGTCGGCCACCGCGAGCGTCGAGACCCCGAGCCAGGCCGCCCCCGCCCCACCGGCGGCGAGGGCCACGGTCACCGGGTCACCACGAAGGCCAGGCCGACGGTAACCGCCACCCAGAACCAGGGCCGGCCCTCCACGACCGCCCGCTCCAGTGCCCCGGGCCTCAGCAGCGAGCGGTACTGGGCCGGCAGGCGGAACTCGGCCGCAACCCGGAGACAGCGCTCCGGCAGACCGGCCAGCGGTGGCCGGAAGATCGGCTCTGGCGCGGGCTCCAGCACCAGCACGTTGGACTTGGCCGGCGCCGGTCCCCTGCCGCGCCGCCTCAGCGCGCGCGCGGCCAGGGCGACCGCGAGCCCCGCGACGACCAGCGGACCGGCGAGCAGGACGGTTGCCCAGCCGCCGGAGGCTGTGCTGACGCCGAGCGAGCCGGGGCTCAGGATCGCCGCCGGCGCCAGGCCCGCCAGGGTGGCGCGCGCGCCGCTCCCGGACATGACCAGGGCTGCGGCCGGGATGGCCAGGAGCGCGACCAGGGCGGTCAGCCCGACCCCGGAGGCCAGGGCGACGGCCACGGCCGCGGCCGCGCCGGCCGGGCTGCCACGGCCGGCCGAGTCGGCAGGCTCGGCCGGGAGCCGGGCCGCGCGCGCCGCCGCCGCCAGCGCCAGGAGCCAGGCTCCCGCCGCGGCCAGGCCCAGGAAGGCGGGGGCGGCGCCGGCCTCCAGCGCCGCCTGGACCGCGAGCAGCCAGCCGCCGAAGACGATGGCGGGCGGGGCCCCGGCGCAGACCAGGAGCGCCACGAGCGTCAGCGGTCCGCGGTTGTCCGGCACCAGCGGGGCGAGGCCCGCGACCGCGCCGATGCCGGCCAGCCCCGTGAGCGCTGCGACCAGGCCTAGCGGCGTGCCCAGCGAAAGCGACAGCAGCACGACGCCGGCACCCAGCGGCACCATCTCGGCCAGGAAGCCGCGGGGGGTCGACGCCGCCTGAGCGCGGACGCCGGCGCCCAGCGCGGCTGCCGCGCCGAGCGTCGCCAGCACCGGGCCCGCGGGGCCGGTCGGCCACTGGCCGGCCCCCAGGGCGTAGGCGCGAACCAGCGGGTAGATGCCGAGCGGGACGAGCAGCGCGACCGCGAGCGTCCCGGCCTCCAGCCGGGGCCTGGCCCAGGCCTCGGAGACCCAGGTGCGCCAGGGCCAGAGCCCGGCGCAGAGGACCGAGGCCAGCGCCAGCAGGCCGAAGACGGGGGTGCCGAGCGCGCTGACGGGCACCGCCGCGTACGAGGACGTGCCTCCCGTCACCCGCAGGACGACGCCCGCCCAGAGCAGCAGCAGCCAGGCTCCGGTCAGCGCGAGCCAGTAGTGGGTCGTCCGCGCCGTGCTCTCCTGCCGGAGCATGAGCAGCACCAGGCCGGCGCACGCGCTCAGCCCGAGGCCGGTCAGGACGAGGCTGCCCGCCGCCAGCGTGACGAGCGCGACGGCGGCCGTCAGCGCCGCGGTGGCGGCGGCCGCCCACGACCGCGGCTGGAACGTCAGCAGGAGCGCAACGGGCACCAGGATCACGATCGTGAACAGCACGGTCACCGGACCCAGCTGGAGGTCGAGCGAGGTGACGGCCACCGCCGCGGCGCCCGCGATCTCCACCGGCGCCCGGCTGCCCGCGAGCCACGCCGCCAGGCCGAACCCCAGCCCCAGCCACGCCGCCGCCGAGGCCAGCTGCCGGCCCACATCGATGCCGGCAAGCCCGAGCGCGCCGGTCGCGGCCGCGGCCGCGGCCAGCAGCGCGGCCGGCAGGAGCAGTGTCGCCAGCGGCATCGCCGGGTAGCTTAGCCGGATTCAACCGGGCGACCGCGCGGCCCTCCCGGGGCCTGCGGCTGCGGCGCCAGGGCGGCCTCTAGAGCCAGCCGGCGAGCCCGGCCAGGAAGCCCTCGTAGTCGTCGCGGTGGATCGAGTGCCCGGCCCCGGCCACGACCCGAACCTCGAACCCGGCCTGCCTGAGCGCGTCGGCGCGCGCCGGTGGGACCAGGTCGCTGGGATCCGCGAGCTGCACCAGCGAGGGCACCACCGGCGTAGCGGGGGTGTGGTCCCACTCGGTGCCGTCCAGCAGCGCCCTCGCCGTGTCCGGGTCCCAGCAGGGCAGCGCCGCCAGCTTGGCGTTCACGTCCTCTGCGGACCAGCGGGGTAGGCGGCCACGACCTGCGGGCGGTCCCAGCCCTTCTGGGCGACGAACTGGGTGGCCGCCGCCGCCTGGCGCTCGGGCGACACCCGCCAGGCGGGGTCCTCGTAGACGGCTCGGGCGGGCTCCAGGCGGTCGACCGCCACGGCCATGACCAGGCCGCCCAGGGAGTGGCCCAGGGCGAGGTCCGGCCGCGCCGGCACCGACTCCAGCACGTCGCCGGCCCACGCCTCGGGTCCGTACGGGCCCCGCGGGCTCAGGCCGTGCCCGCGGAGGTCGGGTGCGAGCACGCGGTAGCCGCGCGCCGCGAGGTCCCGGCCGAGGCGCCACCAGCCGCCCGAGTCGGATGTGATGCCGTGGATCAGCACCGCGATCCGGTCGCCCGTCCCCCATTCGCGCACGTGCAGCTTCACCGTCTTCGCCCCCCGGCCTGGACCGCCTCCCGCGGCTCAGGCTCCTACGCCGACTCCCCCACGATGGCGCGGCCGTCGCTCTCGTCGCCGTACTCGAACTCCGGCTCGGTCGCGCTGTGGATGGCGTCCGGCCGGATGATGCAGCGCTTGATGTCGGGCCGAGAAGGAATCTCGAACATCGTGTTGAGGAGGACCTCCTCGATGATCGACTTCAGCGCCCTGGCACCGGTGCCCCTGCCCACCGCCTTCTGGGCGATGGCCTCGAGCGAGCCGTCCTCGAAGACCAGGTCGACGTTGTCCAGGTTGAAGAACTTCTGGTACTGCTTGACCAGCGCGTTCTTCGGCTCCGTGAGGATCCTGACGATGTCCGACTCGTCCAGCGGATGCAGCGTCACCGTGATCGGAAGCCGGCCGATGAACTCGGGGATGAACCCGTACTTGAGCAGGTCCTCCGGCTGGAGCATCGAGAGGATCTCGGCCTTCTCCTGCTTGCCGAGCCGTGTGGACGGGGCGCCGAATCCGATCGATTTGCGTCCCACCCGCTGCTCGATGATCCGCTCGAGCCCGTCGAAGGCTCCTCCGCACACGAACAGGATGTTGGTCGTGTTGATCTGGATGAAGTCCTGGTGCGGGTGCTTGCGGCCGCCCTGCGGCGGCACGTTCGCCACGGTCCCCTCGAGGATCTTGAGGAGCGCCTGCTGCACGCCCTCGCCCGACACGTCGCGGGTGATCGACGGGTTGTCCGACTTGCGGGCGATCTTGTCGATCTCGTCGATGTAGATGATCCCGCGCTCGGCCCGGCTGATGTCGAAGTCGGCGGCCTGGATCAGGCGCAGGAGGATGTTCTCCACGTCCTCCCCGACGTAGCCCGCCTCGGTCAGGGACGTGGCGTCCGCGATCGCGAACGGAACGTCGAGGATCTTCGCCAGCGTCTGGGCCAGGTAGGTCTTCCCGCAGCCGGTGGGGCCCACGAGCAGCACGTTGGACTTCGTCAGCTCGACGTCGCCCACCATCTTCGAGGCCGACACCCGCTTGTAGTGGTTGTAGACCTGGACGCTGAGCACCTTCTTGGCGTGCTCCTGTCCGATCACGTACTGGTCGAGGGCGGACGCGATGGTCTTCGGGTTCGGGATGAAGCCCGTCTTGGCCTTCTTGGAGCCCCCGGAGCGGCTGTCCTCCTCGAGGACCTCCTGGCACAGGTCGATGCAGAGATCGCAGATGTACACGCCTGGGCCCGCCACGAGCTTCCGCACCTGGTCCTGGCCCTTGCCGCAGAAGGAGCAGCGAGTGTAGCGGCGGCGGTCTTCGCGGTCACTCACCTCACAAACCCCCTAGGTTCCTGCCGGGGCCGGCGGGTTGTGACCCCTAAGGATCTCGCTCGCCAACCGGACGCACTCACTGCAGATATACACACCCGCACCGGCCACAAGCTGCACTCCTCCCTCTCCACGCTCCTTGCCGCAGAAGTTGCACCGGGGTCGATGCCGGACGACCTTCGGGCTGCCTTTGCGGCGAAAGATCATGGCGTCAAGCCTTCGACGCGGGGGACTTGCCGTCCGCCACGGCGGCCGGCACCTTCTCCGGCGCCAGGATGATGTCGTCGACCAGCCCGTAGGCCTTGGCCTGCTCGGGCGTGAGGAAGTAGTCGCGCTCGGTGTCCTGCTGGACCCGCTCGATGGGCTGGCCCGTGTGCCGGGCGAGGATCCCGTTGAGCAGCTCACGGGTCCGCAGGATCTCCTTGGCGTGGATCTGGATGTCGGACGCCTGGCCCTGCATCCCGCCCCACGGCTGGTGGATCAGGATGTTCGCGTGGGGCAGGGCGTAGCGCCGGCCGGCCCCTCCGCCGGCCAGGAGGACCGCCCCCATCGAGTACGCCATCCCGATGCAGATCGTCGAGACGGCAGGTCGGACGTACTGCATCGTGTCGTAGATCGCCAGGCCCGCGGTGACCTGGCCACCGGGGCTGTTGATGTAGATGGAGATGTCCTTCTCGGGGTCCTCGCTCTGGAGGAACAGCAGCTGCGCGATCACCAGGTTGGCGACCTGGTCGTCGATGGGGGTGCCGATGAAGATGATCCGGTCCTTGAGGAGCCGGGAGTAGATGTCGAACGCGCGCTCGCCGCGGTTGGTGCTCTCGACGACCATCGGGACCAGGTAGCTCATGGCCTGCCCCTGAACCGCTCGCCGTGGCGAACTCATCGGTCCGGTCCCATGCACGAACTCATTGTAGGTCCCGTCGTCCATGCCATCACTCCGCATTCATACCCTTCAGCCCCGGGGCCTGGTTCGCGTCCGCAACCTCCGCGGCCCCTCCCAGGCGCTTCACGAGCGCCTCCAGGATCCTGAGGCGCGTCAGCCGGTGGCGGAAGTAGTCGACCGCCACCGCATTGCCGAGCAGCGCCGGCAGCTCGGACCTGACCTGCTCGTCCCGCTCGGCCTCCGCCTCCATGTGCGCCCTCACCTCGTCGTCCGAGGGCGAGGTCTCGAAGCGGCGGCCGAGCTGGTCCAGCACGAGGTCGACCCGGACCCGGCTCTCCGCGTCCGGCCGAATCTCCTCCCGGTACTGGGCGGCGCTCTTGTCCACGTATTGAAGGTACCGGTCCAGCCGGAGGCCGCGCCGCTGCAAGCTGCGCTCCATCTCCTCCAGTCGATGCTCGACCTCCCGGTCCACCAGCGCGACCGGCAGCTCGACCTGCGAGGCGTCCACGACCGCCTTCACCGCCGCCTGCTCGAAGGCCAGCTCGTCGATGCGCCGAGCCTGCTCCTCCAGGTCGCGCCGGACGGCGTCGCGCAGGCCGGCAGCGGTGGTCTGCTCGCCTCCGCTGAGCTCCGCTGCGATCTCGTCCGTGAGCTCCGGCACGTGCTTCTGCTTGACCCCCTGGACCGCCACCTCCAGCCGAGCCGGCCGGCCGCGCAGGTCGGGGTTGCTGTGCTCCTCGGGGAGGGTGACGTCGGCGGCGGCGACCTCCCCGACCCGGTGGCCGGGCACCGCGGCGAGCAGCTCCGGGATGACGACGCCCTCGCGCAGCTCGACCTCGGTGGCGGTCCGTGCCTCGGACGGCACCTCGCGGCCGTCCACCAGGACCCTCAGGTCGGCCACCACCAGGTCGCCGACCTGGGCCTCGCGGTCGACGGGCTCGACCTCCGCCAGCCGGTCGCGCAGCTCGAGCAGGCGATCCTCCACCCGCTCGTCGTCGACGGTGGTGTGCGACCGCTCCACCCGCAGGGTGTCCAGGTCGGGCAGCGTCACGTCCGGCATGACGCTGACGCGCGCGGTGAAGCGCCCCGGACGGCCCCGCTCCAGCTCGTGGACCTCGACCTGCGGCCGGTCGATGGCGTCGATGTCGTGGTCCTGAAGCGCCCGCGCCACGACCGGCGGCACCAGCGCCTCGACGACCTCCTCGCGGATCGCCGCGGGTCCCAGCCGGGCCTCGATCAGCGGCCGTGGCGCCCGGCCGGGCCGGAAGCCCTCGATGCGGACCTTCTGGGCCAGCCGGCCCAGCACCCGCTCGTAGGCTCGGTCCACCTGCTCAGGGGGCACCTCGATCTTGAGGCCCACCTGGCTGCCCGGCAGCGTCTCAGTCACCACCGAAACGTCGGCTGCGGTCATCGTCGGGTGATTCTACGCAGTCGGGCTCGCCGGTCCCCGGTCCAGGAGCGCCCTCGCCGTCAGGCACGCGGGGTGGGGCAGCCAGGGAGCGGGATCGGCAGCGGGAGGCGCGGGCAGTTCGCGAGCTGGGGGCCCGTGCCCGGGTCGGGGGGGATGCCGAAGTCGGTCGGCGACGGTGAGGGGCTCGGGTTGTCACCGGGCAGGTGGTCCACCTTCGTCGTGTCCTTCAGGAAGTAGCTGCCTCCCTTCTGGACCACGTCTGCCGGCATCGGGTACCAGCTGTCGGGGACGCCTTTCAGCGCTGCCTCCATGAACCTGTGCCAGGCGGGAGCGGCCACGAACACGCCGTCCGTCTGGTTTCCCGACATGGTGTGGGTGATGCCGAGGATGTCGCCGACCCAGACCACCGACGCCAGGTCGGGCGTGAACCCGATCGTCAGCGCGTCCTTGAAGTTGTCGGTCGTGCCCGTCTTGGCCGCCGCGTGGCGGTCGCCCAGGTGGAGCGGGGTGCCCTCGCCGAAAATCAGCTGGCGGTTGGCGTCGTTGGACAGGATGGCGGCGATGATGTACGCCACGCCGGCGTCGAGCGCGCCGGGACGGGCGCCGTGGCTGGGGTCGGCCGCGTAGAGCGTGGCCCCGTGGGTGTCGACGACCGAGAGGATCCCCTCCGGCTGGTGGTACGTGCCCATGTCGGCGATGACGGAGAGTGCGGTCGCCTCCTCCAGCAGCGTGATCGGGTAGCCGCCCAGCGTCAGGCTCGGGCCGTAAGCGGTGTCGGGGGCGTTGGGATTGCCGTCGGCCCTCGGCAGCATCCCTAGGCTGCGGAAGAAGTCCACGACGTTCGGGACCCCCTCGGAAACCTCCACCTTGACGGCGGGGATGTTGAGTGAGTTGGGCAGGGTGAACCGGACCGGCTGCACGCCGTGGCTCTTCTTGTCGTAGTTGGTGACCTCGTATTTCTGGCCGCCCCCCAGGTTGAGCACGTAGGGGCTGGGGCCGTCCAGGATCGGCGTGTCCATCGTGATATGGCGGTCGAGCAGAGCCTTCGCGTACGTGAACGGCTTGACCGACGAGCCCGGGTTGAGGGGCGTCTTCGAGACGAAGTCGATCTGGCCGCCGGACCTGTTGAAGTCCTCGGCCGAGCCCACGTAGGTGATGATCTGGCCGGTCTTCGGGTCAAGCGCCACCTGGGCCGAGTTGAGCAGGCCGCCCCGGTCCTTGCCCAGGTTGGCCTGCAGGTTGTCGTGGATGACCTGCTCGGCCATCAGCTGCTTGCCGAGGTCCAGCGTCGTCCGCACGGTCAGCTGCTGCTGACCGGGCTTGTAGCCGAGGTTGCGCAGCTCCTGCTCGACGTACTCGACGAACAGCGGGGCCTTGGAGTTGTTGACCGGCCGGTAGACCTGGAGCGGCTCGTCGTAGGCGGCCACCGCTTCGCGAGGAGTGATGTGGCCGTCCCGGACCATCGCGTCCAGGACCTCCTTCTGCCGCATCTTGGCCAGGTCCACGTGGTCGATCGGGCTGTAGGCGTCGGGCGCCTGGGGCAGACCGGCGAGCATGGCCGCCTGCGCCAGGTCGACGTTCTTGGCGTCCTTGTGGAAGTACGTGTTCGCCGCCGCCTGGACGCCGTACTGCTGCGAGCCGTAGTAGCTGTGGTTCAGGTACAGCTCAAGGATCTTGCTCTTGGAATACGTCTGGTTGAGCTGGTAGGCCAGGACCAGCTCCTGGGCCTTGCGGGTCAACGACTGCTGGGGGCTCAGGAAGAGCTGCTTGGCCAGCTGCTGGCTGATCGTCGACGCACCGCCCGTGATTCCGCCGGCCCGGACGTTCGAGGCAGCCGTGCGCAGGATGGCCGCTGTGTCGAAGCCGGGGTTGGTCCAGAACGTCCGGTCCTCGATCGACACCGTGCCCTGGATCAGGGTGAGCGAGACCTGGGCGAGCGTCACGTTGATCCTGCGGTCGCCCTGCTGGTCCTGGCTCTGCTGGCCGACGTCGGCGAGCTGCTGGCCGTTCCGGTCCAGGATGATCGTGTCGCCCGCAAACGTGCTGGCGTCCAGGCCGTGGACGCTGGGCAGGTTGTTCACGAAGGAGACGGCGTAGACGTTGGCCGCCAGCAAGAGCACGATCAGCGCGCCGCCCACCACGCCCAGGAGGCGCAGAACGGTCTTGCGGGTCCGCCGGCGGGCGACTGGCGACCAGCTCGCGTGGAATCGGGCTCGCGGCCGGCGGCCCGAACGGGTCCGGATCCTGGGCGGCGTCATCTTGCGGTTGGTCGGGGATTATCTCGCACGACTGCCTGCCGCGTCGAACGGTCCGGGGCCCGACATGGGTTACGGTGTGATGCAAGGGGGGCAGGGACCTGCAGCAGCGGCCCCCCTCCCCTCGCGGGAGGGGTTGGGGGAGGGGGGCTGCTCGATCAAACGCCCCACCCGTCCCCCTGGCAGGGGAGAGACGCCGGGGCACGCTTGGGGGCCCGCTCGGAGGCCCCCCTCGTCACGCTTCGTTTCGCCGGGGGAGGTTGGCTCCCCCGGACCTACTGCTGGACTCCCGCGCGGGCGCGGTCGTCGGCGGCGCTCGTGGTCAGGTTGACCACGGCCACGACGCCCGGCACGCCGTGGACCCGCTCGGCCGCGGCGTCCACGAACGCCGGGTCGGCCACCGCACCGCGCAGGTACACGGTCCGGCCCTCCACCACCACCTCGAGACCGTGGGGCGGTGTGCCGCCCTCCGCCACGGTCTGGTCGACGCGCTGCTGGAGGTCGGTCTCCGCGCGGGTGCGGCCGCTCGTCAGCTCCGCGTACCGCTGCCGCGCCCGGGACTGCACGTCGCCCAGCCGCCGGCGGGCCTCCTCGCGCCGCTCCCGGTCGTAGATCACGAAGCCGGCTCCGGCGGCCGCCATCCCCACGAGGCCTACGCCCGCCAGGGCCGCTACGGCACCGACGCCCATCCACCGGCGGCGGCGCCGGCGCCGCCACACGTCGGGCCGGACCGACCCGGCCATCTGGGTGCCGCGCCGTCGCATCGCGTCGAGGTCCATCTCGTCGAGGCGCCGTACGAGCCCGCCGCGCATCTGGTCGAGGACGTCGACCAGGTCGATGAGCGCGCGTTCGCCTCGACTTCTCATTGCCTTGCCCATGGCAACCAGGCTATCAATTTTCATCTGTAATTGGCGACCCTCAAATCTCCCAGCATCTGGTCAGTCTTTTGACATCACCCAACATCGGCCGGGCGTATGTGGACGTCCTCCGGGTCGACCAGTCGCTCCTGCCTGGTGCCCGGGAAGTGGACGCGAAGCCCGGGCCGGCCAGGGCTGCCGACCTCCCAGCCCGCCGCGTACAGCTCGGCCGCCTGGCCCAAGTCCCTGGCCTGGGTGACCCGCCGGCCGTCCGTGAAGGCCACGGCCGGCCGTGCCCCGGGGAAGCCCAGGCGCACCTCGCCGCCGGTCTTCAGGTGGTAGCGGTAGTCGTCGAACGAGCCGGAGCCGGCCTCTGCCACGAGCCGCTCGAAGGTGGGCAGGTCGCCGGCACGCACGGCCTCCCTCAGGTCGGCGCGACGCTCCCGGTGGGCGAGGCGCTCGCGCCGCCTCCGCTCGGTCAGCAGCACGTCGCGCTCCGCCCGCAGCTCGGCCAGTCGCTCCTCGACCGGGCGCATGCGCGCCCGGACGTCCAGGAGCCGTGCCTCGATCTCGTCGGGCGCGAGCGCGGTCAGGTCCTCAGCCATCGTTCCGCCTCCAGCTCCGTCGTCAGGTGTACCACCGGCAGGCCCGAGCCGCCCAGCAGGCGGACCACGCGCTCCCGGGAGCGGCGCTCGAAGTGCCACACCCAGGCGAGGAAGCGCAGGTCCCAGCGCTCGGGGCAGCCCTCGGGCAGACCCG
Source organism: Candidatus Dormiibacterota bacterium (assembly GCA_035263645.1). Classification (GTDB taxonomy): domain Bacteria; phylum Chloroflexota; class Dormibacteria; order Dormibacterales; family Dormibacteraceae; genus CF-161. The sequence continues at coordinate 14,540 of DATFRD010000097.1, read as the reverse complement.
GTCCCGGGCGGCCCCGGTTCCGCCAGATGCGCAGGATGACCCGGCGCATGCACACCAGCCGCGGCACGTCCAGGAACACGACCGCGTCCGCCCTCGCCAGCCGGCGATCCAGCGTCCCCCCGTAGTTGCCGTCCATCACCCACGCCTCGCGCCGCACCAGGTCGTCCACCCGGCCCCGCCACGCGTCCAGCGGCGTGGGCTGCCAGCCCGGCCGCCAGAACTCGGCGTCCAGGTGGATCAGCGGCAGGTCCATCAGCGCCGCCAGGCGGACTGCGAACGTGGTCTTGCCGGCTCCCGCCGAACCCACCACCAGGACCCGGCGCCAGCCCAGCCTGGCCGCCCCGGCCACCGAGGCAGGGCCGGAGAGGCCGGGCCCGCCCGCCGAGCGCTCGCCCGTCCGGCCGTCCTGACCCCGAGGCCGTCTCCACGCCCGCCCGAGGGGGGCGCGCGACCAGGGCCGCAGACGATCTTGACCTGGCAACCGACCCGGAAAGGGTATCCTCTCGGCAGCTCGGGTGGTCCGGACGGTGGCCCCGCGTTTATAAACGTCGGTGTTGATAAACGCGTACAATCTGCTCCGACCATGGATCGCAAGCAGGACGTCCTCGCGCTGCTGAAGGCCAGGGGCTCCGCCGGCCTGGCCGATATCGCGGGGCACCTGGGGGTCAGCAAGCAGGGCGCGCTCCGTCACCTGGACGCGCTCCGGGCCAGGGGCCTCGTCGAGGTCTCGGCCGGCGAGCACCAGCGGCCGGGGCGGCCGGGCAACGTCTACCGGCTGACGGCTTCCGCGGACCAGTACTTCCCGAGCGGCCACCGCGCCCTCGCGGGTGAGCTGGTGGAGTTCATGGACGAGGACGAGCTGGAGCGCTTCTTCGCGGCCCGCGCCCGGCGCCTGGAGGCGGGGTACGGGGCCCGGCTGGCAGGCCTGGGCTTCGAGGAGCGCGTCCGCGAGCTGGCGCGCCTGACGTCGGAGCAGGGCCACATGAGCGAGCTGGTGGAGGGGCCGCAGGGCCGCCTCCAGCTGCGGCACTGCAACTGCCCCATCCAGGACGTGGCCGCGAGGGGCGGGCACCCCTGCCGCCAGGAGGAGGCCACCTACCGGCGCCTGCTGGGCGCCACCGTGGCCCGTTCGAGCTGGCTCGGATCCGGCGACAGCAGCTGCACCTACGACATCACCGCTGAGAGGAAGGAAATTGGCTGAGTTCGAGATCAGGGACCTTCACGTCGCCGTGGAGGGCCGGGAGATCCTGCAGGGCGTCTCGCTGGACCTGGACCGCGGGCAGGTGCACGCGGTCATGGGGCCCAACGGGTCGGGCAAGAGCACGCTGTCCAACACCCTGATGGGCCACCCGGGCTACGAGGTGACGGGCGGGGAGGTGCGCTTCCGCGGCCGCAACCTGCTGGAGATGGAGCCGGATGAGCGGGCCCGGCTGGGCCTCTACCTGGCCTTCCAGTACCCGACCGTCGTGCCCGGCGTCACGATGGCCAACTTCCTCCGCACGGCCCTGAACGCCAGGCGCGGCTACGACGGCAAGGACAAGTCCCTGGCGATCTCGCCCCGGGAGTTCCGGACCCTGCTGAAGGATCCGATGCACACGCTGCGTATGGACGACACCTTCCTCTCCCGCTACGTCAACGACGGCTTCTCGGGCGGCGAGAAGAAGCGCGCCGAGATCCTCCAGATGGCCGTCCTGAAGCCTGAGATCGCCATCCTCGACGAGACCGACTCCGGCCTCGACATCGACTCCATCCGGTTCGTGAGCGAGGCCATCAACTCGATGCGAGGACCGGACCTCGGGGTGCTGATCATCACGCACTACACCCGCATCCTCCAGTTCATCCGGCCGGACTTCGTGCACGTGCTCGTGCAGGGCCAGGTCGTCCGCTCGGGCGGGCCGGAGGTCGCGGACCAGCTCGAGCGAACCGGCTACTCCGAGTGGGCCGACGAGCCCGCGGCGGCCGGCCTCGAAGATCGTCAGGAGGTGCTCTAGCCATGGCCGTCGTCCCCCAGATCAACGTCGGCGAGGACTACCGGGAGAAGTACGGCTTCTTCGACCCCGAGAAGTACGTCTTCAAGGCCAAGCGGGGCCTGAACGAGGAGATCGTCAAGGAGATCTCCTGGATGAAGGGCGAGCCCGCCTGGATGACGGAGATGCGGCTGCGCTCGCTCCGCATCTTCGAGCGGAAGACCATGCCGACCTGGGGCGCCGACCTGTCGCGCATCGACTTCGACAACATCTTCTACTACCTGAAGTCGACCGAGAAGCAGGGCAAGTCCTGGGACGAGGTGCCGGACGACATCAAGCGCACGTTCGACCGCCTGGGCGTGCCCGAGGCCGAGCGCAAGTTCCTGGCCGGCGTGGCCGCGCAGTACGAGTCCGAGGTCGTGTACCACTCGCTGCACCAGGAGCTGGAGAAGAAGGGCGTGGTCTTCCTGGACACAGACACCGCCCTCCGCGAGCATCCCGACCTCTTCAAGGAGTACTTCGGGACCGTGATTCCGCCGGCCGACAACAAGTTCTCGGCGCTCAACACGGCCGTCTGGTCCGGCGGCTCCTTCATCTACGTGCCCAGGGGGGTGCGGGTGGACATCCCGCTCCAGGCCTACTTCCGGATCAACGCCGAGAACATGGGGCAGTTCGAGCGGACGCTGATCATCTGTGACGAGGGGTCGTTCGTCCACTACATCGAGGGCTGCACGGCGCCCATCTACACCACCGACTCGCTGCACTCGGCCGTGGTCGAGATCATCGTCAAGCGCGGCGCCCGCTGCCGGTACACCACCATCCAGAACTGGTCCACCAACGTCTACAACCTGGTGACCAAGCGGGCCGCCACCTACGGCGACGCCACGATGGAGTGGGTGGACGGCAACCTGGGCTCCCAGATCACCATGAAGTACCCCTCGGTATTCCTCATGGAGCCAGGCGCCAAGGGCGACGTGCTCAGCGTCGCCTTCGCGGGCCGTGGCCAGCACCAGGACGCCGGCGGCAAGATGGTGCACGTCGCCCCTCACACCACGTCGACGATCACGTCCAAGTCGATCTCCAAGGCCGGCGGCCGGACGTCCTACCGGGGCCTCGTCAAGGTCCATCCCGGCTGCCACGACGTGAAGTCCTTCGTCAAGTGCGACGCGCTCCTGCTCGACCAGGACTCGATCAGCGACACCTACCCGTACATCGAGTGCGACGAGCCGCAGGTGAACATCGGCCACGAGGCGACCGTCAGCAAGGTCTCCGACGAGCAGCTGTTCTACCTGCAGAGCCGGGGCATCCCCCAGTCCGAGGCCGAGACGATGATCGTCAACGGCTTCATCGAGCCCTTCACCAAGGAGCTGCCGCTGGAGTACGCGGTGGAGCTGAACCGGCTGATCCAGCTCGAGATGGAGGGCTCTGTCGGCTGATGGCCCTCACCATCGAGGCCGTGGAGGAGCTGGGCGCCCTCCACGGCGAGCCGGAATGGCTGCGCGCGCGCCGGCGTGAGGCGTTCGCCGCGTTCGAGCGGCTGCCCCTGCCCTCGCGCTCGGACGAGGAGTGGCGGCGCACGGACGTCCGCGGCCTGGACCTGGACGCGTTCGAGCCGTTCGAGCGGGCCGACGGCGCGGCGCCCGGCGTCCCGATCGAGGACACCGCCGGCGTCCTCCGCCAGCGGGGCTCCGAGCCCGGCCGGGTGGAGCTGGACCCGGAGGTGGCGCGCCAGAGCGTCCTCTTCATGCCGCTGTCGCAGGCGGCCGTGGAGCATCCCGACCTGGTGCGCCGGCACCTGTTCGCCGAGGTCCGGCCCGACCGCGACAAGTTCGCCGCCCTCCACGCCGCGCTGTTCAGCGGCGGCACCTTCCTCTACGTGCCTGACGGAGTGACGATCTCGAAGCCGCTGGTGTCCCAGTTCTGGTCGTCCGGGGGCGGGGCGGCGGTGCTGCCGCACACACTGGTCGTGGCCGGGCGCGGCAGCAGCTTCAACTACCTCGACGAGTTCCTCTCCCCCGACCTGGACCGGCCGGCGCTGACCAGCGGCACGGCCGAGGTGTTCGCCGGCGAGGGGGCGATCGTGGGCTACGTGGCACTGCAGCGATGGGGGCGGCACGCCTGGCAGTTCGCCGACCAGCGGATCCGGGCCGAGCGCGACTCGACGGTGCGCGTGGTCGCAGTCGGCCTCGGCGGCCGCTTCGCCAAGAACCGCATCGAGGCCTCGCTGGTCGGGCCAGGCGCCACCGCGGAGCTGAAGGCCCTGTACCTCGGCTCCGGACGCCAGTTCTTCGACTTCCACACCCTCCAGCAGCACCGGGTGGGCAACACCACGAGCGACCTGCTCTTCAAGGGCGCGCTGCAGGACGAGGCGCGCAGCGTGTACGCGGGCCTGATCCGGATCGAGCCCGGGGCAGCCCGTTCCGACGCCTACCAGGCCAACCGCAACCTGCTGCTGTCGAAGACGGCCAAGGCGCACTCGATCCCGATGCTGGAGATCCTGAACAACGACGTGCGCTGCACCCACGGCGCGACGGTGGCGCCGGTGGACCCCGAGCACCTCTTCTACCTGCAGAGCCGGGGCATCCCCGGCTCGACCGCGGAGCGGATGATCGTGCACGGCTTCTTCGGCGAGGTGCTGGACCGCATCCCGGTGCAGCAGGCACGCGATCTCGTGGAGCAGGAGCTGGAGACAAGAATCGGATGACGACGAAGCACCTGGTCGGCAAGGTCTCGGACCTCGCGGTGGACAGCATGCGGAAGGTCGTCCTCGACGGCGAGGAGATCTGCCTCGCCCACGCCGGGGACGGCTCCTACTACGCCATCGGCGACGTGTGCACGCACGAGGAGTACTCGCTCAGCGAGGGCGAGCTGTGGGCCCTGGAGGTGGAATGCCCCGCCCATGGGTCCCGCTTCGACCTGCGTACGGGGACGGTGACGGGGCTCCCCGCCGTGATCCCGGCCAGGGTCTATCCGGTCACGGTGGAAGGCGACGATGTCTACGTCGAGCTCTAGCAGCGCGACCCGGAGCCTGCTCGACGCGGAGGCGATCCGGCAGGACTTCCCGTTCTTCGAGACGGGGATCGCCTACCTGGACTCCGCCAACACGGCGCAGCGCCCCCGCCAGGTGCTGGAGGCGATGGAGGGCTACTTCACCCGCTACAACTCCAACATCCACCGCGCGGTGTACCGCACGTCGATGGAGGCGACCGAGCACTACGACGCGACCCGCCGCAAGGTCCGCGACTTCATCAATGCCGCCTCGGTAAAGGAGATCGTCTTCACGCGCAACGTGACCGAGGCCATCAACCTGGTCGCCTACTCATGGGGCCGGCAGAACGTCCGGGCCGGCGACCTGATCGTGCTCACGATCATGGAGCATCACTCGAACATCGTGCCCTGGCAGATCCTGGCCCAGGAGAAGGGCGCCCGGCTGGCCTACGTCGACATCGACGACCGGGGCGAGCTCCGCCTCGACCAGTTCCACGAGCTCATGCAGCAGGCTCCCCGGCTGGTTGCGTTCGCGCAGGTCTCCAACACGCTGGGGACGATCACTCCCTACCAGGAGCTGACGGCAGCCGCCCACGCGGCCGGCGCGGTGGTGCTCATCGACGGGGCCCAGGGCGTCCAGCACGTGGGCATGGACGTGCAGGAGGCCGGCTGCGACTTCTACGGCTTCACCGGCCACAAGGTCCTGGGCCCCACCGGAGTGGGCGTCCTCTACGGGCGCCGGGAGCTGCTGGAGTCCATGCCGCCGTTCCTGGGCGGGGGCGACATGATCAGGGCGGTCTTCCTGGACCACACTGAGTATGCCGGCCTGCCCGAGAAGTTCGAGGCCGGGACGCCGGCGATCGCCGAGGTGATCGGGCTCGGCGCAGCCATCGACTACCTGCGGGAGGTGGGCCTGGACGCCATCCGCACGCACGAGCGGGACCTGACCGAGTACACGCTGGAGGCCCTCGGCGAGGTCCCGGGCCTGCGCCTCTTCGGCCCGCCGGCCTCCCGGCGTTCTGGCGTCGTCTCGTTCGACGTGGACGGCATCCACCCCCACGACCTGGCCACCATCCTCGACCGCCACGACGTGTGCATCCGGGCCGGTCACAACTGCGCCATGCCCCTGATGCACCGGCTCGACGTGGCCGCCACCGCTCGCGCCTCGTTCTTCCTCTACAACACCAGGGAGGAAATCGACCGTCTCGTCGCGGGGTTGCACGATGCGAAGAGGATCTTCGCATGATGGCAGTTGACGACCAGTTCTACCGGGAATACATCCTGGACCACTACAAGAACCCCAGGAACTTCGGGCGGCTCCCGGACGCCGACGTCACCCACGAGGAGTACAACCCCCTCTGCGGGGACCTCGTCGGCATGGACTTCCGGCTGCGGGATGGGACGATCGAGGACGTCCGCTTCCACGGCCGGGGCTGTGCCATCTCCCAGGCGTCGGCCTCCCTCATGACGGAGCGCCTGAAGGGCATGCGGCTGGACGAGGCCCGCAGGATCTCCAGGGACGACGTGCTGGAGGAACTGGGCATCGAGATCTCCCCGGCGCGCCTGAAGTGCGCGCTGCTGTCCCTGAAGGTCCTGAAGGTCGGCGCCTACGGCCTGGCAGGCGAGGAGGACGACGAAGAGTGAGCGAGATAGAGACCGCCTTCCGCGACCTGACGCTGGACGAGGTCAAGCCCCTGATCGAGGGCGGTGACTACGAGGTGGTCGACGTCCGGGAGGGGTGGGAGCGCGAGCGCGGCCACATCCCCTCCTCGCGGCACGTGGTGCTGAGCCGCATCCTGGCCAACCCGGCGAGCCTGCAGTTCAGGGATCGGACGATCTTCGTCTGCGAGGTCGGCGAGCGCTCCGCTGTCGCCTCCGAGATGGCGGTGGCCCTGGGAGTCAGGGACGTCGTGAACTTCCGCGGCGGCCATCGCGCCTGGCGCGAGGCGGGCCTTCCGGTGGAGATGGGGCTGTAGCGATGGCCGAGCAGACCGCGCAGCTCACCGAGGAGCAGGTCATGGAGGCGCTCAGGGAGTGCTATGACCCCGAGATCCCGGTCAACATCGTCGACCTCGGCCTGGTGTACGAGGTGAACATCCAGCCGCGGAGGGTCGACATCAAGATGACCCTGACGGCCCTGGGCTGCCCGATGGCCGGTGAGGTCATGACCGACGTCCGGGACCACCTGCTGCAGCTGCCCGGCGTCGAGGACGCCGGGGTCGAGCTCGTGTACGAGCCGCCGTGGACGCCCGAGCGGATGAGCGAGGACGCCCGGTGGGAACTGGGAATGGTGTAAATGCAGGGGGAGGCAGGCCTCCCCTCCCCCGGGGTCCCCGCGAAATCGCGGTGGCGGGGTGCGGATTTCGTGGGGTGGGTCCGGAGCCCCACCACTTGTCTGGGATACTTGGGGCATCCTCGGTGCGTCCCTTCGGGAGGCGACGGGAAGTTGGGTGAACTCGGGAAGATGGACTCACACGCTCGGGCGAAGCCCTTGCTCACGGCCAGCCCTGGGACCTGTACATGCTGACGCTCAACACGGTCGCGCAGATGCTGGTGCGGGTCTGCGGCCTAGTCCAGGTCGTGCTGGGGGTGATCTTCTGGACGGGCGGCGCGCTGGCGCTGCTGCCGGTGCACATCCTGGTCGGCCTGCTGCTGGTCCTGGCGTTGTGGACCGTCGCGCTCGTCGGGCTGCGCAGCGGCGCCGGCGCCGGCCTGGCCGTGGTGGCGCTGGATTGGGGCGTCGTCGTCGTGATCCTGGGCCTGACCCAGGGCACGCTGCTGAACGGCGGTGCGCACTGGGTGGTGCAGGCCCTGCACCTTGTGGTGGGCCTGGCGGCGATCGGCCTCGCCGAGCGGGTGGGGGCGCTCACGCGGCGACGGTTGACCGGCGCGGTTGGGGCGACGGCGCGGTGACCTCGGGCAGCGGCAGGCACGGCAACGAGGAGGGTCGCGATGACGAACCTTGACGAACTGAGAGGGCAGCTCCGAGAGGCTGCGGCCCGGGTCAGCGCCAGCGGGCTGCTCTCGCTGTCCGGGCACGGGAACCTCAGCCTGCGGGTGCCGGGTCGCGACGAGATGCTGTTCACGGCCGGGGGCAGCCTCCGAGACCTGCCGGAGGGAGCCATCGTGCGCATCCGGCTCGACGGCGAGCTCGTGGAGGGCGACCTGCCCCCCATCGCCCACGCCGTCGTCCACATGCACACGGCGATCTACCAGGACCGGGACGACGTCGGCTGCGTGCTCCACACCCACTCCCCGTTCGCGACGGCCTTCGCGGTCGCGGGCCGGCCCATCGAGTGCTGGTCCGAGGCGCTGGCCATCTTCGGCATGGGCGGCGGCGTGCCGGTGGCCGCCTACGGGCCCCGCGGGTCGGAGACGGCGGTGGCGAACATCAGGGCGGCGCTGGCGCCGGACACGAGGGCGGTCCTGCTGGCCAACCACGGCGTCCTCGCCTTCCACCGCACGGCCGCGGAGACGCTCCAGGTGAACATGGTGGTCGAGGAGACCGCCCAGGTGGCGGTCTACGCCGGCGCGGTGGGCGGAGCGACGGTGATCCCGCCCGACATGATCGGGGCATCATTCGACCGCGCCGCCGCCTTCGCGGTCCGCGGCACCGTGCGTCCGGGCTAGGGCTGCGGCCTCGACGGCGAGGTCGACCTCGCGGCCCAGCACCTCACCGTAGACGCTCAGCAGGGCGTCGACGTTGCGCTCCAGCGAGAAGCGCTCCACCGCCCGCTGGCGAGCCAGCTCGCCCAGGGGGCGCGCCAGCTCCGGGGCGTTCGCCAGCGTCCGCACGGCCAGCCGGAGCTCGGAGCGAAGGTGAACCGGGTCGAGCAGGATGCCGGCGCCCCGGACCGCGTCGCCGTCGCAGCCCACGTCCGTCGCGACCGGGCAGGCGCCGCAGGCCATGCCCTCCAGCAGCGCCAGGGACAGGCCCTCGATCGACGAGGGGAGGAACAGCGCGTCCGCAGCCCGCAGCAGCGCCAGCCGCTCGAGCTCCTGGTGGACGGCGCCGAGGAAGACGACCCGCGGGTCGCGGTACCGCCGCTCGAGGCGGCCGCGCTCCTGCCCGCCGCCCACCAGCGCCAGCCTGACGTCGTCCGGCGGGTGCTCGGCCAGGAACGCCTGGATCAGCAGGGCCGGGTTCTTCTCCCGATCCAGCCGGCCCAGGTAGAGGAAGAGCTGGCGGGCTCCGAGGCGCCGCGCGCGGTCCGAGAGGCCCGGTCGGTATCGCTCCACGTCGACCCCGTTGGGCACGATCCGGAGCTTTCTCTGGGGCACCCCTGATTGCACGAGCAGGCGTGCCTGCGAGGCACCGAACACGATCACGCGGTCGTAGTGGGCGAGCGGGAGGCCGTAGAGGTGGTAGAGGACCCGCGAGAGGCCCGCCCACATGGTCGCGTGCGTGTCGAACGGGGCGTGGAACGTGGCCACGACCGGCATCCGGAGCTGGTGGCATAGCGAGGGGAGGCTGAAGTCCAGGCTCGAGAACGAGAGGGAGACGTGGACGAGGTCGACATGGTGCCGGTCGAGCAGCTCCGCGAGACGTCTGCTGGAGCCCGGCACGGCGATCTTGAACCAGTCCCGGCCGACGGTCAGAGCCGCCATCGCCACAGAGCGCGGATCCCCGGAGTCGGCGTCGTGGTGCACGAAGAGGACATCGACCCCCCGCTGGCGGAGGCCTCTCGTGGTCTCGCGGCTATAGGTGATCAGGCCATCGCCCGCACCAGACGAACGCTGTCCCAGCCACGCAACCCGCAGCCGGCTCATCGCACCCCACATTACGAGGGGCTGGCGGCCTCCGGCCGGCCGGGACCCCCGGTCGCCCGGATTCGCCGAGAGGCTTATCGTGGAAGCTGCAATGTGCCCCACGGAGGACGGCGATGGAGCCCTCTGAGTCCGACGAGGTACGCGTCCTGCTGGTCGAGGACGACGCGGCGCTGGCGCAGATGTACCGCGTCAAGCTGGAGCGCGACGGGTATACCGTGCAGGTCGCGGGCGACGGCGAAGAGGCGCTCGCAGTCCTCCAGGTGACCCTGCCGGACCTGATCTTTCTGGACGTCCGACTGCCGAGGATGGATGGCCTGGTGTTCCTCGAGCACCTACGGGCATCGCCGCGCACGAAGAACATCCCGGTGGTCATCCTTAGCAACTACAGCGAGGAGGAGCTGGTCTCCCGCGGGCTGCAGCTCGGGGCGCTGGAGTACCTGGTCAAGAGCCAGACCACCCCGGGCCAGCTGTCGCAGGGCGTCCCCGACTGGTCCCGACCCTACGTGTACCGGGAGGACGAGACAACCGACGAGCCGCGCAACGGCGCGTGACCGCCGTCGCGCGACCACTCCGCTGCCGCCGCCGTACGCAGCCCGAAGACTCCCACGCCCCCTGCTCCGGCCCCACCCCCTCCCGGATCTCCGGCTGCCCGATCCCCATTCGCAGCACCCATTCGTGACCCGGCCGCGACCCGGATCGTGGCGGCCGGCGGCATGGCTTCCTCCATCCTGCCGGCGCCCTTTCCTCCATATGAGCTGTAACCTGTTACCGCTTCTGGCCTATCATGAGAGAGGGCATGGGACTTCGCTCGAGAAGCCAGGATCCGCGCGAAGCGGCCGGCGTGCCGCGACCAGCGTCGCGGCCTGGCGAGGAAGACGGGGCGGGCGACGCTCGGTGGCGGGTCGCCGACGCGATGGCCGACCTCTGGCGCGCCGTGAGCGCCACCACCGACACCCGCATCTTCTTCGAGGAGCTCTCCCGGAGGATCGCGGCGTTTGCATCTGCGCGGGGGACCGTCTTCTGGCTCCTCGACGCCGACGCGGAGATGCTGTCGCCTCAGCCGGGGGCGGCCGGGCTCGACGACACGGAGCCGGGCGAGCTGGTCAGCGTCCCGTGCCGCCGGGGCAGCGGTGACGTCGCCGACCGGGTGGTCTTCGGCGACCAGGTCGTTCGCGGCTGGTGGGGCGCAGGAGGGCTCGGTCAGGCGCCCGAACCGAACGGGCTGGGGCCGACGGGCAGCCCCGACTGCGTGCTCCTGCCCTGGCGGACACGCGACCGGCCCCTGGGCGTCCTGGCCGCAGTCGACTCGAACCGGGCCGGCGTCGGCTTCTCCGACGATGACGTGCGAATGCTGCGGGCCGCCGCCGCGGCGGCGGCCGTGGCCTGGGAGCACCGGGAGGCGCACGGCGAGCTGGCGCTGGCACGCGAGCGCGAGGTGGCCGGGCTGCGCGAGCAGATCGAGCGGTCGTTCCAGCTGGAGCAGCTGAAGACCGACTTCCTCAAGCTGGCCTCGCACGAGCTGCGGGGCCCGCTTGGCGTCATCAAGGGCTACGTCTCGATGATGGAGGACGGCACGCTGGGGGATGTCAGCCCCGCCCTGGCCCCGGTGCTGCCGGTGCTCCGGGCCAAGCTCGAGGAGATGAACCAGCTCGTCAACGAGATGCTGGAGACGGCGCGGCTGGACGACAGCGCGCTGGAGCTCCGCCTGGCGCGCCTCGACCTGCGGGAGGTCGTCGAGTCCGCAGTGCACGCGCTGGAGCCGCTGACCGGCGCCGCCCACTCTCTCGTGGTCGATACCGCGGCCGAGCCGGTCCTCGTGCCCGGTGACCGGTCGCGTCTGGGCATCGTGGTGACCAACCTGGTGCACAACGCCATCAAGTACTCGCCGCGGGGCGGCCGCGTCTGCGTGTGCTGCGCGGCGGCCGACGGCATGGCCCAGGTCGCGGTGTCGGACCAGGGCGTCGGCATCGCGCCGGAGCACATGGGCCTCCTGTTCACGCGGTTCGGCCGCGTCTCGACGCGCGAGACCGCGGGAATCCCGGGCACGGGCCTCGGGCTGTACCTGGCGCGCGACCTCGCCCGCCGCCACGGCGGCGACGTCCAGGTCACCTCGACTCCGGGCCAGGGCAGCACCTTCACGCTGACGCTGCCGCTGGCCTAGTAGGGGTGCGGCAGCACCCCTAGAGGAGCGGGACCTGGATCCCCCAGCGGGCGGAGGTGCGCTCGCCGGGCTGCAGCACTTTGAGGCCCAGGCCGCTGCGGAACGCGTCGGGTGCGCAGGTCATCGGCTCCACGGCGAGGCTGCGGCGGCGCGCCGCCGGCGCAAGCGTGTCGCCGGTGAAGACCATGACGTACTCGCAGCTCGCGTCGAGCCAGAGCGCGACCCGCCGGCTGCCGTCGCCGCTCGCCAGCTCGACCCGGGCCAGGCCGTCCGCGTCGCGGACCAGCCCGGTGAACGCGGTATCCAGCCGGGTGGCGCCGATGGCTCGCGGTTCGCGGAAGTCGTAGTCGGTGCCGGCCACCGCAAGCTGGCGGCCGGTGGGCAGCTGGCGCTCGTCCATCTCCAGCCAGCGCTCCGCGGGGACGCGCAGCACGCAACCGTCCACGCCCCCCCGCGACGGCCGGACGTACGGGTGCTGGCCCGCCCCGTACGGCGCCGGCCCGGTGCCGACGTTCTCGGCGGCCAGCGTGACCGTCAGCCCGGCATCGGACAGCTCGTAGGCGGCCTCCAGGGCGAGCGCGAACGGGTAGCCCGGCTGGGGCCACAGGACGTGGGTCATCCGCACCGAGGAGGACGTCCCCGCCGCCCGCTCCCACCCGCTCCAGCGCACGAGGCCGTGGATGGCGCTTGCCAGGGCGGGCTCGTTCTGGGGCAGCTGGAAGTACTCGCCGGCGAACCGGTACCGGCCGTCGCCGAGCCGGTTTGGCCAGGGCATCAGCACCTGGCCGCGACCGCCGCTCGCCAGCTCGCCGGCCTCGTAGCCGTCCAGGACCGGAAACCCGTCGACCTCGTACTCGCGGAGCCCGCCCCCCACCTGGACCACGACGGCCCGCTGGCCGCTCCAGCGCAGCTCGTGCTGCAGGCCGGTGGGCTGGCGGGGCCCGTCCCCCGTCACGGCGCTCGCCGGGGAGGCCTGGCCCGCGGCGGCCTCGGCGGCCGCGGTGGCCTCGGCGGCCGCGGCGGCCTCGGCGGCCCCGGCGGGCCCGGCTGCCGGAGCAGGTTCTCCACGGACCCCACGCCGCGAATGCGGGTGGCCGCGGCCGCGATCTCCTCCGCCTGCTCTGCGCTCGGCACCTCGCCGCGCAGGACGAGGCGACCGTCGGCCACCTCCAGCTCGACCGACTCCCTCGGGAAGCGGGGCATCTCCAGGAGCACGCTCTCCACCCGGCTCAGGACGGTCAGATCGTCGTCGGCGGGTGGCGGGTCGAGCTCCGGGGTCGCGCCGGGCGCGCGATCCTGCGCCTGGCGGGTCACCCGCCCCACCTCGCGCCTGCCGCGCTGCAGGGCCGACCCCAGCTGGCCCCGCAGCCGGTCGCGTCGCGATCGCCCCAGCTCGGGGTCGAGGAAATAGCCCAGCGCGGCGCCGAGCGCGCCGGCCATCACGACGGTCCTGATCCTCGTCACTGCTGCCTCCTCCGGCTTCGGATGCCTGCGCCGCCCGCCACGCTCGGAGGGCGGCGCCCGCCACCCTCGACTGTACGGACCGGCGCCGGTCCCGGCTGGCGGGGGCCGGCGCCAGCGAGAGAAAAAGACGGAGGCTCCGCAGAGCCTCCGCCGGCATGGGGGTGGTCGCCGGCCCGCCGACCGGCGCACGGGGGGGAGGAAAATCTCGTAGATATACCAGCAATTACTGTGCTGGATAATATGACATTATCGTAGTCCATCATTGATATATTTGTCCACTGGGAGGCTCGCCGAGGAACCGGCGCACGTCGGCGTCCGAGACCGGCTCGAAGTCGCGGTACCAGGCGCCCACCGCGATGAAGGGGTCCGGGGTCGCGGCGCAGACCACGTCGTCCGCGAGCGACCGGAGGTCGTCGCAGGCCTGCGCCGAGCCGACCGGGGCGGCGGCGACCACCCAGCGCGGATCCAGCGACCTGACGGCGGCGACCGCGGCGCGCATCGTGGCGCCGGTCGCCAGGCCGTCGTCGACCAGCACGACCGTCCGGCCTGCCACCGGCAGCGGCTCCCGGCCCTCGCGATAGCGGGCCTCGGCCGCCCGGATCTCCGCCAGGCCCCTGGCCACGATGGAGTCCAGCACTTCCCGCCCCGGGCCGTAGCGACGGACGACGCCCTCGTTCATCGCCACCGCTCCGCCGGACGCGACGGCCCCGAGCGCGAGCTCCTCATGGCCGGGCACACCGAGCTTGCGGACCACGAAGACGTCGAGCGGACAGCCCAGTGCGTTCGCGACCTCGTACGCCACCGGCACTCCTCCCCGCGGCAGGCCCAGCACCACGACCCGGTGGTCCTCGACGAGGGCGGCGATCCGGGCCGCCAGCTCCCGTCCCCCCGCCGGTCGGTCGGCGAAGGGGAGCGGGGCCTGTCCGCCGCCGGTCCCACCGCTGCCACCGCAGCCGCTCGAGCCCATCACGAGCCACGGCTCCGCCCCCTACCCTACGCGGGCGCCCCAACCCCTACCATCGGCACGGTGAAGAGCGCATGAGCCCGGTGATCGTCCAGACGGAGCGGCTCCAGGACTTCGCGGATGCGCTGCTGCAGGCCATGGGGGCGCCCGCCGAGGCGGCGGCCGAGGTGGCCGGGCACCTGGTGCGGGCCAACCTCTCCGGGCAGGACGCCCACGGCGTGGCCAG
>DATFRD010000096.1:0-2469 GCA_035263645.1 Candidatus Dormiibacterota bacterium | reverse complement strand
TCGTGTCGGGGCAGCCGAAGGCGTGATCCGGACCGAGCGGGGAGACGCGATCCCCGTCGTGTGGCTCGACCGCCCCCTGAAGCGGAACGCGCTGACCGCGCCGATGATCGAGTCGCTGTGCCACGCCGTGACCGCGGCCGGCCAGGACCCGGCGGTGCGCGGCCTGATCCTGGCCGGTGCCGGGCCGAGCACGTGCGCCGGCGTCGACCTGCACGAGTTCGCGACGGGCACGCCGCAGACGATGCGCCGCCTGATCGGGCTGCTGGCGGAGGCGTGCGCCGCGATCCGCCGCTGCCCCCGGCCGGTCGCGATGGCGATCCAGGGCCACTGCTTCGGCGCCGGCCTCGAGCTGGCCTGCGCCTGCGACCTCCGCGTGGCCGCCGCCGGGGCGCTGCTGGGGATGCCGGAGGTCACGCTCGGCATCCCCTCGGTCATCGACGCGGCGCTGCTCGAGCGTCACGTGGGGCTGGGCCGGGCGCAGGAGCTCGTGCTGACCGGTGACCCGATAACCGCCGAGCAGGCGCTGGACTGGGGCCTGGTCAACCTGCTGGCGCCGGCCGACGGCCTGCTCGAGGCGTGCCGCCGGCTGCTTGACCGGGCCGCCCGCCACGACGCGGCCACGATCGGCCGCCAGAAGCGCCTCGTCGCCGACTGGCAGAACCTGCCGCTGGACGAGGCGATCGCCCGCAGCCAGGAGGAGCTGGCGGAGTCGTTCGTGGACGGTCTCCCCCAGCGGCTCTCACAGGAGCGATTGAACCGCCGATGACGCTCGACCACGACCCGACCCCGCCGTTCGAGGTGATCGGCACCCGCGAGATCGGCCGCGAGTGGAACCTCGGCCTCCGCTGCGACCGCGTCCGCTGGCCCGACGGCATGGAGGCCGACTACCGGGTCGTCGAGGGCCCCGACGCGGTCTTCACGGTGCCTTACGCCCAGGACGGCACGACGGTGCTGGTGCGCCAGTGGCGCCACACCTGGGCGGCCACGGCCTGGGAGGTGCCGGCCGGGACCCTGGAGCCCGGCGAGGACGCCCTCGCCGGCGCCCAGCGCGAGCTCGGCGAGGAGGTCGGCCTCCTGGCCGCCGAGTGGACGTCGCTGGGCGTCACCCGCGGCAGCGGCCTGATCACGAGCCGGCAGCACCTCTTCCTGGCCCGCGGCCTGCAGCACGTGCAGCGCAGGCCGGAGCCGTACGAGCGGGACATGATCCTGAGGGAGCTGCCATTCGCGACGGCGCTGGACGCGGCGCTCACGGGGGAGATCGAGCACGCCGGCTCGATCGCAGCCCTGCTCAGGACGGCTCGCGTCCTGCGCATGATCTAAGGAGGTAGGGATATGCAGCATCCGCCCGGCATCGAGCCCCAGTGGGTCACGACCGCGTTCGCGATCGAGGGCGTGCGGATCGTGCGCAACCTGGGCATCGTCCGCGGGATCACCGTCCGCTCCCGGAGCGTGGTCGGCAGCATCGGGGCCGCCTTCCAGCAGCTGGGCGGCGGCAACATCACGCTCTATACCGAGCTGGCGGAGCACGCCAGGGAAGAGGCGTACCTCATCATGCTCCAGCACGCGGCGGCCATCGGGGCCAACGGCGTCGTCGGCATGCGGTACGACGCGACCGAGATGGCCAGCGGCGTGACCGAGGTGCTCTGCTACGGCACCGCTGTCGTGTTCGAGGCCGACCGGTAGGAAGCGTGGGTCGGCGGCCGTGCATGCCTTGAAGGAGCTGCACGTGATGGCCATGGTCCTGGCCGGCGGCCAGGGCACGCGGCTGCAGCCGCTGACCGCTGACCGGGCCAAGCCGGCGGTCCCCTTCGGCGGCACGTACCGCCTGATCGACTTCGCCCTCTCGAACCTCACGAACGGCGACGTCCGCAAGATCGTCGTCCTCACCCAGTACAAGAGCCACAGCCTGGACCGCCACATCGCGCAGATGTGGCGTCTGGCGCCGATGATCGGCAACTACGTGGCGACCGTGCCGGCCCAGATGCGGACCGGACCGCGCTGGTTCGCGGGCTCGGCGGACGCCGTGTACCAGAATCTCAACCTCGTCTACGACGAGCGCCCCGAGTGCATCTGCGTCTTCGGCGCCGACCACATCTACCGGATGGACCCGCGGCAGATGGTCGCGCACCACCTGGCGACCGGGGCGGGGGTGACCCTGGCGGGCATCCGGGTACCGATCGAGCAGGCGCCCTCCTTCGGGATCATCGAGCCCGACCGCTCGGGGCGGGTCATCGCGTTCCGCGAGAAGCCGACCGACCCGACCCCGGTCCCCGACGCCCCTCACCAGGCGTTCGCGTCGATGGGGATCTACGTCTTCACCACGGAGATGCTGATCGAGGCGGTGACCGAGGACGCCGAGAACGTCCGCAGCAAGCACGACCTGGGCGGCAGCATCATCCCCAGGCTGGTGGAGCGCGGCCAGGCCTCCGTGTACGACTTCGCGTCGAACGAGGTGCCAGGCGTCGCCGA
>DATFRD010000095.1:0-8050 GCA_035263645.1 Candidatus Dormiibacterota bacterium | reverse complement strand
CGGGCGCCCGCGTGGCCCGAGAACGGCCCGGCCACCGGCAGGGTGCACCCCGCCTCGCGGTAGCGGCGGACGATGTCCCGCACGGCCGCCTCGTCGCCGACGCCGCCGAGCTCGTCCAGCATGGCATCGGACACCTCGCCCGCGGAAAGCTCCTCGGCGAAGCCGCTCGCGTCCATCATCCGGCGGTAGAACGGCAGGGCCGCGTAGCGCCGGACGGTCTGCCGGAACACCTCGCGGCCCGCGGCCGGGTCGTCAGTGAGACAGACGGGGACCGCGGCCACCACGTCGAACCCCTCGAGGCCGAGACCGGCCCGCTCCCGCCCGGCCTGCACCTGCGGCAGCACGTGCTCGCGCACGAAGCCGGGGGAACACATCCAGAGGAGGACGCCGTCGGCCAGCTCGCCCGCGAGCTCGAGCATCCTCGGGTTGAGGGCCGCGAGCAGGACCGGCAGGTCGGCGCGGCGCGGGGCCGTGTAGGCCCAGCGGGCCGTGAACTGGCGGCCGTCGCACGACGCTGACCCCTCGCGCAGGCCGGCGCGCAGGATCGTCAGATACTCGCGCATCGCCTCCACCGGGCGCTCCAGGCGCAGGCCCCACATGGCCTCGACGGTGACCCGGTGGCTGATGCCGATGCCCAGGCGGAACCGGCCCCCGGTCAGCTCGTCCAGCGTGGCCGCCATCTGCACCATCGCCGTGGGGTGGCGCGCGTAGATCGGGAGCACGGCCGTGCCCAGGTGGACGCGCTCGGTGGCCGCCCCGTAGGCCGCCAGCACGAGCGAGGTGTCGCGGGAGGCCGGCCGCTGGGTCATCCACAGCGACTCGCAGCCCAGGCTCTCGGCCAGCCTGGCCCGCTCCACGGCCTGGGCCAGGGAACGGCCCACGTCCACGTTGGCGCCGATGCGCTCGTTCACCGGTTGGTGCTGACGGCCGCCGCTCAGCCGGCGGCGCCGGCCTCGGCCTCGGTCGCGCCGCGAGCCTCCAGCATCACCGCGTACGCCCGCCGGAAGTCGGCCAGCCGGTCGGTGAGGCTGGTCTGCTCGAGCAGCGCGATGCCCTGCTCGAACGCCTCGTCGGCCAGTCCAGGCTCACCCTGGTCCTCGTGCAGCTCGCCCATCTGCTGCAGACAGCCGGCCATCAGCAACGGCTGGTCCAGCCGTTGAGCCAGGGCGAGGGCCTCCCGGGTGAGCGCGAACGCCTCTGTCAGCCGGCCCTGGCGCCGGCGGAGGTCGCCGAGGCTGTGCAGGATGTAGCCCTGCCACAGGACCAGGTCCGCCTGGACGAAGATGCCGAGTGCCGTCGTGAGCAGCTCGCCGGCCCGGTCCCACTCCCCCCGCTCGAGCAGGAGCATGGCCAGGTCGTTGTAGGCGCTGGCCAGCGGGACGCAGGACTGGTCGGGCCGCAGCTCGCTCTCGATCGAGTACAGCGCCACCGCCCGCTCCATGCGCTCGATGGCCCGGCGGACGTCCCCGGCCGCGCGCAGGCAGCCCGCCATCCCGTGGTTGATGCGGGCCATGTCCTGGAGGTCGCGGACGGTCCCCATGACCGCGAGCGCCTCCTCGTACGCCTCCTGGGCGCGCCCGTAGGCCCGGCGCCTCGTGAACAGCGTGCCGAGGTGCTCCAGCATCCGCGCCTCGACCTCCGGACGCCGGCTGCCCAGGCGCCGGTACCTGGCGAGCGCGTCCTCCTCCAGCTCCAGCGCCTGCTGGCCGTCGCTCGCGAAGCTGGCCAGCGCCTGCCAGTCCATCGCCTCGGCCGCGAGCCAGAGATCATCTAACTCGTCGGCGAGGCCGACCGCCGTGCGCAGGTGGTCCACCGCCTCCTCGTCGCGCCGGAGGTGGTGGAGCGCCTGTCCGGCGAGGGAGTGCGCGACCGCCCGGGTCCTGGGCTCGAGCTCGTCGGCCAGGGCGGCGAGCGCCCCGTCCAGCGCCTCCTGGTAGCGACGGGCGTGGATCAGGGGCTCCAGCGCCTCGACCCGGCCGGCGTCCTCGGGCTCCCGAGCCCGCCTCATGAACGCCTCGGCGGGCCGGCCCAGACGCGCGGCGATGATCGCCAGGCTGCGCCGGGAGGGACGGGCCTTCCCCGTCTCGTACAGGTGGACGACCTGCCGCGTGAGCTCGGAGCCGGCGACCTCCGCCAGGCTCAGCCCCGCTTCCTCCCGAGCCAGCCGCAGCAGGCCCGGGTCGACCTCGATGCCGGTGCGGCGGCCCCGCCGCCGGTTGCTCCGCTCCTCGATGCGATGAGTCTTGCATATCGGAGGGCCAGCGGGAACGTCCCCGTTGGACCAACGGCGGGGCCCGGTCTCGGTACCGGCCTCAGGGGAGCTCCCCGATCCATTCGTTGCCGGCGGACATCGCCAGCATCAGCAGGACGGCCACGACCATAACCACGACACCGAACCTCGAAATCAATGCGCGCACGAAAGACACCTCCTCAGGCTGCCCGCGGCGGGTGCATATGGGGCCCACCGCACTCTTGGGACATGTTGGGCGTCGGCGGGTGCCAGTGACCACCCAAATACGCGTCGGGATCGAGCCGCGGACAGCCCGAGCCCAGCGCGCGCCGGGCTACGGGGCCGGCGTGAGCACGCGCACCGGCCGGCCGGCGAGGAAGGCCGCGATGTCCTCCGCGGCCTCGCCGTAGAACCTCCGGTAGCCGCGCTCGGTGACGTACCCGAGGTGCGGCGTGAGCACGGTGTTGGGAAGGGTCCGGAGGGGATGGTCGGCCGGCAGCGGCTCCGCGTCGTACACGTCGAGCGCCGCGCCGGCGATCCGGCCGGCGCGCAGGTGCTCGATCAGCGCCGCCTCGTCGACGATCGGCCCGCGCGACGTGTTGACCAGGCGGGCGGTCGGCTTGAGGAGCGCGAGCTCGCGCGCGCCGACCAGGCCCCGGGTGCGGTCGCTGAGCACCAGGTGGATGGTCAGCACGTCCGCCAGGCGGAACAGGTCGTCCCGCTCGACGCGCCTGGTCCCCACGGCGGCCGCCGCCTCCACCGTGAGGTTCTGGCTCCAGGCGACCACGTCCATGCCGAACGCCAGGCCGACCGCCGCCACCCGCCGCCCGATGTTGCCGAGACCGAGGACGGCCAGCGTCGCCCCGGCCAGGTCGGTCCCGACGGTGTGCTGCCAGCCGCCGGAGCGGATGCCGGCGTCCTCGGCCGGGACGTGCCGGAGGAGGGCGAGGATGAGCCCCCAGGTCAGCTCCGGAGTGCCGGTCCCCGCCCCCGCGGTGCCGCAGACGGTGACGCCCAGGCGGGCTGCCGCGCCGAGGTCGATGGCGGCGTTGCGCATGCCGGTCGTGACCAGCAGCCGCAGGCGCGGGAGCCGGGAGAGCAGGTTCGGTCCGAACGGCGTCCGCTCGCGCATCGCCACGACGACGTCGAAGTCGGCGAGCCGGGCGGCGAGCGGCTCGAGGTCCGCCAGGTGGTCGTCGAAGAAGGTGACGGCGGCGTCCGGCAGCTCTGCCCAGTCGGCCATGCGGGCCGCGACCCGCTGGTAGTCGTCGAGGACCGCGACTCGGATCATGGCCAACCAGTGTCGCGCGTCAGGCGGCGGGCCGGGCGGCCGCCGCCGCCTCAGGGGAGGGCGGCTACCGCCTCCACCTCGACCAGCTGGCCGGGGTAGCCGAGCACCGACACGCCCAGCAGCGTGCTCGGCGGATCCAGCTCGCCGAGCGCCGCGCGCACGACGGTCCACGCCCGGAGCAGGTCCGAGCGGTCCATGGTCGCCACGTAGACCGTGGTCTTCAGCACGTCCGCGGGGCCGGCCCCGGCGGTGGCCAGAGCGGTCAGCAGGTTGGCGACCGCGCGCTCCGCCTGGGCGGCGACGTCGCCGGGCGCCACGGTGCGGCCGTCGTCGTCGAGGGGGCACGCCCCGGCCGTGATGACCAGCCGGCCCGGCGGGGCCACCGCGACATAGTGGTAGGGAGCCGCCGGGTAGAGGCCGGGCGGCCGCAGGCGTTCGACCGGCACGGGCGAAGTATGGCGCCGGCGATCCAGCGCCGCGCAGGCTCTCAGTCGACCAGGCCCCTCACCAGCGCCTCCGCGGTGGCGCGAGAGCGCTCGGAGCCGTGCTGCTCCGGGTTCCAGCCGGTGACCGAGAACGCCGCCACCTCTGCCTCCGCGAAGACGTGGTCGAGCGCCGCCCGCACCTCGGCGGCCGCGGGGCCGCCCGGCGCCGGGTAGTCCACCGCCGGCATCTCCGAGAGGTTCACGACGTCGACGTCGAGGTGGACGTACACCGGTCCCGGAGGCGGGGGCCGGCCGGCCAGCTCCTCGACGGTGACCAGCGGCACGCGCGCCCGTGCCAGGTTGTCCCGCTCGCCGGGGTCGAGGTCCCGCGCGCCGGCCAGGAGGATGCGCTCGGCGCCGAGCGGGCGCAGGCCGAGCGCCTGCATCACCGTCTGCTCGCCGAGGCCGGCCAGCATGGCCAGGGGCATGCCGCCCAGGAAGCCGGACGGCGTCGTCTGCCACGTGTTGAAGTCGCCATGGGCGTCGAGCCAGATCAGCCATGGGTCGAGGCCGCGGCGCTGAAGGCCGGCCATGACGCCCAGGGCGGCGGTGCAGTCGCCGACCTGGACGCGAGGCCGGGCCGCCGCCTGGACCCGAGCCGCCAGCGCTTCGTAGAGGACTGCCAGCCGCCGCTGGGCGGGGCCCTCGGGCAGCGGCGGCTCGACGACCTCCCCCTCCCCGAGCCTGGCGGATTCCCGAGACCGCTCGCCGACGAAGTACGGCACGAAGATCATCGCGCACCCCTGAGGTCACATATCGAGCGGCGGGTAGTAGTTCTCCGGACCGATCTCCCTGACGTCGGAAAGCCAGTCGCCCTCGAACAGCTCCGAGGGGGCCTGGTGGCGGTTGGCGAGGATCCACGCCTGGCGCTTGTACGTCCAGTTATCGGGCTGGAGCCGGCGCGCCTGGCGGAAATGCGGCACCGCCTCATCCCTGCGGTCGGCCCGCCAGAGGTGCTGCGCCAGCTCGAAGTGCGCGGCCGCCCGGCTTCGCCCCTCGCTGCGTTCTCCGGCCCGGCGCAGCACCTCGTCAGGGGCCAGCGCGAACCGGGAGGCCGCGCCCACCGCGGCCCAGTCGCGGAGGGCCGCCACGTACCGCTCGGGTTGGATGCGGATCCGGCGTGCGGTCCTCATTACCTCGGCCCGGTAGGGGTCGACGTCATCGGGGATCGGCGCGTCGGCGAAACGCGGGCGGCCGGGGAAGGCCGGCTCGGGGGGTCGCACGATCATGCCGGTCTCGGAGATCCAGACGCCGCTGGGGACGTTGATGACGCCGAACAGCTCGTCGACCAGGTGAGCCTGGTCGATGAGGGAGGGGTGGCGGGGATTGGCCGCCTCGATCCAGCGGCCCGCCGTCTCCACGCCCTTCAGGTCGAGGGCCACGGTGACGATCTCCAGCCCCTGCGGGGCGAATTCCTCGCGCAGCTCCTGCCACACGGGCAGGTCGAGACGGCAGCCTCACCAGGAGGCCCAGGCCAGGAGGAGGACCCTGGTGCCCCGGAGCGAGGAGAGCTTGAACGGCTCGTCGCGCCAGGTGGGGAGCCGCAGGTCGGGCGCCTCAGCGGACTGCAGCACGCTGCCGAACGACTCCGGACCCAGACACCAGAGGCCGGCCCGCTCGTCGTGGACGAGCGGCATGCGCAGCCGCCGGGCGAGGAGCTCCGCGTCGAGCCAGTCGCCGGGACCGGGTGGCAGCGGCTCGTGGGAGGCGGCGGGGTCTTGCAGCGCGATGCACAGGTCGCCTCGGCAGGCGCCCTCCGGCTCGAATGTCCAGCCGGTCCGGCGCGTGAACTCGTCCCGGCGGACACGGGGCTTGTCCAGGATCATCCTCACTCCTCCTGCGCTGTGGATGGCGTGGTCGGCCGGGCCTGGAGACCTGCCCGGACACGGCGGGGGAGCGCGTCCACCACCAGCGTGTACGAGTGGCCCAGGAGCTCCCGCACCACCTGCTCCGGCACCCCGCCGTCCAGGGCGACGGAGTTCCAGTGCCGCTTGTTCATGTGGTACGCGGGCCTCACACCGGGGTGCTCGGCGCGCAGATGCTCCGCGAACCTCGGGTCGCACTTCAGGCTGACGCGGTCCGGGTCGTCGCCGGCCGGGCAGGCGGCGAACATCCGGCCCGCGACCTTGAAGACGCGCACGCCCGGGCCGAAGGGGAACTCCTCGGTCACGCCGGGCCGCTCCCGGCACCACCGCAGCACGGCCGGGCCGTCCATCGCTCGCTATTCTGAAGTCCAGCAGGCGGTGCGAGACAGCCTCTTCGGCCCGGATTCCATCACCTGGCGGGTCAACCAGGAGCCCGTGCTGCTGCTGGGCGGAGGCCGGGCGCTGCTGATGCAGCTGGCCCATCCGGGGGTGGCCGCCGGGGTGGCCGAGCACAGCGACTTCCGGCAGCGACCGCTGCAGCGGCTCGTCCGGACGCTCGAGCTCACCCTGGCCCTGACGTTCGGTGACCGGGCCGAGGCGCTGGCGGCGGCGCGTCAGATCAACGTGGTGCACCGGCAGGTGCGTGGCGACGGCTACTCGGCCCTCGACCCGCGGCTGCTGCTGTGGGTCCAGGCGACCCTCATCGACAGCGCCCTGGCGACGTACGGCGCGTTCGTGCGGCCGCTGCCGGAGCGCGAGCTGGACGCGTACTACCAGGAGGCGAAGCTGATGGGCGGCCTGCTCGGGCTGGGCAGGGCGAGCTATCCGCCCGCCTATGCCGACTTCGAGGCGTACGTCGTGCGGATGCTCGCGGGCGACGAGCTCGTCGTGGACGCGCGGGCGCTGCAGCTGGCCGACTCCGTGCTGCGCCCGCCGCTGCGCGGGGTTCCCCGGGCGGCGTACGGACCGCTCGCCGCCGTGACCGCGGGCCTGCTGCCGCAGCGGCTCCGCCAGGCCTACGGGCTGCGCTGGGGCACGCTGGAGCGGGCGATGTTCGGCGCTGCGCGGCGGGGGCTGCCGGCGCTGGTGGCGGCGCTGCCGCAGCGGCTCAGGCAGGTGCCGCCGGCGCGGCGCGCCAGCCTGGGCCGACCCGGCGGGCCGGCAGCCGGCGAACGGGCCGCCCGCGCCTCACGGTCGCGTACCCTGTGGGATCGCGTCGACCGGCGCGATCCCGGGGACTGATCCGCCTGACTCTGGAGGGAAGACATGGCAGTCGAGAGCACCGCCGAGGCCACCTGGACGGGCGACCTGATGAGCGGCAACGGCACCGTCCACGCGGGGAGCGGCGCGTTCCCCGACCAAGCGTTGACGTGGCGCGCTCGCGCGGAGTCGCGCGAGTCCGGCACCAGCCCGGAGGAGCTGATCGCGGCGGCCCACGCGGCCTGCTTCGCGATGGCCCTCTCGTTCGGCCTCGGCCAGGCCGGGCATCCGCCCGAGCGGCTCGACACGTCCGCCAGGGTCCAGTTCCAGCCCGGCCCGGGGATCACGGCCATCCACCTGACGGTGCGGGGCCGGGTGCCTGGCCTGGACGCCGAGGCCTTTCGCCAGGCCGCCGAGGGCGCGAAGGCGAACTGCCCGGTGTCCAAGGCGCTGGCCGGGGTGCCCGACATCACGCTGGACGCCTCGCTGGAGGGCTGACAGGCCGGCGACGGCGGCGGCGGAGGGCCGGCCCGCGCCATGGCGCCCGCCCTCCGCCGTCACGCCGGTTGGTGCTCGACGCCCCCCTCCGCCAACCTCCCACCCGGGGGCCTCCTGGCGGCTTCGCAGCGTATCGACGACCGCGCAGAGGCGTCAAGACCGGCGGTAAAGCCCGACCGGCGGGCCAGGACATCTGCTCTGTGCCCGACGCCCCCACCGCCAAGCCACCCACCCGGGGGCCTCCTGGCGGGTTCGCAGCGTATTCGGGCCGGCGCGGAGGGGTCAAGACCGGCGGTAAACGGTCGAGCCGTCCTGGCAGGCCCGGCCCCGCTCCCGTAGGGGTGCGGCCGAAAACCCAGCCGGATCTTTGGGCCCCATGCACCCCATCTCCCCACCCCACGAAATCCGCACCCCACCACCCCACCCCAGAGAATCCGCACCCCACCACCGCGATTCTCTGGGGACCCCGGTACCGCGATTT
>DATFRD010000094.1:0-31522 GCA_035263645.1 Candidatus Dormiibacterota bacterium | reverse complement strand
GTGCGCCAGATCGTGGTTCGGCGCCGAGCATCGCAGCGCGCGCACTCGGAGAGTGCGTAAGCGAGAAGCGCAGAAGCCGGGCCGCGAGATGGTGTGCCTGGGCGCCAAGGCGCCGTCGTGGATCGGTGGATCCCGGCTAAGCGGGCCTCGCCCTGAATTGAACAAGGAGACACCGCCATGGCGGTCAAAGTGGCCGGCCTCCCGCGCGGCCGGGACCTGCTCAGGGACCCGCGCCACAACAGAGGCACGGCGTTCACGCTCGACCAGCGCGCTGCCCTGGGACTCGAAGGGCTCCTCCCGACCGGCGTGTCCACCCTCGATGAGCAGGCCAGGCGCACGTACGACCAGTACCGCGCGCAGCCGACCGACCTGGCCAGGAACGACTTTCTCGCGGCTCTGCACGATCGAAACGAGGTGCTCTACTACCGGCTGCTGCAGGACCACCTGAAGGAGCTGCTCCCGGTCGTCTACGACCCCGTGGTGGCCCACGCGATCGAGCAGTACAGCCACGAGTTCCAGCGGCCGAACGGCGTCTACCTCTCGGTCGACGATGTCGACGGAGTCGAGCGGGCGCTGCGCAGCTACGGGCTGGGGCCGGACGACGTCGACCTCGTGGTGGCCACCGATGCCGAGGCAATCCTGGGCATCGGCGACTGGGGCGCCAACGGGATGGCGATCTCGGTCGGCAAGCTGGCCGTGTACACCGCGGCCGCCGGCATCGACCCAGACCGCGTCATCCCGGTGATGCTCGACGTCGGCACCGACCGCGAGTCGCTGCTCAACGATCCGCTCTACGTCGGCAGCCGGCACAGCCGGGTTCGCGGCGCGCGCTACGACGCGTTGGTCGCCGCGTACGTGAAGGCCGCAACGAGCCTGTTCCCGAACGCGCTCCTCCACTTCGAGGACTTCGGCCCGTCGAACGCGCGGCGGATCCTGAACGAATACCGGCCCAGGGCCCGCGTCTTCAACGACGACGTCCAGGGAACCGGCGTGATCACCCTGGCGGCGGCGCTGGGAGGGATGCGGGTGGCCCGGTCCCGCCCCAGCGAGCAGCGGGTGGTCATCTTCGGCGCCGGAACGGCAGGGATGGGCATCGCGGACCAGATCCGCGCCGTCATGGTTCGGGACGGTCTCCGCGAAGCAGAGGCGACCCGGCGCTTCTGGTGCGTCGACAGGCAGGGTCTGCTCGTCGACGACATGCCCGACCTGCGCGACTTCCAGCAGGCCTATGCGAGGCCCCGGAGCGAGGTCTCGGGCTGGCCGACGGCGGGCCGCGACGGCTCTATCGGCCTGTCCGAGGTCGTGGCAAACGTGCATTCGACGATGATCGTCGGTACGTCGACGGTGGGAGGCGCGTTCACCGAGGCGATCCTTCGGGAGATGGCCGCGCACGTGGACCGGCCGATGATCTTCCCCCTCTCGAACCCGACCGAACGGATCGAGGCGGTGCCCGCCGACGTCATCAGATGGACGGACGGCCGGGGCCTCGTGGCCACCGGGACGCCGTGGGAGCCCGTCCCGTATCACGGGATCCAGTACGCCGTCGGACAGGCGAACAACGCCCTCGTCTACCCCGGCATCGGCCTGGGAACCATCGTCTCGCACGCGAGCCGCGTCACGGACGGCATGCTGCAGGCGGCGGCCGAGGCGGTAGCGGCCCTCGTCGACGTCCATCAGCCTGGCGCGGGTCTCCTCCCCGACGTCGAGAACATGCGTGCCACCTCGGCCTCGGTCGCGGTCGCCGTCGCCAGGCAGGCGGCGACCGACGGGGTTGCGGGCGTTCGGCTCGACGACCCGATCCAGTCCGTCCAGGACGCCATGTGGCAGCCGGTCTACCCCGGGCTGGGGTCGCGGTGATGGCGGCCGTCGAGCGTGGCAAGCTCCGCGCCGTGCCGATCGGCACCGGCGCCACAGGGACCCGCGTCGAGACGGACTCCATGGGCTCCATCGAAGTGCCCGCCGAGCACTACTGGGGAGCGCAGACGCAGCGGTCCCTGATCCACTTCTCGATCGGCGACGACCACATGCCGCTGGCCGTCTATCACGCCTACGGCTACGTCAAGAAGGCTGCCGCGCTGGTCAACGCCGCGGCCGGCCGGCTCGACCCGACGCTCGGCCGCGCGATCGTCGCGGCCGCCGACGAGGTGATCGCCGGCCAGCTCGACTCGGAGTTCCCCCTGTACGTGTGGCAGACGGGCTCGGGCACGCAGTCGAACATGAACGTCAACGAGGTGATCGGCAACCGCGCCAGCCAGCTCCTCGGCGGCGAGCTCGGCTCGAAGCGTCCCGTTCATCCCAACGACCACGTCAACATGGGCCAGTCGTCCAACGACACCTTCCCGACGGCGATGCACATCGCCACCCTGCTCGCGGTCAACGGCCACACCCTGCCGCGCCTCGACGAGCTGATCGACGCGGTGTGGGCAAAGGCGGTGCACTGGGTGGACGTGGTCAAGATCGGCCGCACCCATCTGGAGGACGCCACGCCGCTCACCGTCGGGCAGGAGTGGTCCGGCTGGGCGACCCAGCTCCGGGACGCGCGAGGGCGCCTCGAGCGGGCCCTCGAGGCCATTCACGAGCTGGCCGCCGGCGGCACGGCGGTCGGGACCGGCCTCAACGCCCCCGACGGCTTTGGCGAGGCGATCGCCGCCAAGCTCGCCGAGCTCACGGGCCTGCCGCTGAAGACGGCGCCGAACAAGTTCGCCGCGCAGGGGTCGCTCGACGCGATGGTCGCGGTCAGCGCCGGCCTGCGCGGCGTAGCCGTCGCGCTCATGAAGATCGCCAACGACATGCGGTGGCTCGCCTCCGGCCCACGCGCCGGACTTCACGAGCTGAGGCTCCCGGCGAACGAGCCGGGATCCTCCATCATGCCCGGCAAGGTCAACCCAACTCAGCAGGAGGCGATGGTCATGGTCGCCCTGCAGGTGATCGGCGAGGACTCGATCGTGGCGTCTGCCGGCGCCCAGGGCAACTTCGAGCTCAACGCGATGCGACCGATCATCATCAACAACGTCCTGCACTCCGCGCGGATCATCGGCGACGCCGCCGAGAAGCTGCGGCAGTACAGCATCGACGGCACCGAGCTCGACGGCGATAGAGTCAACGAGTACGTGTCACAGTCGCTCATGCTCGTCACCGCGCTCAGCCCGCACATCGGCTATGACCGGGCTTCTGCGATCGCCCACAGAGCCGACGACGAAGGCACCAGCCTGCGGGACGCCGCGCTGGCGCTCGGTGTCCCGGCGGCAGAGTTCGACCGCATCGTCGACCCGAGGACGATGGTCGGCCGGCCGCATCGCGACCTCGGTCTCGAACCTCACGACGCAGACGGGACGTGACCCTTCGTCACCTGCCGGCGAGCCGCTCGACTACCGGGGCGAACACCTCCATGAGTTCGTCGCTCACCATCAGGTAGGAGATGCCCAGGCGCTCCCGTCGTCGCAGGAGCGTCGCGCACATCTCGTCGGTGGTGCCTGTGACAGCCGCGACCGACCCCGACGCGGCCAGGCCGGCGGCCGTCAGACCCATCTGCGCCGAGATGTAGCGCGGCACCTGGTCGCCGACCGCCATCAGGTTGAGGTTCAGCTCCAGCAGGTCGAACCGGGGCCCGGCCGCCTCGCGCAGCCAGCCCACCTTCTCGGCTGCCGCCTCCTCGGGCTCGGTGGGCGGCACCCCGAGCGCCACGATGTCCGCCTCGCGAGCCGCCAGCGAGAGCAGGCGCCGGCCGCTGCCGGCCACCAGGATGGGCGGCCGCTGCGCCGACCGGGGGGAGACCTCCGCGCCGGCAGCAGCGTAGTAGGGCCCGGAGGCGGTCGCCATCTCGCCCGCGAGGAGGGCCCTGACCAGCGTCAGCGACTCCGCCAGCCGGCTGACCCGCACGCCGCCGGCATCGAAGCCGAGCCCCATCATGCGGTTGTCCTCGGCCGCCGCCGGGCGGCCGGCCCCGAGGCCCAGCTCGAAGCGGCCGCCTGAGAGCACATCCAGGGTCGCCGCCTCCTTGGCCAGCAGCACCGGATTGCGAAAGTCGTTGGCGATCACATAGGTGCCGACGCGCAGGCTCCGGGTGGCGGCAGCCGCGAAGGCGAGCGCCGGAAACGGGGCGAGCGTGTACCGCAGCCCGTCCGGCATCACCAGGCTGGAGTAGCCGAGCGACTCGATGCGGCGGGCCCTGTCGGCCCACTCCTCGCCGGTGCGCGCCACCGCGGCGACCACGCCGAATCGGAAAGGATGACCGGTCATCGTGAGCTTCCTCCTGCTGCCTGGCCGGCGAGCCCCCGCGCCGGCCGGCCAGCGTTGATCAAGATAGCGGCGACCAGGGCGGCCGCCGCGAGGATGGCCGTGCCCGCGCCGGCGGCGACCGAATAGCCGTGGACCAGGGCCAGGGCGCGGACCGCGGGGCCCGGGTCATGCGTGGCCAGGTAGCCGGCGGTGGCGCCAGCTGCGATGGTGTTGAGCAGAGCCGTGCCGGTCGAGCCGCCGACCTGCTGCGCTGCGTTGACGATGGCCGAAGCCACGCCGGCCTCTCCTGGGTCGACGCCCAGCGTGGCGGTGCTGAAGGCCGGCACCATCACGCAGGCGATGCCCATCCCCAGCAGGATCTCGGCGGGCAGCACGTGGCTGAGGTAGTCGCCGTTGGCCTGCACGAGCGTCAGGACACCCATGCCGGCTGCTGCGACGAGCGCCCCCGGCGCCATGAGCGCCCGCGGGGGGACGAAGGGCATCAGGCGGCTCGCGATGGCCCACGAGCCCAGCTGCGAGGCGGCCGTCATGGGCAGGAATGCCAGGCCCGCCTCGAGCGGCGTGTAGCGGAGCACGACCTGCAGGTAATAGGTGAGAAAGAAGAAGGCGCCGAACATGCCGGCGATCGCCAGCGCCACGGCGGCGTAGGCGCCGCCCCGCGCGCGGTGCCGGAGGATGCGAAGCGGCAGCAGCGGGCTGGCCGCATTGGCCTCCCGCAGTACGAAGAGGACCAGGAGCGCGGCGCAGATCGCCATGAGCCCCACCACCGTGCGCGAGCCCCAACCCGCCGATACGGCGTCGGTGCAGGCGGAGACCAGGGCCGCGAGGGCGCCGCCGGCGAGCAGGACCCCGGGCATGTCGAACCCCAGGCGACCGCTTCCGCGGCCCGGGTCCGACAGAGCGATCCAGCCCCCCGCCGCCGCGACCACCGCGATCGGGACGTTCACGTACAGGCACCACCGCCAGGCCAGGTACTGGGTCAGGACGCCGCCCAGCAGCAGCCCCACCACCGCGCCGCTTCCGGCGATGGTTCCGTACACGGCGAACGCCTTGGCCCGCTCGAGCGGCTCGGTGAACATCACCGCCAGCAGCGACAGCGCGGTCGGTGCCAGGACGGCCGCGAACGCGCCCTGCAGGGCACGCGCCGCCACCAGCACCGGGAAGGCGGGCGCGGCTCCGCCCGCAGCCGAGGCGATCGCGAACCCGGCCAGGCCGGCCAGAAACGCGCGCTTCCGACCCACCGCGTCTGCGACCCGGCCGCCCAGCAGGAGCAGGCAGCCGAACGCCAGCGTGTACGCGGTGACGACCCACTGCCGCTCGGCGTCCGACGCGTGGAGGGCACGCTGCGCCGACGGCAGGGCGATGCTCACGATGGTGGCATCCAGCGCGACCATCAGCTGCGCCAGGGCCACGAAGGCGAGCGCCGTCCACCGCCTTCCGCTCATCGCGACCGCCTCGTCGCGCCGGTCGATCGCTACAGCCATTCCGTCTCCATCCGGGCGCGGGGATGGATGCAGACCATGCGCAGCGGCGTCGTGCCCGTGTTCGTGAAGCAGTGGGGCGTACCCGCCGGCACCACGACGACGGAGCCGGGCCCGGCCGGCAGCGTGCGATCTCCTGCCGTGAACGTCGCTTCGCCCTCGTCGAGGATCCAGACCTCGTCGTAGGGATGCCGGTGCAGCGCCGGCCCGCGACCGGGCCCCGAGCGATCCAGGATGAACGACACCTCGGCGCCGCCGCGGTCGGCACCCATGAAGACGAACGAGTCGCCGCGGCGCAGGTCCTCGATGTCGACGACAGCTGCGTCAGTCATGCGTCGACCGCCCTGAGCGCTCGTGGCTGCGCGATCGGGCTCAGGTGGATGCCCACGATGACCCACCTGCCGCCGTGCTGGACGGCGATCTGGGTCACACGGAACCGCCCAGAGGCGTCACGTCCCTGGTACGTGCTCCGCTGCGTCTGCGAGCCCACGGCGACAGCCGCCTCGCCGTACAGGCGGACGCGGACGTCCTCCCACGCGAACGACTCGTGCCGCAGGTCTCCAGACAGCCGCGAACCGAGGTACTGCTGCTTGTCGAGCACGAAGCCGAGCGGGCCCACGAGGACAAAGTCGTCCGCCAGCAGCGGACCCAGGGCCTGGGCGTCTCCGGGCTCCTCGGCTTCCGCCCACCGTTGTCCGAGCTGCCAGACCTGCTCCTGGGCTCCGGTGCGCTGATCGTTCGTTGTCATGCCGGCCAAGCTACGGTCGCGCCGAACCGCTCGCATCGCGAGAATCGCCAATTCTGCCGGTACGCTCGGGCCATGCTCTGGGGCCGCGACCGGGAGACGGCTGCGATCGACCGGGTGCTCGAGGCTGCCCGCGCCGGCCACGGCGGGGGCCTCCTCCTGCGCGGCGAGCCCGGCGCCGGCAAGACAGCGCTCCTCGCCGCCGCGGCCGAACGGGCGCACGGCATGATCGTGCTGACCGCGGACGGCGCGGAGGCGGAGACGGCGCTGCCCTATGCCTGGCTCCACCAGCTCCTCCGCCGGGTCCTGCACCGCCTGCACCGGCTGCCGGAGCCGCAGGTGCTGGCGCTCGGCGTCGCGCTGGGCCTCCAGGCCGGCGCCGCGCCCGACCGCTTCATGGTCTCGCTGGCCGTGCTCACGCTGCTCTCGGAGGTGGCCGGCGAGCGGCCACTGCTCTGCCTGCTCGACGACGTGCAGTGGGTCGACCGCCCGTCCCTGGACGTGGTGCGCTTCGTGGCCCGGCGCATCCAGTCCGACCCGGTCGCGCTGATCGCCGCCGTTCGCGCGGGCGAGGACACCCTGCTGGACGCCGCCGGGATCGATGTGCTGACCGTGGGCGGCCTGGACCCTGCGGCCGCCGATGCGCTCCTCGACGAGCGCTGGGGCGAGCAGCTCGGACCGACCGTCCGACAGGCGCTGGTGCGCGCCACCGCCGGCAACCCGCTGGCCCTGGTCGAGCTCCCGGCCGGCCTGACGCCCGGCCAGCTCGCCGCCCGCGAGGCGCTTCCCGACCCGCTGCCCCTGGCCGGGGACCTGGAGCGCATGTTCCTGGACCGCGCCCGGCGCCTGCCGCCTGCCCAGCGGACGCTGCTCCTGCTCTGCGCAGCGGAGGGCTCCGGGTCGCTGGCGACGATCGCGCGGGCCGCCGACGACCTCGGCATCGGGGCTTCCAGCGTCCAGCTGGCGGGCGACCTGTTGAGAGTCGAGGGCTCGACCGTCGTCTTTCGGCATCCGCTGGTCCGGTCGGCCGTCTACCATGGCGCTGCCCCGGCGGGTCGCCGGGCCGCGCACCTGGCGCTGGCCGCCGCCTCCGAGGGCCGGGACGACGAGGCCGACCGCCGGGCGTGGCACCTGGCGCAGGCGGCGCAGGGCCCGGACGAGGAGGTCGCCGCCGAGCTGGAGCGCTCCGCGGACCGGGCGCTGCGCCGGTCGGGCCACGCGGCCGCTGCCCTCGCGCTGGAGCGGGCGGCCGAGCTCAGCCAGTCAGCCGAGCACCGCAGCCGCCGGCTCGTGGCGGCCGCCGGCGCCGCCTGGCACGGGGGCGACACCCCGCGCTCTGGCGCCCTGGTCGATCAGGCCGAGCGGCTCGCGCCGGCCGACCCGGTCGTGCGCCTCGAAGCCCGGTACCTCCGGGGCGTCATGGAGACGCGTTCGGGCGTGCCGGCCGATGGCCTCGCCATCCTCCTGGCCGCCGCGCAGGAGGCGCTGCCCGTCGCTCCCCACCTGGCCCTGCGCGCGCTGGGTGCCGCCGGCGAGGCGGCATTCCAGGCCGACGACCAGACCGCGGCGCGCGAGATCGATCGGCTGACGGCGAGCCTGCCCGAGAGCGGCGATGCGGGCGACGCCCTGCTGGCCCGTCTCCAGCTCGCGGTCAACCCGATGACCTGGGGCGAGGGGCCGTCGCAGGTTCACGAGGACCTCGCCCGGGTGGAGGAGCTGGACGACCCCGAGCTGCTCTCGCGGGCCGGCGGCATGGCCTTCGGCCTCGGTGAGTACGCGGTCGCTCGCCGGCTGCAGACCAGGGCGGTGGCGCGGGCCCGGACGTCGGGGGCCGCCGGCACCCTGGCCTGGGCGCTCCGCGCACTCGCCGGCGACGACATGGCGCGCAGCCGCTTCCGCTGGGCGGAGGCGGCCGCCGCCGAGGGCCGGCGGCTGGCGCTGGAGACCGGCCAGACCAACCTCGCCTGCCAGCACCAGGTGTTCCTGCTCGAGGTGGCGGCGCTGCGAGGAGAGGAGGAAGAGGCGCGCCGCCTCGCAGGCCAGGTGCTGGCGGAGGCCGCCGGGCGCGGCCTGCACGGGACCATCGCACTGACCCGGCGCGCCCTGGCCGGGCTGGCGCTCGCCACGGGCCGGGCCGAGGAGGCGGTGGAGCACCTGGAAGCGCTCTGGAGCGGCCCTACCAGCCAGCGCGGCGTGGCATTCGCCAGCATCCCCGACCTGATCGAGGCCGCGGTGCGTGCGGGTCGACCGCAGCTGGGCCGGGAGCGGCTCCGGCCCTACCTGGCGTGGGCCGAGTCGGCGGGGTCCGCCGAAGCCGGCGCCCTGGCGGCCCGCGCCCAGGCGCTGCTGGCGACCGGCGCGGAGGCGGACCGCCTCTTC
Source organism: Candidatus Dormiibacterota bacterium (assembly GCA_035263645.1). Taxonomy (GTDB): domain Bacteria; phylum Chloroflexota; class Dormibacteria; order Dormibacterales; family Dormibacteraceae; genus CF-161. The sequence continues at coordinate 22,678 of DATFRD010000094.1, read as the reverse complement.
GAGGCGGCGCTGCGGGCGCACGCCGAGACCGATCGGCTCCTGGACCGCGCCCGGACGCAGCTGCTGTACGGCGAGCACCTGCGCCGGGAGCGGCACCGCGTGGACGCCCGGGACGCGCTGCGGGCGGCCCTGGAGACGTTCGAGACGCTCGGCGCCGCCGCGTGGGCCGAGCGCGCCCGGGCCGAGCTGCGCGCCACCGGCGAGACCGCCAGGAGGCGCGACCCCAGCACCCTCGACCAGCTCACCCAGCAGGAGCTGCAGGTGGTCCGCATCGTCAGCCAGGGCGCCACCAATCGCGAGGCCGCCGCCCAGCTGTTCATCAGCCCGCGGACGGTGGACCACCACCTGCGCAGCGTGTTCCGCAAGCTGGGCATCCGGTCGCGCGCCGAGCTGGTGCGGGTTGCTGTGGCCGGGGACGCCGGCCTCGCCGTGCCCCGCTGATCGGCGGCATTCCGCCGGGGGCACAGCTCTTCAGGCAGCGGCAACCGCCACATCGCACACCGGCTGCATGTCGCGCGCTGTCAACGGTCAAATCTCACCTTGCCGCTGTCCAGGAGGGCGGCGCGGCGCCATCAGCTCGACCCGTGGTCGCCGGCGGTCCGCAGGGCGCCTCTAAGGATGAGAAGCAAGCCGTACAGGATCAGCCAGGAGCCGAGGAGGTCGCCCAGGAGCCCGAGCGACTCGCGCGGAACAGGGGTTTCCTTCGGAGCGATCAGCGAGGTTGTCAAGACCAATCCCACGACCAGTGCCATTGTTCCGCTGGCGAGCACCCACGCCCGATCCGTTTCGAGTCCAGAGCGCTTGACCTGGAGCAGCTCGATGAGGGCGTGTGCGAGGAAATAGATCGTTATCACGATCATCAGAGCCATGAGGCTGACTGTCCAGTCCGCCAGGAGGAAGATCCCGACAACGAGCCCCAACGTGGAGAGCGCCGCCCAATAGAATGGTCGATCCAGGGTCCTCTCAGTGCTGGCAAATGAAGCGAAGTATCGAAGAATGCTGGCCACGAGCACCGCCGAGCCGAACACGATCGCCACGATGTGCACGGTCTCGTGAGGCCAGACGAGGATCGCCAGCCCAGCCGAGGCGCAGGCAACCCCCATTGCGATGCTCCATATCCAGCGCTTGCCGGGGTCCCTGATCGGAACTCCCGCCTGCGGCGTCGTAGGTGGCACTAGGGTCTACCGTATCGCCCCCCACTGCGGAAGTCGTTATGCCCCTTATCAGGTCCACGCTCTACCCGCCGTAGGCCCCCTTTCTCGTTCAGATGGGGGGGAAGGCGGCCACCACCGCGCGGCGACACGGAGTCCCGTCGGGACCAACTCAGAAGGTGACGGGTGCCCTGCGCTGTGGCCGGAACTCGCGCCTCCCGCCAGAATCGGCGTCCCAGTGTGCGCGGCGGCGGTGTGCCGCCGGCCGCGCTCATACCTTCGGGTAGTCCTTCGGGGCGACTCTATGGGTCGGGAAGCCGTTGGCCGTGGGCTTCAGGCCGACCGTCCAGTTCGTCGTGCCGTCGAACTGCAGCGGCTTGTCGAAGCTCTCGAAGCTGCAACTGCGGGTGAACGCCTTCAGCCCAGCGTCCCAGTCCTGACCCTGCGTGAAGAAGATCGCATAGGAGCCGTTCGGAATGCCGGGCACCGAGGCAGTGGCATGCGCAGTCACGTAGAGCGCGAGCCTGGGCGAGCCGTCGCGTAGCACCGTTACCATGCCGTCCTCGCCCGTCCCGTTGTCGACGGCAAGCTCGGGTCCGTCGCCGCGGTCGGGCATGTCAAGCAGCAGTGAGCTGTTCGCCGCGTGCCGGTCCGGCAGGGGCGTCTCCGGCGGGATGAGATCGCGGACCTGGTAGCCGTGCGCCGCGACCTCCTGGCTGGCGGCTCGCAGCTTCTGAGCGTGGTCCAGGGCGCTCAGGGCGGCCATCGCCGACGGACCGCCGCAGAGCTTGAAGGACTGGGCCTGGTCGACGAGGCTCTGCAGCTCGTCCCCGAGCAGGCGCAGGTGCAGCACGAAGCGGCCGGTGCTGTCGTAGACGTCTGCGGGCGGAAGGCCCTCGGAGAGCACGTTCGCGGCGCGGGGGCTCGTCGCGCCGGCGTCCGCGAGGGCCGTCGCCAGCACGTCGGGCGATCCGGCGCCCGCGACCCGGTCCAGTGCCCCGCCGATCAGATTTGATGCAGCGGTCAGCTGGGCCTGATAGGCCGCATGCGACAGCGGACGCACGGGCGTCTGCGGGGTGACCCGTGACTGGCCCGGCAGACCGGAGCACGACGCGGCGAGCGTCCCCGCCATAGTCAGCGCCGCGATCGCTCGGCGGCACTGGTCGACCATAATCCCCTCCTCAGTTCGATCCGACCTGCTCGACGAAGGAGTAGCCTAACCTCCCCAAGCACGCCGCGACGGCCATGTTTACCCGGCCGGCACGCTAGCAGAAGCACGGTCCGAGGTTGCCGCGGCTTTGGCGGCCGGTCCCCGGCACGCGGCACTGGCACCCGCCAGCAGCACGACCGTGGTCACACCCGCAACCACACTCACTACCGGCGACGGCGCGAATCCACCGCTCCATAGCCGAGTTCCGCTGAACCCAGTTCCACGCCAGTTGCTACTCATCTCGCACTATGAAGCGCTGGTTCCGCGGGATGGGTGTCGACCCGGAATCGCCGGGTCCTCTCCGCCGCCGCAGGCCGCGAAGGGCACGGCGAGCGACGGTCACCGCCGAGGCGTTCCCGCAGCAAGGCGAGGCTCAGGTGGTGGTCCGATCCGGCGACCTGGTCCGCCAGATCTGGCATCAACCTGCGCTCGTGTCCCTGCTCAGGTGCTGCAGGACGTGGGTGGCGATGGCATCGCGCTCGGCGTCACTCAGCGTGGCCGTGAGCGGGTGCGTCGAGAGTGCCGTAGCCAGCGCGTTCACGTCGACCGTCGGCGTCGAGAGTCCGGCGATCTTCGCCGCCTGCACCGTCAGGTCCGTCAGCCCGGCCGTGGCCGCAGTGAAGTCGGCCGTCGACAGGTTCACGTAGGGTGGGATGCTGGCGGCCGCCGCATACGCGACGCGGGCGTTGAACTCGACGGGGTTGAACCGCACGCCCGCTGCGTCGATGACGGCAACCTCGCCGTTGTCCTGATTCCGAATCCAGAGTCCCATGTCGTGGTCGCGTCCTCCCTGTCCCGCGAGCGAGAAGTTGATGACCGAGACGTCCACGGTGACGCCACCGACGGTCACTTCGTTGGTGTACTGCCAGCCGCGCCGCTGCGGCCATGTCGCCTGCACGCCAGGGATGTCAGCCGTACTCGGCGGCCCCCAGAGTTGGCGTGGCAGTGGGTAGTTTGCCACGATGGCGGCGTCCGCCGAGGGCGGCGTGGACTGGAAGGCGTCGATGAAGTTCGCCAGCCCGTACATGCAGGAGAGGTAGCCCGCCTGCTGCACCGCCTGCTGCCAGGCGTTGGCGTAGGCCAGGCAGCCGACAGGGTTCAGGTTGTAGAAGTCTGGCTCGACGTCGAGCATGCCGAGCGCGCCCGGCGGGATGCCCCATGCCTGCCACTCGGCAGCCGCCGTCTGGCCATCTCCGATGCCCTGAGCCCGCGTCAGCGGCGTCGCCATGGCGTAGACGGGCAGGATGCCATAGTGCACCGCCAGGAGCCCTCGGACGGTCGTCGCCGACCAGGGCGGGAAGATGAGGCTGCGTCCGCCGCTGAAGGCCAGCCACCCGCGAGCGCCGACGGCCTGAGCGGCGACGATGGCCGCCTGGGCCCCTGGGTCCTGGCCGGCATCGAGGATTATCTCGTCTGCCATCTCAACTCGGGATGGGTACTCGTCTGGTACAAGCCCAGTGCAGTCAGGACGTTGACCTTTGGGGTGACAAGTCCTTCCACCTCGACAGTGTAGTTGCTAGCCGGCTGGATCTGGAGCGCTGCACCGTTGGCACGAGGCAGGTGTCCAGACGAGCAGGAGGCGTCTGCGTAGAGGAAGCACAAGCGGCCTTTCAGGACACCGGTGTTCGGGCGATGACCGCTGACCGAGGCCGTCGAGACCGAGTGCCGTGACGCTTTGCCGGATGCCAGGCGATGGTGTCGGACCGGCGTCGAGGCTCTGGCTGGTGAGGTCTCGACGGAGCTGGCAGATCAACTCCGCGGTAACCGACCGGGCCCCCGCTCGAGGGCAACGCTCCTGACACCAGCCGCTCCGAATCGTCCGCTGGGATCGCCATGATGGAATGCGGAATGCCGGACCGCTCAATCCCAGTTGGGAAGCTGCCCGCTGAGGTTCTGGAGGCTCTCCTGGGCCAACTCGGACCGCTGCCGCCTGCCGTGCTCGTCGGTCCACAGGTGGGAGAGGACGCATGCGTCATCGACCTCGGCGTCGATGCCCTCGTCGCAACGAGCGACCCGATCACCTTCACCGGTTCCGAGGTCGGCCGTGCGGCCGTGATCGTCAACGCCAACGACATCGCAGTGATGGGCGCCCGCCCCAGGTGGTTCTTGGCGACGGTGCTCCTGCCTGAGGGCACCTTCGAGTATGAGGTGAGGAGCCTCTTTGATGAGATGGCTCGAGCCCTCGACCAGGTGGGCGCCCACCTGGTTGGAGGTCACACCGAGGTCACGAGTGCGGTCAGGTGGCCGGTGATCGTCGGCCACATGCTCGGAGTTGCCGTCGGCGGCCGAGTTATCACCACGGCCGGAGTCTCGCCCGGCCAGGCCATCGTCCAGATCGGGCCGGTTCCGGTCGAGGGCGCTGCCATCCTCGCCCGGTTGGCGAGTGACACCGCTGCGGGTGTCGGTCCGCCCATCCTTCGAGCGGCGGCAGCGGCGACCGACGACCCTGGACTGTCCGTGGTGGATGCGGCGCTGGAGGCTGCGGACCTAGGAGCAACGGCTATGCACGACCTCACCGAGGGAGGCCTTGCCGGAGGCCTCTGGGAGCTTGCCGACGCCGCCAGGGTGGCGGTTACCGTCGATCGGGACGCGGTCGCCTGGTTTGGGCCCGGAGTGGAAATGTGCCGGGCGTTGGGTGCCGACCCCTGGGCTACCCTGGCCTCAGGCTCGCTGCTCGCGGCCTTCAGCCAGGCCGATGCAGCGCAAGCGGTCGACAGGCTGAGGCTCAACGGCCAGCAAGCGAGCGTGATTGGCATGGCCAGGAGCGGCCTCGGAGTGTACGACCGGGCCGGGCGACTCGTGGAGCGGCCGAGTCGGGACGAGGTGGCTCGGCTGCTGATGGCCGCGCAGGTCCCGGTCCCTCCCGAGGATGAGTCGCGGCTGCCGGACTGATCAGGGGTGCGGCAGAAAGGCGGGCCTACTGACGTTTCCGTGGGTCAGGCGGCGCGACCTGGAAGCGTTGGCCTGATGGCGCCGCAGGTCAGCATGGCGAGCGCGAGCAAGGCGTCGGGTGTGTGGAAGCCGTAGGCGAGTCCGACCCGACCCACGGAAAGGCCGCCGAGGGGCTTCCTCTCAGGGTGCCTGCCTCAGTCGGTCCGCAAGCTCGACGACCGCGTCGATCACCGGCGGGCCGTCGACAAGGACTGGATCATTGTGGTCAGCGCCGTCGATCGCGACGACACGCGTCGTCCCGGCCGACGCTGCTGCGACCGCGCGGCTCTGCGCCGGCGGCACGATCGAATCTCTCGTGCCGTACACGACGGTGGTGGGCACGTGTACCCGCGTCAAGAGGTATGCCACCGGATAGCGGTCCTTGAGGAGGGCCCGGACTGGCAGGAACGGATAATGGACTCTCGCGACAGCAGGAAGATCGACGAAAGGCGACCTCAGCACGAGCCCGCCGGGCGCGCGCTCGGCGGCCAGCCTGGTCACTACGGCTGCGCCGAGACTCTCGCCGTAGTAGAGGAGTCGCCCCGGCCGCACGCCGGCGTCGTCAAACAGAAAATGGAGCGCAGCGCGCGCATCCCGGGCCAACCCCTCTTCTGTAGGCGTCCCCGGATTGCCACCGAAGCCGCGATAGTCGAAGAGCAGCACGGACAGCCCCGACCGGGCGAGCGCCGCGGCGAGCGGCGCCCGCATGGAGCGATTGCCCGCATTGCCGTTGGCTATGAGCACCGTCACGCCGCGATCGGCTGGTCTGGGCGGGACGAACCACGCGCCCAGCTCCAGGCCGTCGCTGGTCCTCAGAATCACGTCGCGCGCGCCCAGGAGCGCCTCGCCGGCGCGCCCTGCCCGGGCCGAACCGGGGAAGTAGATGAGCCGGCGCTGGAAGGCCCAGAGCAGCGTAAGAATCGGCGCCGCCACCGCTACCAGCGCGACCGCGACGTACAGCGTACGCACCACCGTTTCAGGAGCGCCTCACGCGCCACGATACGGCAGCAGCGGACGGGCTGTACCAGCCGTGGATCGCGGTGTTCGCTCTGGCGTTCGAGTGGCCGAACGCTCCGCACGAGGGCGGCCAGTCCGCCGTAGTCAGCCGGCGAGTCGTCACGAGCCAGCTGTCCGTGCGCCAGCGTCCGCTGTCCGAGGCCCGTCAGCCGGTCCAGTCCTCCCACAGCAGATCGGCAACACGTCCGAACTCGGCGCCGTTCGCTGTGACCAGCCGCGCGCCGCGCCGGCGTGCCTGTCCGGCGATCAGCAGGTCGTAGGCGCCAATCGGCCTCCCGACAGGCTCCAGCGCAGCTCGAACGTTCCCGGCCTCGCGTGCATCTTCCACCCCGAAGTCGAGCACCTCGATCAGGCCGGCCATGAAGGGGGTCAGGCGCTGGGCGTTCGTATCGGCGCGGGCGCTCTTGGCGACGCCGCACCAGAGCTCGAACACCACGATCGAACCACTCCTTCGGATCGAGGATTGGCTCCAGGAGGACGCCGCGGCCCACCCGTCGGATGCGCACCGCTCGATCTCGGCGCAGGCCGGAATGGCTGCGAGGCTGGGCCGCGCCGACCATTGACGGGACAACCACGGGGCCATCCGGATGCGTCTCACTAGTAGGCAGATGGAGGATGAGCTCTTCGGCGCCGGCTTCCGCCGGCTGGTCGCGAGGATCGAGCGCCGGTTCCGGGGCGGCGTCTCGGCCGAGGACGCGGTCCAGGAGGCGCTGATCCGGGCCTGGCAGCAGAGCGCGGCCGGCGAGGAGATAGCGTCGCTGGACGCCTGGGTGGCGACGGTGGCAGGCAACGTCGCCCGCTCCGAGCTGCGGCGCCGTCAGGCGGAGGCGCAGGCGCTGGCCCGCTGCAGCGGCTCCTGGCCGGCTGGAACCGGTTCGACCGGCGAGTGGCCGCCCGAGCTCCAGCACCTGGGACCGGTGGCGGCGGCTATCGAGGAGCTACCCGAGCGCCAGGGCCAGGTGATCATCCTCCACTACTACGGGGACCTGCGGCTGAGCGAGATCGCGACCATCCTGGGCATCACCGAGGGGACTGTGAAGAGCTCTCTGCATCGGGCACGCTCCGCGCTGCGCAGTCGGCTGCAGGCGGAGCGCCGCCCAGCACGCACGAGGAGGACGACCATGGCGACAGGCTGGTTCATGGCGGGCAGCCATCCGCATCAGTACCGCTCGGAGGTCGCGGCCGACGCCTACCACGGCGGGCGAGCCGCCCGGCTGATGTTCAGCTCGCAGGACCCCCCGGCCGGGTTCGGAACGCTGATGCAGACGATCAGGAGCGACCGGTACTTGAACCGACGGGTACGGCTCTCGGCCATGGTCCGCACACAGGACGTGGACGGCTGGCTGGGGCTCTGGATGCGGGTCGACGGCCAGAGTGCCGGGAGGTCGCTGGCGTTCGACAACATGCAACCGCGCGCCATCAAGGGCACGACCGACTGGCACCGGTACGACGTGGTCCTGGACGTGGCGCCGGAGGCGACCGCGATTGCGTTCGGAGTCCTGCTCAGCGGCCGCGGCGAGGGCTGGATCGCCGACATGCGGTTCGAGGAGGTCGGCCTGGACGTGCCGACCACTGGCCGCGGCGACTGGCCGGATCAGCCACAGAATCTGGACTTCAGCGAGGGTCTGCCGCCCTCCTGACGGCACCTCGCCGAGTGCATGAAGAGCCCCGGCGGCCAGCCCGACTCCTGGTCGTCACCTCTATGGCGCGAAGGTGCAGCGCCAGCGGTCAAACCATCGCGCTCCAGAAGCGGCGCGCCTGGTCGAAGCCGGCCTCACCAGGGAGACAACTGCGTCCTCGGGACCACAGCTCAGTCGCGACAAACCCGAACCGAGAAAGCTGTGGCCACCCGGACCTGGACACAAGGTCCAAAGCATAGAGGCACTCTGAACTCAAAAGTGCCCGTCACGAGTGATGAGGCGCGAAGGGGCGTGGGCGGCGGGGACCGCGGTGGGCGGCCCAACGCCCTGGAGTGCGGCCAGGCGCGCGAAGCGGCCACCGGCCGCGAGCAGATCGGCCGGATGACCGGCCTCTACCAGGCGGCCTCCCTCGATGACCGCAGCCTGGTCCACGTGGCCGACGGTCCGAAAGTGGTGAGAGATGATGATGGCCGTCCGGTCCTCCATCAGCCGGCGGAGCCCACGTATCACCAGGTGCTCCGTGGCGGCGTCCAGGCTGCTCGTGGGTTCGTCCATGAGCACCACCGGCGTGTCGCGCAGCCGCGCTCGGGCGATGGCGATGCACTGCTTCTGGCCTCCCGACAGCGTGGTGCCCCGCTCACTGACAACAGTGTCGAAGTCGGCATCGAGATCACCCACGAAACTGGTCACGCCGGCCACCTCGGCCGCCCACAGGATCTCGGCCCTGGTAGCGCCGGGCCTGCCGTAGGCGATGTTGTTCCATACCGTGTCCCGCAACAGCAGGCTCTCCTGCAGCACCAGCGTCAGCTGAGAGCGGAGGTCCCGGAGGGAGAGTTCGCGCAGGTCCATCCCACCCAGCCTGACGCTGCCCTGCCAGGGGTCGTAGAAGCGCGGCACCAGGGCCATCAGCGTGCTCTTGCCCGCCCCGGTGGCGCCGACCAGCGCGACAGCGCTGCCCTCGGGCACGCGCCAGGTCAGCTCCCATATGACGGGCCTTCCCTCGACGTAACCGAAGGTGACGCGCTCGAAAGTAATCGAGTAAGGCGCTCGCGGCAGCCGCCGGGGCCGGCGCGGCTCCCGCACGCCCGGCTGGCGCGCGAGCAGTTCGCTCAGGCGCTCGGCGGCCACGGCGGCCCTCTGCACCTGCGCGGGCAGCTTGGCAGCCTGGCGCAGCGACCCCAGGGCTCCCCTCGCGTAGGCGAGCACAAGCGTGAGCTGTCCGACCGTGATGGCGCCGTCCAGGGCACTGACCGCGCCCAACACCAGCGCGACCGCACTCACCCCCGATACCGCCAGCGCCACCAGGAGCTGGACCCGCGCCTGGTACTCGGCCGCCCTGACCCCGTAGTCGTGGCCGGTGGCCTCTTCCACCTGCAGATGGACCGACTCGTACTCTTCGCGGCCGAAGGCCTGGACGAGCTTTGCTGACGACAGGAGCTCGGCCACGAGCGCCGTGACCCTCCCCTCCTGGCGGCGCGCCAGTCGGGTGGCCTGTTTGATCTGCAGGCGGTAGTGCCTGGCCAGGAAGAAGACGGGCATCGACGCCGCGCTCACCAGCAGGCCGACCAGGTGGTCTACCCAGAAGAGGAGGGCGAGCATGCCCACCGCGGTAGCCCAGCTCGTGATGGCGCTGCTGACCCCGACGGCCAGCAGGTCCTGGAGCGACTGCAGGTCGCCCGAGAGACGGAGCTGGAGCTCGCCGACCCGCGTGTCGGCGCCATGATGGAAGCCGAGCGAGAGGCGCTGCAGGTGCGAGAAGAGGTCACGCCTGAGGTCGGTCGCTGCGCTCTGCGCCAGCCGTGCGGTCTCGCGCTGATCCAGGTAGGCGGCGGCGCCGGCTGCGAGCGTGATCAGGACCAGCATGCTCGCATAGGGAGCAAGATCCCTGAGAGAAGCCCACGGGATCCCCAGGGTGAGTCCGTGGCTGAGTCCGTGGCCGGCCCGGTGGCGCACGACCCGGTCGACCGCCAGCTGTATCGGGACCGGGGCGATGAAAGCCGTGATGATCTCCCCGACCATCGCGGTGAGGGCGAGCGCGACTCCCCGCCAGTAGCGAGGAAGGTAGGGCGCCACCAGGCCGAGGATGCGTATCACGCCGCCTGGGCCCCGCCGCCGAGCACCCTCTCCACCCGCCAGGCCACGCGGTCCCAGCTCAATGTTCTGGACCTGGCCCAGGCGGTCCGTCCCAGGTGGCGGCGGGCCTCCTCGTCGTCAAACAGCTGGTTCCGTTCCCGCGGCGCGCCAGCGCTGCGGCCAGGGAGCGCAGGTGGACAGAGGCCCCTTTGGCACCCAGGAGGGGGATCCCCCGCTCGGCACAGAGGTAGACGATCCTCACGCCCTGATCTCCGCCGAGCGGGCTGCGGCGCCGGTCGCATCGAAGAGGTCGAGCAGCCGGGTGGTGTTGCAGCGGACGTCGAACAGCCGCTCCACCTTGCGCCTCCCAGCGCGGCCCAGCCGGGAGGCCAGGTCGGGGTCTCGCAGCAGCCGCCCGATGCCGTCAGCGATCGCCGGGATGTCCGCTGGTTCGACGAGGAGGCCGTCGGCGCCGTGCTCGATGAGCTCGGGGATGCCAGACACGCTGGTCGAGATCACGGGAACCGCGCAGGCCATGGCCTCGACCAGGACGTTCGGTATCCCGTCACGGTCGCCGCCGGGCATGACCTGGGGGGTGAGAGCGAAGGCCGACGTCCGGCGGTACTCCCGCACCAACTCCTCCTGTGGCGCGGCGCCCCGGAGACGCACGCGGGACCGCAGATCGAGGGACGCGATCTCGGCCTCCAGGGCGGGACGCAGCTCGCCTTCCCCGAAGATGTCGCAGGTGAAATCCATCCCCTGCGCCGCCAGCAGGGCCAGGGCCCTGAGCAGGGTGGGATAGCCCTTCTTGGGCACCAGGCGGCCCACCGAGAGCACCCGGCCCCCCTCCGGCCTGCGGCCGATCGGGTTGAAGCGCCCGATATCGGTGCCGTGATAGAGGACGTGCAGGCGCTCCCGCAGGGAGCTGTCGGCGGGGTCGAGATCCACGATGTGGTCGGCGTTGAAGCGCGTGCAGGTCACCACGAAGGCCGCCGCTCGCAGCCGGGGCTTGAGGAGCTCGGCGGGGGTCGTATAGAGATCCTTGGCGTGGGCTGTGAAGCTGAAGGCCGGGCCGCCGGCGACACGGGTCATGTGGGCGACCGCGGCCGGGCTGTGAGCGAAATGGGCGTGCAGGTGGGATGCCCGCGTCAGCCTCAGGTCGCGAGCCAGCCAGAGCGCTTCCACGGCGTGCCGCAACGCAGGCAGAGAAGGGCGGCGCAGCAGCAGGCCGCTCAGCGCCGCCAGGCCGGACGGGTTGGACAGGGCCTGCCGGGCCGCGCCGCCGAGGAGGCGCGCCCACGATCTCCAGGGGTGGCCGCGGTGGTGCAGGTACGTCACCTCTGGCAGAAGCTCTGCCGCCGCCGGCTGGATCACCTGTTCTCCTGGGTGCATGAGCGCGTAGAGGCGAAGGTCGAGCCCCTGCCGGCGCAGCTCGAGGAACTCTTGAAGCACGAAGGTCTCGGACAGGCGCGGAAAGCGCTTGACCAGGTAGGCGACCGGCCCCCGGCTCATCGGGCCTCCTGAGCGGCGGCTGACGCGACCGGGTCGAGGGCGAGGAGGTGCCGCGCCGCCCGCTCGGCGCCACCCAGGTCCACTGCTCCCCAGGCGTGCTCGGGAGGCGGGCCGGCGGCCAGCTGGCAGTCGATGGCGCCGGCCAGAGTGCGGGCGCCGCCGAGGTCGAGGCGGGCAACCCGGGCGAGTCCGAGCCCCTCCAGCATCTCGGCACGGATCAGCTGCTCGCGGCGGGGCTCGACCCTGGGCGCGATCACCATCTGCCGGCGGGCGGCCAGGGCCTCGACGACGCTGTTGTAGCCGCCCATGGTCACCACGAGGTCGCTGGCCGCAATGAGGCTCAGCATGTTGGTGGCGAACCGTACGAGCCGCAGACCGGGCAGCCGCGCGGCCCGCTCGACCAGTGAGCGGTGGAGGCCCTCCTCCAGGAGTGGTCCAGTTACCAGTATCCCGAGCGCCCGCTGCGCAACCTCGGGCCAGACCTCCATGAACGACTCGAAGAGCCGGTATCCATCGCCTCCCCCTCCCGCCGTCACCAGGATTCGGATCCGTCCGTCAGAGACCGATGGCCAGCACGGTTCGCCCTGGCTCCGGCCCTCGAGTCCCTCCGGCTTGGCGACGTAGCCGGTGAAAATCGTTCGCCGCTTGAGGAAAGGGGTGAGCGCGTAGCGCTCGGGGACGTCGAAGAGGTCACGACACCCATAGACCAGGATCTGGTCGTAGAAGAGGTGAAGGGCTCTGTAGACCCCCTGCTCAAGCCACGTGCGGCGGACGACGGCCGGGGTGTCCAGCACGTCCCGCAGGCCCAGCACGAACCTGGTCCGGAGGAGACCGTCGTGGCCAAGCTTGAGGGCCAGGCGGAGCTCGCCCTTCATCCCGAGCGCGCTGTGGTCGACGAGGAACACGTCGGGCCGGAGCCGGAGCAGCGCCGAGGCGATCGTTCCGGCTCGCTCGGCGAGCAGTCCGGCAGTCGAGCGAGAATCGGCCGCCCGGTAGCTCTCGGCCCCGACTTTGACCGCAGAGGGCATCCGCAGCACCTCGATTGCGGGCATTGGGACCTGGTCCGCCAGGGAGGAGCCCGTGATCAGGCAGACCCGGACGGCAGGATCCGCGTTCACCAGTGCCTGCGCGATCGCGCTGTTGCGCCGCAGGTGCCCGAGGCCGTAGGTGTCGTGCGAGTAGAGCAGGATGGTTCGTGGGCGACGCGGGCGCCGGCCGCTGCTGGAACGGCTGGGCTGGCCCTTCGCCTTCCTCGACTCGAGGTGCCAGTTCACCTGCAGTCGGAGCCCGTCCTCGATCCCGACGTCTGTCGTCGTGCCCAGGGAGTGCAGACGCTCGGTGGACGCCTCGGTGCTGCGCGCGTCTCCTGGAGGCCGGGCCAGGTGGTGGAGAGAGGCTCGCCGGCCGAGCAGCCGCTCGATGATGGCGACAGCCTTCAACACCGATACGGAGGAACCGCCGCCGACGTTGACCACGGTGCCGGGCTCGGCTCTCTCGGCGGCCGCCCGGAGGATCGACACCACATCCGAGACGAACGTGAAGTCGCGCTGCTGGCCGCCGTCGCCGAAGATGGTCACCGGCTCACCCTTGAGCACCGCCTCGATGACCCGGTGGAAGGCCATGTCCGGCCGCTGCCGCGGCCCGTAAACCGTGAAGAAGCGAAGGGCCACGACAGGCAGACGGAAGCTGCGCCAGTAGACCATGCAGAGCTGCTCGGCGGTCAGCTTGGTCACCCCATAGGGCGATACCGGGTTGAGCGGGCCGTCTTCTCGCATGGGTGGTGGGACGTCACCGTAGACGGAAGAAGATGACGCGTAGACGAACCTGGCGACGTTCTGGCGGACCGCGGCTTCGAGCAAGCGCTGGGTCGCCTCCACGTTGTGGCGCGTGTAGTCCGCGAAGCCGGGACCCCAGCTGGAGCGAACCCCAGGCTGCCCGGCGAGGTGGAAGACGAGGTCACCAGGCCGGAGGACCTCCGTCAGGTCGAGTTCATTGAGGTCGCCGGGCAGGAGCTGGAAGGCGAGGTGGCGGCAGGCGGTGGCGATGTTGGCACGCTTGATGTCGGGCCGGTAGGAGGGCGTGAAGGCATCAACGCCAACCACGTCGTGACCAGCTGCGAGCAGCGCTTCCGTCAGCTGGGAGCCTATGAACCCGGCCGCGCCGGTCACCACGGCCCGCGCCCGCCTGTCGCATGTCCCGGACCGCTCCATCAGACCGGCGTCCCGGAGCACGGCTGTGCTCATCGGGGTGCCCCGATCAGCGAAGCGCCCGTGACCACCGCGCCGCTGTCGACGGCCGCCAGCAGCGGCCGCAGCTGCGAGTCTCCCACCTTTCCCGGCATTCCGGGATCGACGGCGACCCCGGCATCGCTGGTTCTGTACGTTAGACGTCTCACGGCAGCGCCCTCACCGCACGTTCCGCCACGGCCCGGCTCGCGATCCCGGCGCAAGCGAAGACGAGCGGGACAGGCCGGCGCATCCGGTGACGCCGGGGCCGGCTGGTCGAACGCTTCTTGCGGCTCATCGTGCAGCTCCATCACGCAACATGCTCAGTGGCGGCTCCAAGCGGAAGGCTGGAATGCTCTCATAGAAGGCCGTGCGAGGTGGAGGTCCAGAACTCGGCCGGGGCCGCCTCCCAGGGACGTCGCGCGAGCGCTGGGGCCTCCGGCCGGCCGTCGTGACCCCGATCCTGCGGCGTGCGGCAGCCAGACGGGCGGCGGAGACGAGAACGTTGAGGACCGCCGACCTACGCCATCGCCCTGCTCCAGCACGCGTTCCACGGCTACCAGACCTGGAAGCTCGACGTCACCGGCGACCTGACCGTGCTGCTGGGATTCGCGCTGCTTTCCGTGATCGCGACCGCGATGGTCCTGGGAAGGAGGACGAGATAGATGGCCGCCGCGTTCCGCGCGCTGCTCGGGATCATCCTCAAGGACCTGACCGTGTGGCGGCGGCGGCCGTCACAGGCCGCCGTCACCGTGCTCCCGGCGCTCGGCCTGGTCCTGTTCTTCGTCATCTCCGGCCAGGTGGCGGGCCGCCAGCCGGTCGCCCTGGTGGTGCTCGACGACGGGCCGCAGGCGACCCGGCTGGTGCGGGTGCTCGAGGACTCGGACGCCTACGTCGTCCAGCGTGATTCGGCCGACCAGGCGCAGAGAGCCCTCCAGGACCTCGACGTCCATGCGGTGATCACGATCCCCGGGAACTTCGACGACGCCTACGACCGTCATCAGCCCGACCCGGTCACGATCGCGATCAACAACATCAACGTCGACATCACCTACGACCTCCGTCGCTCGCTTCCCGCCGCGATCACACGGTTCTACGGCAGTCAGTCGGAGAGCCCCGTCGCCGTGCACGTCCGCGAGACCGACCTGCGCAGGCAGGACGTGGACATCGTCCAGTACGAGCTGCTCCCCGACCTCGTGCTCCTCCTCACCGTCGCCGGCTTCATCAACACCGGCCTGGCGACGGCTCGGGAGTTCGAGGACCGGACGATCAAGGAGATGACGCTGTCCCCGGTGGCGAAGCGGACCGTCGTGGCGGGCAAGCTCCTCGCGGGGTGGCTGACGACCCTCCTCCTCGCCGGCATCATCCTTGGAATCGGGGCGGCAGGGGGCTTCCTGAGGCCGGCCGGCTGGTTCTGGCTGCCGACCCTGGGCATGGTCGCCCTGTACGCGCTGGCGGCCTCCGGCATGGGAGCCGCCGTTGGGGCGGCCCTGCGAAGCATCGCGCTGGTGTCGGTCTCAGGCACGAACATCGCCTTCTATCTCTTCTTCCTCTCCGGCGGCATCAGCGTTCCTGCCTTCCTGCCCGACTGGATCCAGGCCATCGCGCACGTCATTCCCACCTACTACGCCGTAGATGCCCTCGACGCGGCGGTCTTCTACCAGTCCACGGACCAGCTGGCTCGCGACATGGCGATCGTGGGCGCAACCGCGATCATCACGGTCTTCTTCGGCGCGAGGGCGCTCCGGCGGGGCATCTCCGACTGACGGCCGCGCCGGAGAGGTCCTCCGGCCGGCGCTTCAGGGCGCCGGCCGGAGGCCGCGGGCCACGGGCCGGGCCCGGGCGCCAAGCGGACGCCACCCGAGTCAGACACCCGATGCTCACCGCGATCGCAACGATGTGTAACGGGCCGCGCACCCATGGCTACCCGATCCAGGCCGCCTCAGGCGTGGTCAGCGGCTACCGGCTCGGGGCCGGGACCCCCTGCCTCGTCTACTGTTCGACGCCGAGGCGGCCGCAGTCTCCATCGCGGTCGACGTCGGCTCAGAAGCGCCCCACACGTCTATAGGATCTTCGGATCAGCGACGCTGGTAGCTGAACTCGTCCCTCAGCCCCTGAGAGGCTTCCTCGCGGGTGGGGGCGGTCCGGCGACTCGACCACCTACGATGGCCACCATGCATCGCGCCTTTCGCTTCGGGGTGGTGGCCGCTCCCATGGGGAACGGTGAGCAGTGGCAGCGCACTGCACGCCGGGTGGAGGAGTTGGGCTACTCGGCGCTTTTGGTGCCCGACGGCCCGCAACTGCTGTCGTCGTTCCCGTCCCTGGCCGTTGCCGCCAGCGTCACCCGCACTATCAGGGTCGGTTCGTACGTCATCGCCAGCCCGCTCCGGCACCCGCGCCTGGCGGCCTGGGAGGCTCACAGCCTGTCCGTGCTCACCGGCGGACGCTTCGACATGGGCATCGGGACCGGGCGACCCGAGGTGGTCGAGCAGGCGGTCGAGCTGTTCGGTCAGCCGCGCACGACCGCGGGGCAGCGCCTGGCTCAGGTCGAGCAGACCATCGACTGCCTGCGCGAGCTCGACGGCGACCAGCGTACCCCGGTCCTTGTCGCGACCGGCGGGCCCAGAGCCAGGGTGCTGGCCGCAGCCAAGGCCGACATCGTCGCGGTGGGCGCGGGTCCTCTGGCCAGCCGGCAGGACATAGCGCGAGCCGTGGCAGAGCTGCAAGAGGCCGCGGGGGAACGCGCCGAGCAGATCGAGTTGCAGACGAACATCTTCGTGCTCGGTGACGAGATGCCGGAGTGGACGGCGCGGTTCCTCGGAACCGATCCGGCCACCCTGATTGCACATGACTCGCTGGTGATGCTGCGGGGGAAGAGTCCCCGGCAGATGGCGGACGAGCTCCGGTGGCGGCGCGAGGCTTTCGGCGTCTCCTACGTTAGCGTCAACGCCGTCTTCATGGAGCAGATGGTGCCGGTGGCTGAACTGCTGACCGGGACATGAGCGCCGGCCGCGGGGTCGCGGATGTCGCGTCAGCGCAGGTATCAGCATAGCCTGCGGCATCTCGGGATCAGGTCGAGCTCCTCGGAGACGACGTGGCTGCCAGTCAGCATGGCCATGTCGATCTCGTCCTCGGGCCGTTTGCGCGCGGCCCCCGGGGCCGGAACAGCCGCCCTCGGGCGCGAGGAGGAACGCGGCGGACGCCCGGCTTCGGAACCATCCGGCCTGCAGCCGGCTCCGGCGCCGGCACCCGCGAGCACCGCCGGTGGCTGGCGGTCGCCGCCTGTGCCTGTGCGACGTGCGCGGCGACATCGATCACGCGGTCGCGCGGGGTTTACACAACGAACCAAAGCGCCCTCGGGGTCCCCGGGCTTGCCCGGGCCGGTAAGTCGCATCGCGCCGACCCGAATCGATTCGCGGGCAGGTAGCGGCCGAGCGTTATTGTCCCGGCTGCCTTCGCTGAGACAGTGCCGACATAGGACGACGCTATGAGCCCACCCCGATGCTCCCAACCCCGCGAATGCGAAGGCCCTGACCTGGGGCGCATTCCGTACGTAGACTCCAGGCCGGGAGGTGCAGTGCAGCTGGTGAAAGATCCTCGCGTGATCCAGAGGCGGCACGGGAGGCGTGCCCTGCTTGTCCTTGGAGCTCTCGTCCTTTCCGCGCTCGTCGTGGTCTTCGCCGTCGTCCAAGTCCGCGACCTCGTGCAGGGCATAGGGCAGCGGGCCGGCGGCCAGACGATCGACCGCAGCGGCCCCGTCCTGCTGCAATCCATGCGAGACCTGTCGAGGTACGAGGCGGCCACCGGCAACTTCCAGGTGATCGTCGACCTGGAGCAGGACGCGGGCTTTCTGCCGCCGGCGATAGTCGGGCAGCGGACCCTGTTCGTCGCGATCGGCAGCGTGAACGCGTACGTCGACTTCTCGCGGCTGGCCGACGACGCGGTCATCGTCGGGGCAGACCGCAGGTCGGCCCAAATCCGGCTGCCCCATGCCGCGCTCGACAAACCGAATCTGGACCACAAGCGCAGCTACGTCTACGCCGAGGAGCGCGGCATCGTGGACCGGCTTCAGGCCTTCTTCGATCAGGCCCCGAACGAGCAGGCGCAGCTCTACCAGGTCGCCGAGCGAAAGATCGCTGACGCGGCCACGCAGAGCGGCCTGACCGGCCGGGCCGAGGCCAACACGCGGACGCTGCTCCAGGGCATGCTCCGAACGCTGGGATACCAAGAAGTGACGATCACTTATGCCTGATCGCCGCGGCGCGCCGGGTCCCATGGACAGCAGGGCAGGGCGGGCGAGCCTACGGTCGTGCGGCAGGCATGCTCCACCTCGACCGGCATTTCATGGCTGCCCGCTCCGCCCGATCTCTTCACCGGCACACGCGCTGGCCTCGGCGTCGGTCGGGTGGCCGTGCTGGCACTCCCACAGCACTCGCGTGCGGCCGCTCTCCTCCTGAAAGACGATCCGGCCGCGATGCGGGGTCTCCATCGAGATGGTTGTTCATGACCCCGCGACCAGTGGGGCTCGTCCCCAGCTTCACCGAGCCACCCGCGTCCACCAGCTGCCGGCTGCTCCAGCTCCGTGCGGTCCGGCCCGTGCGGCGTGACCTGCCACAGCGAACCGGGTGACGATCCCGGGCTTCCAGGCCGGCGGGGTCATCGCGGGCCTCTTCGGGACGGCCTCGCCCGGTGACTGCCCGCCGCCACAGCCCGCACCGTCGCCGGCTCGGACCCCGTGCCCGACCGCCTGGGGCTCAGCCGCTGAGAGGCTTCCTTGCACCTCCGAGCGCCATCGCCGGGTCTGGAGTCTCATCATCCTCCCCGAAGGCCCATGGCCGCCTCCTGGGCGATCGCCCTTTGATTCTGCCGCGCGCGGGTCAAAATCTGGGCGAGGTCGCAGATCGTCGGCCGGCCGGGAGCGGACGTGTTGAGCATGGACCGCCAGACCGAGGTGGTGGAGGCCAGATTGCCCAACGGCGTGACCATCGGCGTCGAGGTGGTCGAGGGCGGCGGTGCCGGCAACGTGAGCGCGCTCGACCAGCTTGACTGCCAGCAGGTGGAGGGGGTGATCGAGGGTCTGGCCCAGGTCGTCACCAGCGCCCTGCTCAGGGCCAGGCCCAGTCGAGCCACCGCCGAGCTGGGCCTTGACCTCAAGGTTGGGTCAGGTCATCTGACCGGCGTCCCAGCTAGTCAAGGCCGGTGGCACCGCTTCCCTCAAGATCAGCCTGACCTGAGAGCGGACCGGCGGCGCCAGGGCGACGGCGCCCCGGCCGTAGCGGAGGACGCCAACGTCGAGTCCGCAGACGGTGGCGGGCCGGATGGCCGCGGCAGCGACTAGTCGAGCGATCCGGTCCAGGAGCACTTCCAGCGCTGCCTGGTCCAGGTCCTGGTCGGCGGCCAGCACTCCGGCACCGGCTTCTTCGTGGCCCTCTCGCCAGGCAGCGTCAGCGCGGTGGAAGCGCTCGTGCTCCTCGCCTAGCCCGAGCAGGCGCTGCAGGATCTCGGGGGCGGCCAGACGATCAGGGGCATGAGCGGTGCGCGGCCGGCGTCGATCTCCACCTGCTCCACCCACCGGCGCACCGAGCTCTCCGTCAGGTCGAGATCCCTGCCTACCAGCCGCTGCCGCCACAGGCCAGGCGGGCGCCCAGCCTGCTGCTCCGCGCCACCTATGCCGTGGTCCCCTTCCACGGGCGGCAGCGCGCCCAGGAGCTGCAGGCCCTGCTGGACTGGTGCGTCGACCCCGATTCCGCTGGCATCAGGCTGGTTGTGGGTCAGGGCAATGCTGGCAAGACCCGTCTGGCGGCCCAGCTGTGCCGGCGTCTGGCCGAGCAGGGCTGGCCGCCGGGGTTCGTCGCCGACCAGGTCCCGACCGAAGCCATCGATCGCATCCGCCAGCGCGGCGAGCCCGCGCTTCTCGTGCTGGACTACGCGGAGACGCGGTCCAACCTGCCCAAGCTCATCAAGCGCGCCGCACTTCGCGCCGGCGAGCCGCCGATGAAGCTGCTCCTGCTGGCCCGAGCCGCCGGCGACTGGTGGCGCCAGCTGCCCTCCCTGCTCCCCGACGCAGAGCTGCTGTTGGCCGGCGTCGGTGTCCACGAGCTGCGGCCGCTGGCACCCGATCTCGATGACCGCCAGGCCGCCCTGGCCTTCTGCCGCGCTCAGGTCTGCCCGAAGGCGAGCCGGAAGACGGGACGATCGCCTTCCGGCTCGGGACTCTGACCTCGGTCGTCGCCTTACCGGCCTTGATAGACCGGTGTTCGCTGCTCTATGAGCGCGCGTACGGCCTCGCCGAAGTCCTGCGTCGTCATCAGGCGCGCCAACTCCGACCGCAGGGTCGGGAAGGCCGCGACCTCACCCTCCTCCTCGTAGCGACGCACGGCCGCGATGGTCGCGCGCACCCCTAGCGGCGCCGCCGCGGCGATCTTGCGCGCGAACTCCAGCGCGCGCTCCAGCTGCTGCCCGGGCGGGGTGACGGCCTGGACCAGCCCGTAGCGCTGGGCCTCGTCGACGCCCCAGGCCTCGCCGGTCAGCATGAGCCGCATGGCGTTGCCGTGACCGATCTCGCGCACCAGCCGCACGGTGGCGCCACCTCCCGGGAACAGCCCCAGCAGCGCCTCGTCCTGCGCGAAGACCGCGTCGCTGGCCGCCACGCGCACGTCGGCCGCCAGGAAGAGCTCGTGGCCGACGCGCTTGGTCTGGCCCTGAACGGCAACCACCAGCGGCTTCGAGCGGCGCGGCGGCGTCATGTCCAGCGGGTCCAGGATGTCCGTCCGCGGCGTGGTCGAGGGGAAAGTGCCCGCCTGCGCCGCCGCTCCGTAGGCCGCGAGGTCCAGCGCCGGGACGAAGTCCGGACCGGTCGCGTACAGCACCCCCACCCGGAGCTCGTCGTCGTGCTCCAGCTCGTACAGCGCCTGCCCGAGCGCAATGTAGGTGGGCGGGTCGATTCGGTTGTTCGCCTCCGGGCGGTTGATGCCGATGAGCAGGATGCCGTCGTCGCGGCGCTCCACCAAGACCGTCGATTCCATGTGCACGTACCTCCTGCCCCGACGACAAATGAGCAGGGGTTGGAATCGACAGTCGGGAGGTGTCGATCCCGGCCGTCCCTCGTTTGTCGGCATAGTAGGAGGTCAGACGAATGAAGTACATCCTGCTCTTCTGCGGCACCCGGGACGACGCCAGGCCGGCGAGCTCGGCGGAGGACGTCCAGCGGACCTACGCGAACGTCGGCAACTGGCTCACCCGGAACAGCTCCAGGATCGGCTCGATTCATCAGCTGCAGCCGCCCGACACCGCCACCACCGTCCTGCTCGAGGGCCAGAGCCGGCCCATCGTGAAGGACGGCCCCTTCCTGGAGGGCAAGGAGATGGTCGGAGGCTACTGCGAGATCGACGTGGCCGACCTCGACGAGGCGCTGGAGCTGGCGAAGACCTGGCCGGGCCGGACCCAGGCCGTCGAGATCAGGCCGGTCGTCCCGCATGACCTGCCGGCCGAACTGAACCGGCCGTGACGGAGGCCGGTGAGGTCGGACCGGGCCCGAAGGCGGCCCGGTCCACGGCGTCTCCAGCGGCAGCGCACGCGGCAGTGGCCGCGGCCTTCCGCGAGGAGGCCGGCCACCTGACCGCAAGCCTGGTCAGGAGCCTGGGCGACTTCGACCTGGCGGAGGAGAGCGTCCAGGAGGCGGTCGTCCAGGCCCTCGAGCACTGGCCGCGAGAGGGGATCCCCACGCGGCCGGCTGCCTGGTTGCTGACGGTGGCCCGGCGGCGGGCGCTGAACCGGCTGAGCCGCGACGCCCGCTACGCGGCCAAGCTCGCCGAGCTGGTGCGCGAGCCGCCTCCCGAGCCCGACGATCGCCTGCAGCTGATCTTCACCTGCTGCCACCCGGCCCTGCGTCGCGAGTGGCAGGTTGCGCTGACCCTGCGTGCGGTGTTCGGGTTCACCACCGGCGAGATCGCCCGCGCCTTCGTCGCTTCCGAGGAGGCGGTGGCGCAGCGCATCGTGCGTGCCAAGCGCAAGATCGCAAGCGCCGGCATCCCCTACCGAATGCCGGGCCCCGAGGAGCTGCCCGACCGGCTGTCGGAGGTGCTCGCGGTGCTCTACCTGCTGCTCAACGAGGGCCACCTGGCGACCTCGGGTAGCGGCTGGAGGCGGGACCTCTCGGAGGACGCGCTCTGGCTGACCGGGCTCCTGTGCCGCCTGCTGCCGGGGGAACCGGAAGCCCTGGGCCTGCTGGCGCTCATGCGGCTGCATCTGGCCAGGGCGGATGCCCGCTTCACTGAGACCGGCGACCTGGTGCGGCTGGCCGACCAGGACCGCTCACTCTGGGACCACGAGGCGATCCGCGAGGCGCTAGCCCTCATCGAGCGGGCGGCGGCCATGCGCCGACCGGGGCCGTATCAGGTCGAGGCGGCCATCGCCGCCTGTCACGCCGAGGCGCCATCCTTCGAGTCGACGGACTGGATGCAGGTGGTCGCCCTCTACGACCTGCTCCTCGAGATGGAGCCCTCGCCGGTCGTCAGGCTCAACCGCGCGCTCGTGGTCTGGCGGGTGGCGGGTGCGGAGGCCGCCCTGCGCGAGCTGGACGGGCTGGCCGGCGACCTCGACGGCTACCACATCTACCACGCGGCCCGTGGTGAGCTGCTCTCGGTGATGGGTCGCGACGAGCAGGCGCGGGCCGCGCGGCTGCAGGCGTACGACCTGACCCACAACCAGGCGGAGCGGGCGCTCCTCCGGCAGCGGCTCCTGCTCTGACGGCGCTCCAATTGTCCTGCCTGGAAGCCCTCATGACTCCCGCAGGAGATAGGCCTCGGCCTTCGGCCCCCATCAACATCCCCTCCGCCAATGGAGAACCCAGACCAACCGCTGGCTCCCCGGCCACCCGTCACGCTCCGCCTGGGGCTCCGCGGCGGTCCCAAGCGACGG
>DATFRD010000093.1:0-12926 GCA_035263645.1 Candidatus Dormiibacterota bacterium | reverse complement strand
ACGGGGCCGCCGAGGTGGCCAGCCTGCCCGTGCGCCTGCTGACGGACGGGGCGCCGCAGCGGCGGCTGGAGGGCCGGCCGGCCGAGCCGAAGCCCAGCCGGGTCGGCGCCGGCCGCTCGGGCGTCCCGTCAGTCGACCCGGCGGCGGCGCTGCTGCGGCTGCTCGGCAGCCCCAACCTCGGCAGCCGGCGGCCGATCTTTCGCCGGTACGACCACATGGTCGGCGATGCCACCGTGGGACCGCCGGGCGGCGACGCCGCTGTGCTGCGGCTGCCCCAGAGCCGGCTCGGGCTGGCGATCACCATCGACGGCAACGGCCGGTACTGCCGGCTGGACCCCTACGCCGGCGCCCAGCTGGCGGTGCTGGAGGCGGCGCGCAACCTGGTCGCCACCGGGGCGAGGCCGCTGGCGGTCACTGACTGCCTCAACTTCGGCAGCCCGGAGCGACCCGAGGTCTACTGGGAGCTGGAGCGCGCGATCGACGGCATCGCCGACGCCTGCCGGGCCCTCGGCGTGCCGGTGGTGAGCGGCAACGTGAGCCTCTACAACGAGTCGGAGGCCGGAGGTCCGATCGACCCCACGCCCGTGATCGGCATGGTCGGCCTGCTCGACGACCACCGCGCCCGGCTCGACCCGGCCCTCCGCGCGGCCGGCGACCTCGTCCTGCTCGTCGGCGAGACCGGCCACGACCTCGGCGGGTCCGAGTACGAGAAGGTCGTGCACGGAGAGGTGGCAGGGCCGCCGCCGGCGGCCGACCCCGCGCGCGAGGTGGCCGCGCAGGCCGTGGTCCTGGAAGCGGCGGAAGCCGGCCTGCTGCGGTCGGCGCACGACGTGGCCGAGGGAGGCCTGCTGGTCGCGCTGGCCGAGTGCTGCCTCGCGGGCGGCCTCGGGTTGGCCGGCGGGCCCCTGCTGCCCGGCGCCGGCGTCGGCCTGGACGCGGCGCTGTTCGGCGAGTCCCAGGCCCGCTTCGTGGTCAGCGCGCCGCCGGCGGCCCTGTCCGCACTCCGGGAGCTGGCCCGGCGGCACGGCGTCGAGCTGGCGCTGCTGGGGTTGGCCGGCGGCGACGCAATCGAGTTCCAGGGCCAGCTCAGAGTCGGGCTGGACGACCTGCGCCGGGCCTGGGAGTCGGCCCTCACCGCTCCCGGGCTGCCGGCGAACGGGGAGGGCTGACCGATGTGCGGGATCTTCGGCATCCACAGCGCACAGGTCGACGTGGCGAACCTGACCTACTTCGGGCTCTTCGCGCTCCAGCACCGGGGCCAGGAATCCGCCGGCATCGCGGTCGGCGACGGCCGGACCGTGCGCATCCACCGCGACATGGGCCTGGTCGCCCACGTGTTCAGCCCGGCGGCGCTGGCCGGCCTGCGAGGCGTAGCGGCGATCGGTCACACGCGCTACTCGACCACCGGCGCCAGCCGGTTGGAGAACGTGCATCCCGTCCCGTTCCAGCACCCGGTGCTGGGGCCGGGCGCCATCGCCCACAACGGGAACCTGATCAACTCGGCGGCCATCAGGCGCGAGCTGGAGGAGGAGGGCGTCGCCTTCGACACCGGGCTCGACACCGAGGTGATGGCGCGGCTCCTCGAGCGGACTCACGGGGGCGACTGGCAGGACGTGGTCAAGCGGGCGTTCGCCCGGGTCACCGGCGCGTACTCCTGCGCGATCGTCACCCTGGACTCGGTGATCGCCCTGCGCGACCCGTACGGCTTCCGCCCGCTCTGCATCGGCTTCCTCCCCCTGAAGGGGCAGCCGGCGCACGTGTTCGCATCGGAGACGTGCGCGCTGGACACCATCAACGCCACCTTCGTCCGGGAGGTGCGGCCGGGCGAGATGGTGGTCATGGACGGCCACGGGCTGACCTCGACGCAGTTCCAGGCCTCGGGCCGCCACGCCATGTGCGTGTTCGAGTTCATCTACTTCGCTCGCCCCGACTCGATCCTGAAGAACTGCGAGCTGGAGGAGGCCCGGGTCCGGATGGGCCGCGAGCTGGCCCGCGAGCAGCCGGTGGAGGCCGACATGGTGATCGGGCTCCCCGATTCGGGCACGCCCGCCGCCATCGGCTACGCGGAGGAGTCCGGCATCCCGTTCCGGGAGGGGCTGATCAAGTCCCGCTACATCAACCGCACCTTCATCCAGCCGGACCAGTCGCTCCGGGAGGCCGGGGTCGTGCTCAAGCTGAACCCGCTCCGGCGCTCCCTGCGCGGCCAGCGGGTGATCGCGGTGGACGACTCGATCGTGCGGGGGACCACGTCCCGGCGGATCATCGACGTGCTGCGCCGGGCCGGCGCTCGCGAGGTCCACCTGCGCATCTCCAGCCCCCCGATGCGCTTCCCCTGCTTCATGGGCGTCGACATCGGGTCCACGAAGCAGCTCGTCGCCGCGGGCCGTAGCGTGGAGGAGGTGCGGCAGTACATCGGCGCGGACTCGCTGGCCTACCTGTCCATCCCGGCGCTGATGCGCGCGGTGGGCAGCGGCACCATCGACCAGTTCTGCCGCGCCTGCTTCGACGGCGCCTACCCCGTGCCCGTCCCCCAGCAGCTGGAGATGGACAAGATGGCGTTCGACGCTCCCGGACCGGTCCCGGCCGCGCGGCCGTGACGGCGCCCGAGCCCCTCTCCTACGCGGCGGCGGGGGTCGACGTCGCCGCCTATGACCGGCTGCTGGAGCGGGTCCGGCCCCTGCTGACCGCCACCCACGGCCCCGAGGTGGCCGCCGGGATCGGGCCCTTCGCCGGCCTGTACACCCTGCCGGGCGGAGGCCGGCTGGCCGTGTCGGCCGACGGCGTGGGCACCAAGATCAAGGTGGCCGTGGCCGCCGGACGGCACCGGGGGATCGGTCACGACCTGGTCAACCACTGCGTCAACGACATCGCCACCGCCGGCGCGCGGCCGCTCTTCCTGCTCGACTACTTCGCCACCGGCCGCCTGCACGAGGACGTCTTCACGGAGGTGGTGGCCGGGCTGGCCGAGGCCTGCCGGGCCAGCGGCTGCGCCCTGCTCGGCGGCGAGACGGCCGAGATGCCGGGCATGTACGCCCTCGGCGACTACGACCTGGCGGGCTTCGCCGTCGGCCTGGTGGATCCCGACGTGCGGCGCGAGCCCGTGGCAGCCGGCGACCTGCTGGTCGGCCTGCCCTCCAGCGGCCTCCACACCAACGGGTACTCGCTGGCCAGGCGCGTGTTCGAGGACGTCTCGCTCGACCACGTGTTCCCCGAGCTCGGCCGGCCCCTGGGCGATGTGCTGCTCGAGCCGCACCGCTCGTACCTGGAGCGCCTGCGCGCGCCCGGCTGGAAGGCGGCCGCGCACGTGACCGGCGGCGGCCTCCTGGGCAACGTGCCGCGCGCCATGCCTGAGGGCCTCTGCGCCGAGCTGCAGCGGGCCGCCTGGGAGGTGCCGCCGATCTTCGAGCTGATCGCCAGGCTGGGCCGGGTCGCGGACGAGGAGATGCTGGCCACGTTCAACATGGGCCTGGGTATGGTCCTGGTCGCCCCGGAGCCGCTGCCCGGGCTGCCGGTCGTGGGCCGGGTCGTCGAGCGGAGGGGCGCTCACCGCGTCCTCGTCCGGTGACTGCCTCCGCCCGGCTGGCCGTGCTCGTGAGCGGCCGGGGGACCAACCTCCGCAACCTCGTCGAGCGGGGCTATCGCGTGGTCGCGGTCGCCACCAACCGGCCCGGCTGCCCGGCGGCCGCATTCGCGCGGGAGCGGGGGCTGCCCCTGGGCGAGTTCTCGCAGCGACGATTCCCGTCGGGAGACGCCCGCGACGCCGCTATGCGGGACTGGCTGCGGGACCACGAGGTCGACCTGGTGGTCAATGCCGGCTACGACAGGATCCTGAGCCCGGACTTCGTCGCCGCTTTCGCGGGGCGCATCCTGAACGTGCACCCCTCGCTGCTGCCGGCGTTCGCCGGCGGCATGGACGCGGTCGAGCGGGCGCTGGCCGAGGGCGCGGCCGTCACGGGCTGCACGGTCCACCTCGTGACCGACGACGTCGACGCCGGCCCCATCCTGCTCCAGGCCGCAGTCCCCGTGCTCCCGACCGACACGGTCGAAACGCTCCGCGCCAGGGTCCAGGCGCAGGAGCACCGCATCCTCCCGGAGGCGATCGATCTCCTTGCCCAGACGAGCCCTGCTCTCCGTCAATGACAAGGCCGGGCTGCCGGCGTTCGGCCGCGGCCTGAGCCGGCTCGGCTTCGAGCTGTACGCCACCGGGGGGACCCGGCAGGTGCTGGAGGCCGCGTCCGTCGACGTCCGCCCGGTCACCGACCTGACCGGGCTGCCCGAGATGCTCGACGGGCGCGTCAAGACCCTCCACCCGGGCGTCCACGCCGGCCTCCTGGCCAGACGCGACCTGCCGGAGCACCTGCGCCAGCTCGATGAGCACCGGCTGAAGCTGATCGACCTCCTGTGCGTCAACCTCTATCCGTTCCAGGAGACGCTGGCCCGGCCCGGCTCGTCGTTCGGGGAGATCCTGGAGCAGGTCGACGTCGGCGGACCCGCCATGATCCGGGCGGCCGCCAAGAACCACCAGGACGTCGTCGTGGTAGTCCGCCCCGAGCGCTACACGGAGCTGCTCGCCGCCCTCCACGACGGCGGCGTGGACGTCGGGATGCGCCGCCGGCTCGCGGCCGAGGCCTTCGCACACACGGCGGCGTACGACGCGCAGATCGCGGCCTGGCTGCTGGCCGAGACCCGTGAGGAGGCGGCTCCGGAGTTCCCGGCCCAGCTCAGCGTGTCGGGAACGCTCGCGCGCGCGCTCCGCTACGGGGAGAACCCGCACCAGCAGGCCGCGTTCTACCGCCTGGGCGCCGACGCCGGCGGCCTCGGCTCGGCCCGGCAGCTGTCGGGGCCGGAGCTCAGCTACAACAACATCCAGGACGCGGCTGCCGCCTGCGAGCTGGTGGCCGAGTTCCATCGGCCCGCGGCCGCGATCATCAAGCACCTGAGCCCGTGCGGGGTGGCCATCGGCGCCGACCTCTCCGAGGCCTACCGGCGGGCGTACGAGTGCGACCCGCGCTCGGCGTTCGGCGGCGTCGTGGCGGTGAACGGCGTACTCGACACGGCCACGGCGGAGCAGGTGATCGCGGTGAAGACCGACGTGCTCATCGCTCCGGGCCTTGCCGAGGACGCGGAGGCGGCTCTGCGGCGGCGCCGGAACCTGCGCGTCCTCGTGGTGGGGCCGGTGCGCACCCGCGGGCTCCAGGTGCGGTCGGTGCCGGGAGGCTTCCTGGCCCAGACGTGGGACGAGGAGGGGTTCGCCCGCGACCGGTGCCGGGTGGTCAGCCGGCGCCCGCCGACCGACGCGGAGTGGGAGCAGCTGCAGCTCGCCTGGCTGACGGTCAAGCACGTCAGGTCGAACGCGATCGCGCTCGTCCGCGACCTCGCCGCCGTGGGGGTCGGAGCCGGCCAGATGAGCCGGGTCGAGGCGGCCGAGATCGCGGTGAGAAGGGCGGCGGACCGGGCCGCCGGCAGCGTGATGGCGTCCGACGCCTACATCCCGTTCGCCGACGGCGTCGAGGTCTGCCTGGAGGCCGGCGCCACCGCCGTCATCCAGCCGGGCGGGTCGGTGCGAGATCCCGAGGTGATCGCCGCGGTGGACGCCGCCGGCGCCGCCATGGTGTTCACGGGCGAACGCCACTTCCGCCATTGACGACCCCCGCCGGCGGGAGGGCCAGGCGCTCAGCGGCCGGCGTACGGGTCGGTCAGGTCGGGCAGCATCGGGAAGTGCTTCTGGTTGCGCGTCCAGAGCTCGGCGTCCATGGCCTCGGCCGTCGCGGCGATCACGAAGTCGACCGGATCGACGCCGGGATGGGAGCGCAGGTACTGGCGCGCCGTTCGGCCGGCGCGATCCGCGACGGCTTCGTCCACCGGGATCCATTCGAACAGCGAGAGCAGGCCGTAGGTCGCCGTCTTCTCGGAGGCCCGCATGCCCGCGAGGACCTCGACCCTGGTCATGACGGATGCGACCAGCCGCCGGCGGGATGCGAAACCCTCGTGCAGCAGGTCCCGAGCCCGCTCGTCGCCACGCAGGTGGTCGATGAAGATCGGTGTGTCGACGACGACGGTCAGCGAGCGAGGCGTCGCGCCATCCCCCGCCGCAACTGCTCGACGTACGCCTCGCCGTCGAGGTCGCGGTCCGTCCACGCTCCGAAGCTCATAGCCAGGCCTTCCTCGGCACCCTGCGGGCCGGAGACTCCATACGCCGCCTCCAACGCGCGGCGCACCAGCTCGCCCAGGCGCACCCCGGTGAGCTCGGACTCCCCCTTCAGGCGAGCGTACTGGGCGTCGCTCAGGACGACCTGCGTCCGGTGGCTCATGATGTAAGCCTACATCAGGATGGAGGTGGCTCGGCCCGCCATGGCACGATTGGTCGATGGAACAGCCCGCAGCCGACCCGGCCGTTGTCGTGGACTACTGCCCGCACTGGCCGGCGCGCAACGCGATGGCGTGAGCGGCGGCTTCCCGGGTGAGCGCCCTGACCAGCGGATGCGGAAGCTGGGGCGCTCCAACCCCGCCGTCACCTGCGGCTCGTGCCGGCAGTTCGACGGGCTGGCCTGGTGCCGGCGCTGGAACTTCCACACCGAGGCTGCGGCGCCGATCTGCGACCAGTACCGGCCGCGCGCCGCGTCCCCGCCGGAACCGCCGGACAGCCTCCGCGGACAGGGCTAGGGGTGCGGCCGGAAACCTGGCCGAGAGATTTGGGTTCCAGGTGCCCCAGATCCGGTGGCGCCGATGAGGAGCGGAAGGAGCGCCCTCCAGGGCGTGACTGAGCACCGCAGGAGGCAACGCCGGACCCTGGGTCCCCGCGAAATCGCGGTGGTGGGGTGCGGATTTCGTGGGGTGGGGAGATGGGGTGCATGGGGCCCAAAGATCCGGCTGGGTTTTCGGCCGCAGCCCTAGGTGACGTCCCTGGCGCGCAGGAGCCCGGCGGTCACCACCACGAACGCGACCGCGTAGGCCAGGAGCACCAGCGTTGCCTGGCCCGGGCCCACGTCGCCCGCCGGCAGGGCGCTGCTGCTGCCCCGGATGGTGCTGCCGAACGACCGCACCAGCGCCGAGGCGTTGGCGCCCGGGAACCAGGGCGAGACCGTGCGGATCCACGAGAACTGGGCCGCGAGGTTCAGGACCACGCCCTCCAGCACGATCGCGTAGATCAGGCCCAGCCCGATGGCGAGCGCCGACTGGCGGAAGAGGACGGACAGCAGCACGCCCAGGACCGCCCACAAGCTCAGAATCAGCAGCGCGGTGAGCAGGGCCTTCGCGATGTCAGACGCCGCCGGCCACGTCCCCGCGGCACCGTCGGCCAGGCCGATTGCGGCCGAGCAGGCGGCGGTCGCCGCGAACATGGCCACGACGTAGATGGCGACCGTCGCGAGCAGCGCGAGCAGCTTTCCGGCCAGCGTGGCGAGCCTGCCCGGCCGCTGCGTGAACACCGTCTTCAGGGTCGACCAGCCGTACTCGCTCCCGTAGGCGAGGACGCCGAGGATGACCGCGATCGGGCCGGCGATGCCGCCCGAGATGCTGGCCAGCGTCTCCCGCAACCAGTGCGCCGGGTGCAGTGTCGCCCGCAGGAGCTCGACGGTGACGCCGGGTCCCAGGCTGGCGTTCCGGGGCAGGGTGAGCACCGCGAGCAGGATGAACCCGTACTCGAAGGCGACCACCAGGAGGACCAGCACGACCCCGAGGACCCAGACCGCCGGCCGCCTGCGCACCTTCAGCCACTCGGCGGCGAACGACGAGAGGACGGCGCTCATGGTGCACTCTGCTCGGCCGGCTCGGCCGGCTCGGCCGGCCCGTCGGGCTCGGCGGGCCCGGCCGGCTGGCGGCCGATGTCCCGCTCGCCTCCGGTGAGCTGGAGGAACACCTGCTCCAGCGAGCGCTCCTCCGGCCGCACCTCTGACACGTCCAGGCCCGCCAGCACCAGGCGCGCGTTGATCTCCGCGGCCCGCTCCGGCCCGGTTCGCAGCACGAAGGCTCCCTCCCGTTCGCTGATCGCGTCGGCGCCCACCAGGTCAGCGAGCAGCGCCCGAGCCCGGTCCGGCGGCGCCGCCCTGAGCACCAGCCCGCCGCGGCCGCGCAGCTCGTCCATGGTGCCCTCAGCCACCAGGCGCCCGGCCTGGATCACGCCGACGCGGTCGCAGACCTGCTCGACCTCGCCCAGCAGATGGCTGGACAGCAGCACCGTACGCGCGCCGCGGCCGACCGAGCGGACCAGCTCGCGGATCTCCACCATTCCCTGCGGGTCGAGACCGTTGCTCGGCTCGTCCAGGATCAGCACCTCCGGCTCCTTCAACAGCGCGGCCGCCACGCCGAGCCGCTGGCGCATGCCCAGGGAGTACGTGCCGAACCGGTCGCGCGCGCGGGAGGTCAGCCCGACCTCCTCCAGCACGGCGGCCGCACGCGACTCCGGCACGCCGCAGTAGCGAGCGACCACGCGCAGGTTGTCGCGGCCCGACAGGTACGGGTAGAAGGCGGGCGACTCGACCAGGCTGCCGACCCTGGCCAGCGCCGCCTCGGCCCCGGGCCGCTGGCCGAGCACGAGCGCCGTCCCCGCGGTGGGCCGGATGAGGCCCACCAGGACGCGCAGCGTCGTGGTCTTGCCCGCACCGTTGGGGCCGAGGAACCCGTAGACCTCGCCCCGGCGGACCGCCAGGTCCAGGTTGCTCACGGCGACGATGCCGCCGCCGTAGTGCTTGGTCAGGCCGCGGGCCTCGATCACGATCTCGGACCCGGCTGCCACGGTCACCGGCAGAACTGTACTCGATGGGCGCCCTCTCGACCGAGGCCCTTCGCGCATGAGAGAAACCTCATGGTGGTTTCATCCGCGCGTGGCCGAGCGCGACGTATGGTCGCGCCGATGTTGGGGTCCTCCGGGACCCCCGCCGGGAGCGCGGTGGGGGTCGCGTCAGGGATGGAGCGGCGGACGACGGGGCCCGAGATCCACTGGTCGGACGGGGAGGGATGGCACGTCCTCGCCCGGAGCATCGTCGACTACGCCATCTTCATCCTCGACGCGGGGGGGCGCGTGCAGGCGTGGAACGCCGGGGCCGAGCGGATCCTCGGCTACGCCGCCCCTGAGATGCTGGGCCAGCCCTGGAGCCGCCTCTACGTGCGCGACGACGTGGGCCGGAGGCGGCCGGAGCGCCATCTCGAGACCGCCATCGCGGAGGGCCGCTTCGAGGAGGACGGCTGGCGCGTCGACAGCCGCGGGGCCCGGCTGCGGGTGAACGTCGTGGTGCGACCGCTGTACGACGACGCCGGCCGGCCGCAGGGCTTCGTGGGCGTGCTGCGCGAGGCGACGGCCCGGCGAAGACCTGCCCAGGAGCGACGGGCGCTGCTCGCCGAGCGGGAGCGGATCGCCGGGGAGCTGTACGCGCGCACCATTCGGACGTTCTTCGCCGTGGGCCTCCAGCTCAATGGGCTGGCCAACCGGATCGACGACCCCGAGGTCGGGCAGCTCCTGGAGCAGTGCACGCAGCAGCTCGACGACGGGATCGCCGAGCTGAGACGCCTCGCGTTCGACCTCGGCCGTCCCGCGCCCTGACCCAGGAGCGCGGCCGCATTTCTCGGGACCAACGGCCCTTTGCAGGGGGTCGATCGGCAGGTATGTATGGACGCATGTTCCTGAAGACCTACCTCGACGTCCCCGTCAGCGTGGACTCGTTCAAGGCGACGTTCTCGTGGGAGCCGGAGCGGTGCTTCGGGGGCCTCGGCGAGCGGACGCGTGAGGAGGGCGAGCGGCTGCTCGCCGAGGCGGGCCTGGCCGGCTTCAACGTGAGGCGGGCCCCATCCGGGCCCGACCGGGAGACCTCCCCAGGCCGCGCCCGCCTCCAGCTGGGCGGCGTGCTGGTCCACGAGAACCTGGTCTCGGTGCCGTTCGAGCTGCGCATCGAGGGGCCGGGAGGGTTCCCATCGCTCATCGGCACGATCGACGCGGCCTGGCTGGGGCCCGAGCGGGCGTACCTGTCGCTGAGCCTCCAGTACGACATCGCCTCGCACCTGCTGGACAGGACGGTCGAGCGCACCGTGTACAACAGGGTCGTCGAGGTGGTCATGCAGCATTTCCTCGCCAACGTCGTCAACTGCCTGTGCGTGAGCTGCGGCAAGGTCGTCCCATCGGCAGCCGGCGCCACCCCGTCGGCGGCCAGCCACGGCTCGATCGGCTGAGCCCGATCCCGACTCCGGGCCTGGCAGGGCGACCTCCTCTGCAAGTGGGGAGGGGCTTTCAGCGTGGGATCAGCAGGCTGACCGTCGTCCCCGTCCCGAGGGCCGTCCTGGTCTCGATGCGCCCTCGCAGCGCCGCCGCGCGCTCCTCGATGTTGCGCAGTCCCCAGCCCGTGCCGCGGGCGTGCTCGACCACGTAGCCCCGGCCGTCGTCCCGGATCTCCAGCAGCGCCTGGCGCCCTGAGCGCTGCAGGGTGATCGTGCAGGTGCGGGCGGCAGCGTGCTTGGCGACGTTGGACAGGACCTCCCTTGTGAGCTGGAGCAGGTCCTCGGCCAGCCCGGCCAGCTCCGCAGCCAGGCCGCCGTCCGCGTCGACGGTGGTGGCGACGCCGTGGTCCCGCTCGAACTGGCCTGCGAGCTCGTACAGGGCCTGGTCGAGGGGACGCCGGGCGAGGCCGCCGGGCCGCAGCCCGAAGATGTAGCTGCGCAGGTCGCGGATGATCGCGTCGATCTGCGTCACGCCGCTCTCCAGCCGGGACAGGAGCATCGGGTCGTCCGTCAGCACCTGCGTGCCCTGGAGGTTGATGCCCACCGAGAACAGCGACTGGATCGCGCCGTCGTGCAGCTCCCGACCGATCCGGTCGCGCTCCGCCACGATCGCCAGCCGCTGCAGCTCGTCCCGGATCGTGATGTAGCTGAGCGCCACCGCCGCCTGCGCCACGAACAGCTCCACCAGCTCCAGCTCGGCGGAGCCGAAGGTCGGCCCGCCGCGCGGCCTGACCAGCACCAGGCACGCGGGGACCTGCCTGCTCTTCGGCAGCGGCGCCACCAGCGTGGGGCCGGCGTCCACCCCGTCGAGCACCTGCGAGGCAGCGACCAGGCGGGGCCGGGCGTCCTCCGCGGCGGTGCCGGCCGACCCGCCGGCGGGCGGGGGCGGCGCCTGGGACCAGGATCCCAGCGTCCTGCCGAGCAGCGCCTCGGCGTCAGGCCCTTCTGCCGTCCTCACCCGGTAGACGGTGGGGTCGGCGTCGCGCACCGCCACCACGGCCAGCTCGGCGCCGGCGAGCTCGCGCGCCGTCCGGGCCACGTGCCGCAGCATCGCCTCCGGGTCGACCCCGTCCAGCGCGGCGCGGGAGACCTCGACGAGCGGTCGCAGCCGGGCCTCCGGGCGCGACGCCGCCGGGTCCTCGCGTAGCGATGCCACCAGCAGGGTGCCGTGGTCCGTGGGGGCCCGGCCGAGCGCCACGCGGGCCGAGAACTCCGTGCCGTCCCCCCTGCGGCAGGAGGTGGTCAGGGTGGCCGGAGCGCTGCTTGCGGACACGCCGGGGATGAGGTCCTGGACGGCCTGGCCGATCACCTCGGCGCGGCCGCAGCCGAACAGGTCCAGCGCCGCCTGGTTGATCGCGACGACGGCCCCTTCGCCGCTCACGAGGAGGACGGCCTCGGGCAGGGCGTCCAGCAACGGTCCGTACGGCGGAGCCGGCGACCCCCCCTTCGCGCCCACGGCTCAGATGATAGTCAGCGCCAGCCGCACCGCAACTCGGGAAGATGGTCGCCTGTCAAAGGACTGCACCTCTGTCAGGTCGACGTTACAGAGGTCCTTCGACCCTGACAGGGTGGGTCCATCGGCCGGCGCGTGCCGTGCGCGGTCCCACCTGATCGGGGGACGTCGGACCCTTGAGACGACACCGTCTTCCGCGCATCCTGGAGTGGACGGGCCCGAGGCGCCGGCTCACCGGCGTCACCGGTCTCGACAGAGAAGGGGGTTGCGGTCATGTCAGACGGATTCCTGTCCACTTTCGCCGCTCGCGCTGTCGAACCGGCGCCGCCGCCAATCGTCCAGCGTACGGGGCTGTGGTATCCCGGGCTTGTCATCGGGTACATCGCAGCCGCCGCAGCGAGGATCCTGTACCCGTCGCCCTCGCTGGTCCTGTTCGTGCTGTTCCTGACCGCAGGATCTCTCGGTCTGGCGGGCCCGCTCTCTATGTGGAGTCGCCGGGGCGCCGCTCGCTGCCTCTCACTGGTGCTCGTCACGACCGCTGCGACGGCCGTCCTGTCCGAGGCGTACCACGCGTCCGGCTCGATGCCGGCGGCGGCGCTGGCGGGGCTGCTGACCGGTGGTCTGGCCCTGCTGCACCTGCGCGGTCAGATCGCGGCGGACATGCGGGCCAGGGCAGCCGCCTGGCAGACGAGGACGCGCGACCGACTCAGCGAGCGGATCGTCGTGCTGCCCATCTGGGGCCTGGACCCTGAGGGGTCGGGCTCGAGGGCGGCCTGAGTCCAGGAGCGCCGCGCTCCTGGAAGCGCGGCCCCGGGGATGGGCGCCGGCCCGTCCCCGGGGCCATCAGAGCCAGATTTCAGTCACGGGACCGTCTATCGAGGGCCGGGCGAACCGGGCGAGCTGCGGCGGCGGGCCAGGTACACCGCGGCCTCCGCCCTGCGGCTCACCTCCAGCTTGGACAGGATCGTCGAGACGTAGTTCTTCACCGTCTTCTCCGCCAGCCGCAGCCGGACCCCGATCTGGCGGTTCGTGTGACCCTCCGCCACCAGCGTCAGGATGCGCTCCTCCTGCGGAGACAGCCTGGCCAGCTTCTCGTCCCCCACCACGTGCTTGCCCTGCCGGAGGCGTTCCAGCACGGCCTCCGTCGCTGACGGGTCGAGCAGGCTCTCCCCCCTGCCGACCGCCCGGATAGCGCGCACCACGTCGCCGCCCCGGATCTGCTTTAGGACATAACCCCTGGCCCCGGCCATGATGGACGCGAACAGCG
>DATFRD010000092.1:0-9945 GCA_035263645.1 Candidatus Dormiibacterota bacterium | reverse complement strand
GATGGTGAAGGCGGCGATGCGGGTGATGGTCGGGGAAGCGCTGTAGCGCGGCTGGCCGGGCCCGGCCTCGACCACCCTGGCCCGCAGCCAGCCGGCGCGCTGCGCGAGCACCGGCGCCCCCGCCGCGTGCGTGCCGGGCACGTGGAGGACCACGTCGCCGTCCCGGTTGAGGCCGCCGGTCTCGTCGCGCTCCACCTCGCACGCCACCCAGGCGCCCCCGGTCCAGGCCTCCCAGGTCAGGGGCGGCCGGTCGGGGTCGACGCCGACCCCTTCGATCCGGCAGCCCAGCCGCAGGGTCACCGCACACGACGGCACGGCGTCGGTGAGCCCGATCAGCAGGACGTCACCCGGCCGGGGCTGCGGGCTGAAGCAGTCGAAGCCCGCCGGGCGGGCCAGCTCCTCGGTCACCGGCCGGGCCGGCTGGCCCTCCGCCCCAGTCGCCGCCAGCAGGAAGCCGCAGGGCCTCAGGTCGAGGTCGGCGAGCGTCGAGAAGCTGATCGCGTCCTCGGTCTCGGTCCGCACCGTCGCCACCCGGGTCGCCGCCGGGATGCGAACGGTCTCGCGCTGGGGCGCCGCCAGCCAGAAGGTGACCGGCGCCCTGGCGGCGGTCGGAGGAAACAGCGGCGCCCCGAGCAGGTCGAGGAACTTCAGGTAGACCTTGTCGGGGACGCGGTTGAGCCGGTAGATCACCTGGTCGGTCATCCAGGCGAAGAGCTCGATCAGCGTCACCCCCGGGTCATGGACGTTGTGGTCCGTCCACTCGGGGCACCGCTGCTGGACCAGGCGCTTCGACTCGTTGACGAGCTCCTGGAAACGGCGATCGTCGAGGTTGGGGGCGGGCAGCGCCATCGTCACTCCTCCGGCGGGATCGTGTAGAAGGGGAAGACGAGGTTGCGGGGGTCGTTGGTGTCTCCGACGGCGTAGCGGATGTCGATGTAGATCAGGGTCGGGTCGGCCTCGTCGAAGCTGGTCTGCACGTCCCGCACCTCGATCCGCGGCTCCCAGCGCAGGAGCGAGAGGCGGACCTCGACCGCGATCCGGGCGGCCACCTCGGGGTCGACGCCGGCGAAGACGTGATCGTGGATGGCGCAGCCGAATTCCGGCCGCATGGGCCGCTCCCCGAGGGCGGTGCCCAGGATCAGCCGGATGCTCTCCTCCAGCTCCCGCTCGCGCGAGACCAGGGCGATGCGGCCCGTCGCGTCCGTCCTGGCCGGGAAGGCCCAGCCGGCTCCGATGAACTCCTCGCTCAGGTCCTCTCCCCTCCTCGGCTATCCGATCAGCACGGTGGTCACAGTGGGCACCAGGCTGCCGGGCGTTGCGCAGCAGGTGCAGGCGGACTGCGCCGTCGCCGCGGGCTGGCCGCCGAACAGGACGGTGGCGCTCCCGCTCGTCACCCGGCCGACCTGGGCCGGCGGGGCCAGGAACGGGTCGCTCGGGTGCAGGCCGACGTGAGGCGGCGTGTTCATGCCGCTCGACCCCACCACCGCCGCCGCCTTGCCTCCGATCAGCACCGTGGCGACGAGCCCCACCGTCAGCGGCGCGGCGAAGGGCAGCGGCGGCGCCGGCTGGGGCGCGCCCGAGGCCGGGTTGGGGATCAGGTGGGTGGGGCACTGCCCGGTGAGCTGGTCCCCCATGACGATGGCCGGCGAGCTCACCTGGAGCCCCCCCTCCAGCCCCTGGGGGGGCCACCTCCCCCGCAAGGGGGGAGGGGCTTTCCTGAGCCCTCTCGCTGCTGGCGCCTCATCTCAGTTGAGCTTTATCGGAGTGCCGCTGACCTCGACGGGGCCGCTGCTCTCGACCTTCACGCCCGCCGGGCCCTTCAGCTCCAGCTGGGTGCCGGCTTCGATGCTGACCCGCTGCTGGGAGGAGATCGAGAGCTCGTCCTGGGCCTCGATCCGGACCTTCCCCTGGCAGAAGACGTGGATCTCGTTCTTCGTCTCGTTGAGCGCGATCCGGATGCTCCCGCCGGCGGTGACCAGCGCGATGCCCGACTTGCCGGGGTCGTCCAGGAAGACCAGGCGGTGACCCCTGCGGGACACGATCCCGCGCCGCTGCACCTTGCCGTTGTCGATCAGCCCGTCGCCCAGCCGGGGCCGGTCCTGGCCGTTGTAGAGCCCGCCGACCACGATCGGCCGGCGCACGTCCCCCAGCTCGAACGCGACCAGCACCTCGTCGTTGACCTCGGGCAGGAAGCAGGCGCCGCTGTCCGGGCCCGCCCCCATCTGCGCCATCCGGGCCCAGTCCGACTCGTAGCCGTCGGAGAGCCAGGGGAACTTGAGCTTGACCCGACCCAGCTTCTCGGGGTCGTCGTTGTTGGTCACCTGGGCGATCACGACGCCGTACACGGGCGGGCCGCCGCCGGCCGACGCCGCCGCGCCCCCGTTCGCGTTCGCGACCAGCCCCAGCAGGGACCGGTCCTGGCGGCCGCTGACCTCGAAGCGGGTCAGGTAGCCGCGCGCGTCGAAGACGTGCCGGGTGTGGGTCAGGGTGTAGCGGCCGACGAAGTCGTCGGCCACCACCCCGACGCTGATCGCCGCCCCCGCCCTGAGCCTGGGGTTGCCCCTGGCCACCCCCTCCGCCTCGGCGACCGCGCTGCCGATCTGCTCGGCAACGGCCTTCGCCGTGGCGTCCACCTCGCGCTGGGTGGTCAGCGGGTGGTCCACGGCGACGTACGTCGGGCTGCCGAACTTGCCGGCCAGGTCGCCGGGCGTGGCCGGCAGCTGGACGCTGCTCGTGCCGGCGGGCGCCGAGCCGATCACGGCCCGCTTGGCCCGAGGGTCCCAGCCCCGCACCCGGACGTCGGCGACCTGCTCCGCTGAGCTGACCCGAGGCCGGAACTCCAGGAGGTCCTTGCCGAAGACGAGCTGCAGCGGGTCGCTCGAATGGAAGTCCCCCTCGGCCGGCGCCTCCTCCGACGGCCGCGGCCGGCGGAAGTGCAGCTTGCCCTCGGCGACCGCCACCTCGAACCCGATCTCCGCGGCCCGCGCCCGGACGAAGTCCCAGTCCGAGAGGTTGACCTGGGAGACGTGGTCGTGCGTGGTGCGGGAGTCGTCGATCGTGCCCGGCTGGAGGCCGGCCCGCTGGGCGACCGTGCGGGCGATGTCGGAGTCCTTCACGTTCTGGTAGGTCTGGGTGACCCGCCCGCGATGGAGCCGGTGCGAGCCGTCGTAGCCCCGGACCACGGCCCGGCTGCCTCCCGCGTCGTACTCGGCCTCCAGCGCCGTCACCTCGCCCTCGATGAGCGGCTCACCGCCCCCCGAGCCGGCTCCGGGCACACCGACCCGCACCCGGGACCCGATGTGGAGCTGTGCCTGCCTGAGCACCTGGTTGCCCGCGTCGCGGAAGGCCAGGACGAACATGTCCGGCAGGTGCAGGTGATCGTCGACCACGACCTGCTCCAGCAGCACCTCGACCTCGGCGGCGAGCGGGCGGCCCTCCACCTCCACCGCCGGCTTGGCCCCGTAGCGTCCGTCCTCCGCCATCCCCGCTCCTCAGCTCAGGGCCCCCGCCTCGTCGGCGGTCGGGATGAGCAGCCGGGTGCCCGGCGCCACGCGCAGCGGGTCGTCGATGCCGTTGACGGCGGCCAGCCCGCGCCACAGGGCCGGGTCGTCGTATTCGCGGAAGGCCACAGAGTGGAGGCTGTCGCCGGCGGCCATCACGTGGCTGCGCCGCCCTGCGATCGCGCCCGAGGTGGGGTTCGTCTTCGGGGGGTCGGTGGGGATCTCCTCGAGGGAGATCTGGGCCGTGGCGCGGACCGGCGTGCCGTCCGACCTGAACATCGTGTACTTGGCGCTGACCGACTTGAGGAAGCCCTTGAACTCGGCCAGGGGCTGCTGGCCCCCCCAGCGGAACTGGAGCGCCAGCGGCTGCGGCTTCTTCTTCTGGTTGATGGACTTGTCGGTCGGCTTGAGCCAGCCCAGCAGCGTCTCGATGTCCTTGACCAGGTCGCCGCTGCCCTCCCAGTCGTCGAAGAACAGCTCCATCTGGACGGTCTGGGGCTGGACCCCGCCGAACTCGGGCGCCGTGGCGTGCTTGGCGCTCTTGGAGGTGGGCCGGTTCCAGGTGGCCGACTTGCTGATCGAGTACTCCTTCGGGTTGAAGCGGAACTCGAGCCTGGAGCCGTCCTCCGCTGCCAGCGTCGCCTTGGGCATCCGCTCCTACCCCGCGTCCAGGAAGCCGTTGTGCGCCAGCTCCAGGGTCTCGCTGGCCACCTGGTTGCCGGCGGCATCGAGCGTCGGCCCGGTCCACTTCACCGGGCACACGCCGCTCAGGTTCCACCGGCAGACCACCTGGCCGTTCCCGTCGAGCACGGCGATCTCGGCGGTCTGCCGCTCGACCTTGCTGACCATCCCGGAGACCCACTTCACGACCGTCTGCGAGTCCCGGTCCAGGGGCCGCGTCAGCTTGACGTTCGGGTACTTGCGCCTGCCCGGCAGCCGGTGCACGTAGTCGTTGCGGCCGCCCTCCTGGTACTCGAAGACCTCGTACTCCACCGACAGCCCGTCGCACTTGGTCCAGCTGCCCAGGCTGCCGTAGCCGTCGATGCTGACGGTGAAGCGCGGGCTCAGCGCGGTCTCCGGCATCCACCCCTCCTCGGCCGGGCTCCGCCGATGCGCTGCCGCGTCCGCTCGCGCACTGGAGCCCGGCTCACAGCAGGTCCGTGATCAGGCCCGCCCGCTCGCGATCGATCAGCAGCTCCATGCGGAGCCGTGACCGCAGGCGGTCGTAGAGCAGGTGAGCGAGGGAGTCAAGCTCCTGGTCCGAATGGGCGCCGGCGCCGGCCCCGGCACCCGGTACCGCCCCGACGGCCCGTCCGGGCTCGGCACCGGCACCGGGTCCGGCGTCGGCACCGGCTCCCGCCTCCGGCGCCCGCTGCACGGCGATGCGGGAGGCCGCCACGAACGCAGGCGCGAGCTCCGGGCCGGCCGCCGCCCATTCCGGCTCGGGCAGCCGCGCGGCCGCGGCCGGCGCGGCGAGCGCCGGCCAGCGCGGCTCGGACGCGACCGTCGCCCGCTGGAGCCAGGGGTCCGCGCTCTGCACCGAGGCGGGCACCGGCGTGAGCGCGGGCGCCGGCCCGGCCGGCGGCCAGGCGAACGTGCCGCGCGAGACGGACACTGGCGAGACGTCCGCCGGCCGCGGCGCGGTGCGGCCGCCCGCCGCTGCTTGGCGGCTGACCCGCAGAGGCGCGGCCAGCGGCGCGAGGAGCGGCCGCGCGCCGGCCTCGAACGGCGCCGCGGCGGCGGCCCGCGCCGGCCCACCGGGCTCGTCGGCCGCGAGGCCGCCCGCGGCGGGTTCCGCTGGCGTGGCTGCAGCGGGCGCCTCCGCCGGCCCTTCCCGGCGGGCCGGGACGGGCGAGCCGGGGGCCGGCGCGGGCACGATCTCGGCGGAGGGCCCGATCGGAGGCTCCGACGCCCCCGGCGGTCGCGTCGCGCCCTCCGGCCCGGCGTTCCCGTCGGCCGGCCGCCCGGCGGGGCGGCGCTGCACCCGGTGGATCGGCCCGGCCAGCCCCGAGCTCGGCGACGTGGAGCGGGAGGGCGGCCCGGCCGGCCGCGCCGCAGCGGCGCCGGGCGTCGCCTCGGGCTGGCGCGGAGCCGGGAGCCGGGGCGGGCCCCCGGTCGCCGGCGGCGGCGGAGACGGCGGCGGCAGCGCTGCGCGGCCGGCGTCCATTGCCTGAGCTGCCTGGACCGTGGAGGTCGCCGGGGCCGCCGGCGCCGCCGGCCCCGCTGCCGGCTCGTCGCCTCCGGGGGCCAGGCGCTCGGGGCCAGGCGGCAGCGGCGCCCCGAGCCCCAGCCGGCGCGACTGGCCGACGTTCAGCCGGCGCGGCGGCGGCGGCAGCTCCCCGGCCGGCGCCTCGGCCCCCGAGCGAGCCGGCTCCGGCGGCGCGGTCGACCCGGCCTCGGGCCGGGCGCCGGCGACCAGGGGCGCGGCCGGCGTCAGCGGGAGGGAGGGGACGGGACGGGGAGCGGCCGCCGGGGGCAGCGCCGCGGCGGAGGCCGCCTCGTGCGCGGCGGCCGGCGTCGGCTCGGCCGCCGGCGGCGGCTGCCCGGCGACCCCTGGCGCGGCGTCCGCCCCGGCCTCCTCCGGCCACGACCATGCCTCCCGGGCCTGGCCCGGCGGCCGCCCGGGCCGGCGCTCCGCCAGGACCAGCGGCTCCTGGCCCGCGTACGCCTGGACCGGCACCGACGCCGCCAGCCCGGCGACCAGGCCGGGCGGAGCCTCGAGCGTCCGCGCGTGCGCCAGCGGCTGCAGGGCCAGCGGCAGCCCGGCCGCGCCGGGCAGGCCGGTCGCGAACTCCCGGGCCCGAGCGGTCAGCTCCAGGTCGCCGGCGGCCCTGGGGATCGGCGGCAGCGAGGCCCAGCCCTGCTCCGCCCGCGGCCGCGATACCCCGGCCGCGACCGGCGCCGGGGGGGCCGCCGGCGACGGGACCGGGGAGCGGAGGACGCGGCCGAGCGGCCCGAGCCACCAGGCGAGGGGCCAGGGCACCGCCTACTCCTCCTCGCCTCGCCGCCGGTTGATGCGGGCGATCTCCTCGACGAACCGCCGGCGGAGCGGGTGCTCCAGGTCGAGGATCTCGTCGAGCGGCCAGTGGAAGTGGTAGGCGATGTAGGCGATCTCCTCGAAGAGCCGTTCCCCGTCGTAGAGAGCCGGGGCGGCCTGGCCGGACACCGGCGCCAGCACCCTCACCCGCCGTCTCCCGCCAGGTCGACCGCGAAGTCGTGCTTGCAGGACGGGCAGGTGATCGCCACCTGCGTCGTCCCCTCGCTGTTGACTCGCCGGTACAGGTCCTGGAGAAACGCGAGGTCCGACGCGAACAGGCCCTCGATCGTCGCCGGCGTGACGAGTCCGACCGCGCCCAGGCGGGTGACCACCCGGGAGAGGAGGATCACCGTCAGGTAGGCCTCGTTCTCCCGCACGCGGGGGTCGCGCTGGGGGAGGATCTCGTCGCGCGCCGTCGCCAGCCGCATCCTCCCCTCGCGGTGCACGTTCCCCTCGTCGTCCACGTAGCCCCGAGGCAGCACGAACTCGAACTCGGTGCGCAGCGTCTCGCGGGAGCCGCTGGCGCTCACTTGACCCGTTCCAGCTCCTCGCAGACGATCGTGACCTCCTCCATGAGGATGTCGTTGGAGCCCGCCTTGAGGGTGCTCGTCGAGACCTTGGAGGGCCACGCGTTCATGAAGTTGTAGCGCCCGACCTCGGTGTGGTCGTAGCTGTACATCACGACCGAGCCGTTCCTGCGCCCGTCGGAGACGTTGCCCTCGTAGATCTTCTGGTGCCAGTCCCAGAGGTCCTTCGACGAGTTCTTGGCGCGCTTCAGCGTGATCGAGGGAGGCTTCCGGTTGCCCGGCAGCTTGTGGTTGACGTACTTGCCGTCCTTCGTGTTCTCCTTGAGCTCGATCACGTCCACCTCGGACGTCAGTCCGCTCACCTCCTGGAACTGGGCGATCGTGACCCCGTCGATCTCGATCGAATAGTGGTAGCCGGCGAGGGCGTCCGAGGGGAGCCTGGGCAGACCGGTTGGCATCGGCAGACCTCCTTAGATGGAATCAGGGAATCGGGTTCCGTGCCTCGCGCTACTCGGTGAGGGACGCGCCTCCCGAGAACTGGGCGATGCGGAAGATCACGAACTCGGCGGGCTTGACGGGCGCGATGCCGATCTCGACGACCAGCTGGCCCGCGTCGATCACCTCGGCAGGGTTGGTCTCCGAGTCGCACTTCACGTAGAAGGCCTGCTGCGGCGTCGCCCCGAAGAGCGCCCCGTCGCGCCAGAGCCGGACCAGGAAGCCGTTGATGGTGCGCTTGACCCGCTCCCAGAGCGCCATGTCGTTCGGCTCGAACACGACCCACTGGGTGCCCTGGAGCACCGACTCCTCTATGTAGTTGAACAGCCGGCGGACGTTCAGGTAGCGCCAGGCCGGGTCGCTGGAGAGCGTGCGTGCGCCCCAGACCCTGATGCCGCGGCCGGGGAAGGCGCGGACGCAGTTGATCCCCTGCGGGTTCAGCTGGTCGTGCTCGCCCCTGGTGATCAGGAGCTCGAGG
This sequence comes from Candidatus Dormiibacterota bacterium, assembly GCA_035263645.1. Classification (GTDB taxonomy): domain Bacteria; phylum Chloroflexota; class Dormibacteria; order Dormibacterales; family Dormibacteraceae; genus CF-161. The sequence goes on along the minus strand of DATFRD010000092.1, from coordinate 1,908 downwards.
TCAATGGCGCCGCGCACGACCTCGTTGGCGGGCGCCTTGTGCACGCCGCGGGTGTCGTCGCTGCGCGCCCACACCCCCGCCATGTGACCGCAGGGCGGCACGAACACGCCCTGTCCCGCCACCGGGTCGAACACCTTGATCCAGGGCCAGTAGAGGGTGGCGTACTTGGAGTCGTAGCGGGCCTTGTCCACGCGCCACTCCCGCACCTGCTGGGCGTTGAGGCCCGGCGGCGGGTCGAGGATGGCGACCCGGTCGGCCATGAGCTCGCAGTGGGCGATCATGGCCTGCTGCACGGCCTGCACCGCCTCCAGGTCGATGACGCCCTGCTGGTAGGCGGCCATCAGGTCGGGCACGGCCAGCATGGTCACGGCGTCGATCGCCTCCAGGCCGGCGAACCCGGTCCGGTCGGAGGTGTTGCCGACATAGTCCTCGGCCGACACCCTGACGGGCACGCTGGCGCCTCCGCCGGCCAGGCTGACTCGCGCCTGGGCCACCGGCTCGACCGCCGTGGCGCCGCCGACCTCCTCGAGCTGGATGAGACGGGACTGCGCCTTGACCACCGTGACCACGTTCTGCCGGCCGCGCTTCGTGGTGACGTTGTCGAAGACCTCCTGGACCTTGCCGCCCCGGCTCACGACCAGCTTGAAGATGTCGTCGCCCGGCTCCGACGCGTCCTGGACCTCCACCGAGATGTCGTTGCCGGCCGGGCCTTCCTCCAGCGCGCTGACCCGGTAGGGCACCACCTTGTCCCCCCGGCCCAGCGGCAGCTCACCACGCGCGACGGGTGCGGGCCCGGTGCCGCCGATGCGCACGACGTAGCAGGCGCCGCCGCCGTTCTGGAAGTAGCCGTACACCGCATGGGCCAGGTAGGTGTGGTCGCCGAAGTCCCCGAACGCCTGGACGAACTGGCTCCAGTTGGTGATGAGCGTCGGCTGGTTGAAGGGCCCCCGCGCCGCCAGGCCGACGAACGCGGCCACGGCGGTCCCGACGCCCTCGATCGGGCGCGAGCCTGCCTCAACCTCCTCCACGTAGACGCCGGGTGACAGGTACGGCATGCGTGAGCCTCCAGGGTTTCTCTCGGTTGGTTCGCCAGCGCAGCCTCGCAGGGGGCCGGGAGGGTGGGCAAGGGACCGTCGGACGGACCTGGGGGCAGCCGCCGGTGCCCGTTGGGGCACGCCGCGCAAGCCCCCGACCCCCGCGCGCGGAGGGCGCCGGCCCTGCAGGTCGCGGCGGCTGCCCGTTCGGGCAGTTGTCATGGCCCGAAGGACTGCCCCGCGGCGGGTTGCCCGGCCGGGCGTCCGCGGCGACGCTCGGGGGCGATGATCCAGGACGTCGACGAGGCACTTCGCGCGCTCGTCCGCCGCGAGGCGCTGGCCGGCGTCGACGTGGACGTGGCGTTCGACGCCCCGACCAGGGAGTGGTCGAGCCGGCGCAACGTGCCCACGCTCGACCTCTACCTCTACGACATCCGCGAGGACCTCCAGCGCCGCGAGGTGATGTGGCAGGCCTACCGGGACCAGGCGGGGTTCGTCACCGACCGCCGGCCGCCGGCGCGGCGCTACAAGCTCTCGTACCTGGTCACCGCGTGGACCCAGCGGCCGGAGGACGAGCACCGCCTGCTCTCGGCCGTGCTGGCCTGCTTCGTGCGCCATGAGCGGCTGCCCGATGACGTGCTCGGCGGTGCGCTGGCCGGCGACCTCCCCGTCTTCGCCACGATCGCGCTGCCGCCGCCGAGCGACCGCCCGCTGTCGGACGTCTGGTCGGCGCTGGGCGGCGAGCTCAAGCCTTCGCTGGACCTGGTCGTCACCGCGCCCCTGGCCGACGCCCGCGAGGAGCCGGCGGCGCGGCCCGTGCTGGAGGAGCCCCGCATCGCGGTGGTGGGGCCCGAGGGCGAGGAAGAGCGGGCGC
>DATFRD010000091.1:0-2579 GCA_035263645.1 Candidatus Dormiibacterota bacterium | reverse complement strand
AAGGAGCGCCCTCCAGGGCGTGACTGAGCACCGCAGGAGGCAACGCCGGACCCGGGGTCCCCGCGAAATCGCGGTGGCGGGGTGCGGATTTCGTGGGGTGGGGAGATGGGGTGCATGGGGCCCAAAGATCCGGCTGGGTTTCCGGCCGCACCCCTAACGGCGACCGCGGTCCTGCCGGCGCAGGCGCTCGAGGGCCGGCCCGACGTTGCGGAACCGGAGCCGGCCGCCCGTCGTCTCGACCCGAGGCGCGGGGCGTCCGGCGCGCCCGCCGTCCGGCCCACGGAGCGCGTTGAAGGCGGCGGTCACGGACTGGCTGAAGCCCATTCCGTCCAGGGTCTGGTTCACGTGGAGCTTGAGGGCGCGAAGCAGTCTCGGGTCGTTCTCCGCCACGCGCCGCGCGTAGGCCAGCGTCTCCCGCTCCAGGTCGGCGCGCGGGTAGACGCGGTTGACGAACCCGAGCTCCAGGGCCTCGTCGGCCTTGACGAACCGGTTCTCGTACAGGAGCTCGAGCGCCCGGCGCGGCCGCAGCTCCCAGATCACGGCCCAGTAGTCCGCGGGCGCGGGGTACGCCAGGAGCTTGAGGTCGTCGGCGGCGAAGGCGAAGTCCATCGCCGAGGCGAGCATCCAGCCGCCGAAGATGCAGTAGCCATGGATCATCGCGATCGTGGGCTTCAGCACGTTTCGCCAGCGCAGGTGGCTGTCGAGGTAGAGGTCCTGCAGCTCGGTTCCGGTGATCGGCCGCTCGCCGGCCTCCACCGCCCGGTCGCGGTCCGCGATCTCCCTAACGTCGTGGCCCGCCGAGAAGTGCTCGCCCTCGCCCGAGAGGACGATGACCCGGATCTCGGGATCGCCGGCCGCCGCGGCGAATGCGTGGTCGAGCTCGCGCAGCATCCGGCGGTCCTGGGCGTTGAGGACGCGCGGCCGGTCGAGGACGATGCGAGCGACCGGGCCGCGCTCGAAGCGGATCGTCTCGTAGCTCACGCGTCCTCCTCGGGCGCGCTGGCGAGCACGCCGGCGCGCTCCAGCTCGGCCACCTGCTCGGGATCGAGGCCCAGCAGGCCGACCAGGACCTCCTCGTTGTGCTGCCCGAAGCACGGCGCGGCGGCACGCATCCCGCCCGGCGTGTCCCGCAGCCGGAAGCCAAGGCCCGCGTAGGGGTGGGTTCCGGCCTCGGGGTGCTCCAGGGTGGCGAAGAACCCGCGCTCCTGGAGGTAGGGGCTGTGCGCGATGTCGCGGCCGTGATAAACCGGGGCCGCGGGGACGCCGCAGGCCTGCAGCAGGGACGCCGCGCGGGCCTTGTGCATCTGGCCTGTCCACCTCGTCAGCGGCTCCCGCAGCAGCTCGCGGTTCCGCCACCGCTCGGGGAAGCTGGCGAACCTCGGGTCCGACGCCAGGTCGGGCCTCCCGATCACCTCGCACAGCGTCCGCCACTGCCCGTCGCCGAAGACCGCGATGGCGACCCACTCGTCCTCGCCGAGGCACGCGTACGCGTCGTGGGGAGCCGCGTCGGGCACCGTGTTCCCGTCGGGCTGGAACGTCTCTCCGTTCTCGATGTGCTCGAGCAGGAGCTCGCCGGCCCAGTGCATGGCGGCCTCCCGCTGGGCGACCTCGACGTGCTGGCCCCTGCCCGTGTGCCTGCGGTGGGCGAGCGCGGTCAGGACCGCCGCGGTCGCGTGCAGGGCGCCCATCGGGTCGAGGTAGAACGTCCCCGTCATACGGGGGACGCCGTCGCCGTACCCCATCAGGACGGTCATGCCGGCCATGGCCTCCATCGTGTTGCCCATGCCCAGGAAGCTCGTGAGCGGGCCGCCCGAGCCGTAGGCCGGCATCTCCACCACGATGATGTCGGGGCGGAGCGGGGCCAGCTGCGCATAGCCGAGGCCCAGGCGATCGAGGACGCCGTCCGAGAAGTTGGCCACCACGACGTCGCAGCGGAGGGCGAGCCGGAGCGCGATCATGCGGCCCTGGGGTCGCCTCAGGTCGAGTGCGATCGACCGCTTGTCCGTGTTGACGGCGTTGAACCGGTAGGTGCGGTTGTACGGCCGGACTCCCGGATCGCACTCGGGATAGCTGGTGGGGTCGCCGCCCCGCACGACCCCCCGCCAGGAGTCGATCCGGTTCGGGTTCTCGACGCGGATGACGTCGGCGCCCAGGAACGCCAGGCACCGGGTGGCCATCGGCCCGGCCCAGGCGGTCGTGAGGTCGAGCACGCGCACGCCGTGCAGCGGCGGCCGCCGTCCCACCCTGGTCTTTAGACCCCCGGGCCGGGCTCGCCGATGCGCGGCGCGCCCCTGGTCACTCGCCGGGGCGTCGCGGACATGCGAAACAGCGGGCCGAGGATGGGACGCTCTCGGCCGTCCGAGCGGACGGTCCCCCAGTAGCCGCGCGCCCGCAGGTGCGGGCAGGAGAGAAGGTCGGCCGGCGTCATCACCCGGCCCACGGTCACCTGGGCCCGGCCGGAGCGCTCCATCACCTCGTCCACGCCGAGCTGCTCCGCCCTGGCCTGAAGGACGGCGCGCCATTCCTGGTTCAGGACCCTGGCCGCCGGCGTCGCGAAGCGCTCGTCGGCGGCAAGCTCG
>DATFRD010000090.1:0-4620 GCA_035263645.1 Candidatus Dormiibacterota bacterium | reverse complement strand
TTCCACCACGTCCGCTGCGAGGCCGGCTTCGAGCCCCTGGCCCGCCGGCTGCTGGGCGGGATCGTGGTCGGGAGGGACGTGGACGCCGACGGCGTGTACCACGAGCCCGGGCTGGTCAGGGCCGGCGCCGACCCGAGGGTGGCGCTCGCCGGTCGGCGCCACCGCCTGACGGAAGAGATCAGCCGCCTGGAGCCCCTCGCGGCCCAGGCCAGGGACAGGAACGAGCTGAGCCGGCGGGCCCAGGCGCGGCTCCACGAGGTGCGCTCGCAGGCCGGTCAGCGGGGCCAGCTCGACGAGGCCGCCCGGCAGCTGTCGAGCTCCCGCCTGGCGGAGGCCTCCGAGAGCGAGCGGCTGCCGGAGCTGGAGCGGGCGGCCGAGCAGGCGGAGGCGGCGGCGGCCGACCTGCGCCGGGCCGTCGACGAGCACGAGAAGCTGGTGGCCGAGCACCGGGCCGAGGTCCACCGTCTGGACCTGGATCGGGTCCGCTGGCGGGAGCGGGCACAGGACGTGCGCCGTCAGCTCGGCGCGGCCGAGGCCGACCTGGCCGGGCTGGAGCGAGGCCGGGACTCGCGAGTCCGGCGGGCGGCCCAGGCCGAGCAGCAGGCCGCGGGCGTGGCGTCTGCCCTGCCCGGCCTGCGCGACCGCGTCGACGCGGAGAGGGCGGCACTGGAGCAGGCCGAACGCGAGTCTCCGGACGAGGAGGCGGAGCTGGCCGAGACCGCCCGCCGGCTCGTCACCGCGGAGGAGGCCCGGGTGGACGGGCGGCTGAAGGTCTCGACCCTGGAGGGTGGCCGCGAGCTGCACCGGCGCGAGGCGGAGCTCGCCGAGAGCCGGATGGCGGAGCTGCGGGAGCGCATGCCGGCGGGCATGGCGCCGGAGGAGGTGCCCGGCGGCAAGGCCCGGGAGCGCGAGATGCGGCACCTCGAGCGCCGCCTGGCGGAGATCGGGCCGGTGAACGAGCTCGCGGAGGCCGAGTGCGCCGAGCTGGAGGGGCGCTACCGGACGCTGATCACGCAGCTGGAGGACATCTCGGCCGCCCGGGCCGACCTCGAGACGCTGGTCTCCCGCCTGCGCGAGGAGGAGGAGACGCGCTACGAGGCCGTGTTCGGGGCCGTGGCGGCCAACTTCCAGGAGTTCTTCTCCGAGCTGACCGCCGGCGGCAAGGCAACGCTGCGGCACGCCGAGGGCGCGGAAGGCCCGCGCAGCGGCGTGGAGATCCTGGTCCAGCCGCCGCGCAAGCGCATGCAGAACATCTCGCTGCTCAGCTCCGGGGAGCGGGCGATGACCGCGCTGGCACTGGTTGTGGCGCTGCAGGAGATCAACCCGGCGCCGTTCACCATCCTGGACGAGGTCGACGCCGCGCTGGACGACGCCAATGTGGGCCGGTACGGCGAGCTGCTGGACCGGCTGGGCCGGGACCGGCAGTTCATGATCATCACGCACAACCACCTGACCATGGCCAGCGCCTCCTGCCTGTACGGCGTCCACCTGGACGAGAGCGGCTCCTCCCACCTGGTCTCCGTCAAGCTGGAGGACGTCCGGGCCAAGCGCAAGGCCGTCCAGACGGCCTGACGACCGTCCGGGCGGCCCTCGCCTCGTCAGTCCTGCACGTCGCGTCGCCGGCTGATGACCGCGCTGACCGCCGCGAGGGCGACGAGCCAGGCGCCGATCACCAGGCCGGTGTGGGCGCCGCTCACCGCGACGGGCGGGAGCGCCCATGGGATGGTGACTGCCCGCTCGGGCTGCAGCCTCGCCGCGAGCACGTTGAGGTTGGGCCCGAGGAGGTACGTGCCGGCCGCGAGCCAGCCGTGCCAGTGGGTGAGCTCGTTCAGCAGCCTGGCGACGAGCACGCCGGCGGTGTCGGCGGGATAGAACGCCAGGGCGGCCGCCAGCCCGAAGGCCAGCGAGCGACCGAGCGTCGAGGCGCCAACGCCGACCAGGATCGCCGCGGCCGCGCTGACCGAGGCCGCGGCGGCATCCATCGCAGCCTCGTGCCAGAAGATGCCTGGCAGGGAGAAGATCGCCGTGGGCCGGTCGCCCCAGGCGGCTGCCATCGTCGCCAGGCCCACCAGCGAGGCGGCCGAGTAGCCGGCGACCAGCACCAGCCCGACCAGGCCGAGCGCCGTGAGCTTGGCCAGCAGGAGGCGGAGCCGCCCGGTTCCCCGGGCCAGCAGCACCCTGATCGTCCCGGCGCTGTGCTCGACGCCCACCAGCCACGCCGCCAGGACCAGCAGCACGACGCCCGACCCGGCCTGGAAGCAGGCCATCAGCATATCCAGGACCAGCCGGGCGACGGCCAGGTGGTCATGGTGCCAGGCGGGGCGGCGCTCGTCGCCGCCTCCGATCAGCACCAGGGCGGCGAACAGCAGCACGCCGACCCCGAGCATGGCCCAGGCCGGGCGGAAGCCGGCGAGCTTCAGCAGCTCGCCTCGAACCGCTCCGGAGAACCCGGCACGGGAAGGTTGGGTCACCGCCGCCGGCGGCCAGGACGGCTCCGCGATCGCGCTCATCGCACACCCCCGGCCGACGGCGCCGTCAGGCTGAGGAAGACCCGCTCCAGGTCGTGCCGGCGTTCGGCCACCTGGTCGGGCACCATGCCGGCGGCCACGAGGTAGGCCGTCAGGTCCCGGCCCCGACCGCCCGGCGCGCCGGTCACGAGGACGCCGGCGTCGAGACGAGCGGCGGCCCCCCACGGCTCGCGCCGGACCAGGACGAGCGCCGCGGCCGCGTCCGCGAGCCGCACCTCGAACTCGCCGCCGCCGGTCACCAGGTCTGCCACCGGCGCCAGCCCGACGAGACGTCCCTGGCTGACGATGCCGACGCGGTCACAGACCTGCTGCACCTCGCCCAGGACATGGCTGGATAGGAAGACCGTCTTCCCGGAGGCGGCGAGCCTGCGCAGCAGCGCGCGCATCTCCACGATGCCGGCCGGGTCAAGGCCGTTGGCGGGCTCGTCCAGCACGAGCAGCTCCGGGTCGTGCAGCATCGCGACGGCCACGCCCAGGCGCTGCCTCATGCCGAGCGAGTACGACCGAACCCGGTCGCGTTCCCGGCCGGCCAGGCCGACCAGGTCGAGCGCGGCGTCGAGTCGCCGACGGGGAACGCCGCCGAGCGGGGCGGCGAAGGCGCGCAGGTTGTCGAGGCCGGAGAGGTGGTGGTAGAGGGCCGGTGTCTCGACGAGCGCCCCGACCCGCGTGAGCCCGCCGCCGTCGGTCGCGACGTCCCGGCCCAGCAGCTCGACCCATCCCGACGTCGGCCGGACCAGGCCGAGCATCATGCGGATCGTGGTCGTCTTGCCGGCGCCGTTCGGGCCGAGGAAGCCGAACACCTCGCCGCGGCGAATCCGGAGGTCCAGGCCGCACACCGCCTGGCGCCGGCCGTACGTCTTGGTCAGCTGGTGCGTCGCGAGGACGCTCTCCGCCATGTCCATGGGCAGAGGCTGCTCGCCACCTGTGTCAGGACTTTGCCGGGCGCCAGAGGTGCCGCACCTCTCAGGGGTGGCCGGCGGCGTCCGGGGCCGGTGGCTGGAACCGGTAGCCGAGGCCCCAGACCGCCTCGACGCAGGCCGCCAGCGAGCCCAGCTTCCTGCGCAGCCGGGAGACCTGGGAGTCGACCGCCCGGTCCAGGCCCTCGTACTCCGGCCCCCAGAAGCGGTCGAGCAGGTAGTCCCGTGTGAACGTCCGGCCCGGGCTGGAGGCCAGGAGGGCGAGAAGCTCCAGCTCCCTGCGGCTCAGGTCGAGCAGGTCCCCGCCGATGGTAGCGCGGCCGGCGGCCGGGTCGACGACCAGCGGGCCGCTCACGACCAGCGCCCCCGGCTCCGGGGCGGCCGCGATGGAGACACGCCGCAGCTGCGCCCGCACCCGGGCCAGCAGCTCAGGGATGGAGAAGGGCTTCACCACGTAGTCGTCCGCCCCCACCTCGAGGCCCGACACCCGGTCCGCCTCCTGCGTTCGCGCGGTTAGCATGATCACCGGCATCAGGTGCTGCCGGCGCAGCTCGCGGCAGACGGCCAGGCCGTCCATGCCCGGCAGCATCCAGTCGAGCAGGACCAGCTCGGGCCGGAAGCGGGCCGCCTCGCTGATCCCATGCATCCCGTCCGCCACCGCCCGGACCTGGTGCCCATCCGCCTCCAGGTGGGCGACGAGCACCTCGCGCAGACCGCCCTCGTCCTCCACGACCAGGATGCGCGCCACGTCCCTACCGCACCCGGCGCAGCGCCACCCGAAAGCAGCTGCCGGCCGCGGGCTGCGAGCTGACCGTTAGCGATCCGCCCATCGCCTCCACCAGCTCGCGGGCGATGGACAGCCCGAGCCCGAAGCCGCCCGAGTCGCGCGAGCGCGACTGGTCGCCGCGGTAGAAGCGGTCGAAGACCCGCGGCAGGTCGGCGGGGGGGATGCCCGTGCCGGTGTCGGACACGGTCACCCAGGCGGTCGTCGAGTCGGCCCCGGCCTCCAGGTACACGGCCCCGCCTTCCGGCGTGTGGTTCACCCCGTTGCGGACCAGGTTGGTGAGCACCTGGGCGAGGCGCTCTGGGTCGGCGAACGCCCTCAGGTCCGGCGCCACCTCCGCGTGGGCGAGGGTGACGCGCCGGCCCTGGCGGGCGAGGGGCTCGAGCGCGCC
>DATFRD010000089.1:0-5583 GCA_035263645.1 Candidatus Dormiibacterota bacterium | reverse complement strand
GGACTTCTCGGTCGCCGTCTTCGACGCCCGGGGCCGGATATCGGCCCAGGGCCCCTACAGCCCCGGCCACATGGGGGCGATGAGCTTCGCCATCCGCAACTTCCTGGCCGCCTTCCCGGCGGAGACCCTGCGCCCCGGCGACACGCTGCTCCTCAACGACCCCCAGCTGGGCTCTGGCCACTTCCCCGACTTCCTGGTCACGCAGCCCTGGTTCTGGCGGGGGGAGCTCGTCGGCTTCGGCCTCGACCTGGTCCACCACACCGACGTCGGCGGGGCCCGGCCCGGCAGCCAGGCCGTGGAGGGCATCCTCGACTGGCACCAGGAGGGCCTGCGCATCCCTCCCGTCAAGATCGTGGAGGAGGGCCGGGAGAACGCCGCCGCCCTGGCCATCGTGGCCGCCAACTCCCGGGTGCCGCGCAACGTGCTCGGCGACCTGCGCTCGCAGCGGGCCTCCCTGCGCCTCGGGGAGCAGCGGGTCGGGGAGCTCTACGATCGCTTCGGCCGGGAGACCGTGGACGCATGCGTCGACGCGATGCTGGACCAGACCGAGGCCAGGGTCAGGGAGCGGATCGCCGCCATGCCCGACGGCGAGTACCGGTTCGAGGACTTCATGGACGACTGCGGTCCCGGCTCCGACCCGCTGCGGATCGCTCTGCGGGCGACGGTGACCGGCGACCGCGTCCTCATCGACTTCGAGGGGACCGCGCCCCAGACCGAGTCCGGCCTCAACTCGTACTTCAACTACACGCGCTCGTACGTGTACGCGGCGGTCAAGTGCCTCACCGACCCCTACGGCCCGATGAACGCCGGCGCCCTCCGGCCGGTCGAGGTGACGGCGCCGGAGGGCTGCCTGCTGAACCCCCGGCCGCCGGCCGGGGGCGGCCCCCGTGCCGCGCTCTGCACCCGCATCTTCGAGGTCGTGCTGGGCGCGCTGGCCCCGTGCGTGCCCGAGGGCGTGACCGCCGCCAACAGCCACTTCTGCAACGCCACCTTCGGCGCGTGGGACCCGGTCCGGCAGCGTCGCTTCGTGGGCTACGAGCTGATCCACGGCGGCACCGGCGCGCGCGCCGGCCGGGACGGGTGCGAGGCGATGAGCTCCCCCTACAACGCCGCCAACATCCCGGTCGAGGCGGTGGAGGCGGCCACGCCGGTGCTGGTCGAGCGGTTCGAGCTGATCCCCGACTCGGGCGGCAGGGGCAGGTTCCGGGGCGGCCTGGGCGTGCGCCGGGACGTCCGGATCCTGGCCGAGTCGGTCCGGTTCACGAACCTGTCCGCGCGCCAGCGCTTCCGCCCGTTCGGCCTGGCCGGCGGCGAGCCGGGGCAGCTCGGCCGGACGGTGGTCAACCCGGGCACGGACCGGGAGCGCGAGATCGGCGGCAAGGCGTCCGTCGACCTGCAGCACGGCGACGTGGTGTCGTTCCGGCTGGCGGGGGCCGGCGGCTTCGGCGACCCGGCCGAGCGCGATCCGCGGCTGGTCCAGGAGGACCTCCGCCTGGGTCTGGTCACGAGGTGGTGAGGTGCCGGTGAGCGCCGGTCGGGTGTCGCCGCCGATCCGCGTCGTCGTGGCCAAGCCCGGCCTGGACGGCCACGACCGCGGCGCCAAGGTGGTGGCCAGGGCCCTGCGGGACGCCGGCATGGAGGTGATCTACACCGGCCGGCACCAGACCGTCGAGCAGATCGTGACGGCGGCCGTCCAGGAGGACGCCGAGGCCGTGGGTCTGTCCGTGCTCTCGGGCGCGCACATGGACTACTGCACTCGGCTCCGCCGGCGCCTGGCGGACGAGGGCGCGGTGGACATCGTGCTGATGGTCGGCGGGACCATCCCGGCCGGGGACGTCCCCGTACTGGAGGAGCTCGGCTACCGCGTGTTCGCGACGGGCAGCCGGCTGGAGGCGATCGTGGACTACGTGCAGGCCGAGGTTGGGCGCCGGCGTGGCGGCTGAGATCCCGGACGCCGGGTTCGGCGGGAGGCGGACATAGCGCTGCTGGCCGCCGTCGGGGACCTGGTCGTCATGAAGCCGCTCGCGCACGTCCGGCGCCGGCCGGACGACTCGCTCCTGCACGCGCTGGACGGGGCGGACCTGGTGCTGGGGAACCTGGAGGTGCCGCTGACCGGCGTCGAGGACCCTCAGCGGGACGACATCGTCCTGCGGGGCGACCCGGCGCTCGTCGCCGACGTGGCCGCGCTGGGCGTAGACGCGGTGTCGGTTGCCAACAACCACTGCGGGGACCACGGCTGGACGGCGCTCGCGGGCATGGCCGGCGAGCTGGAGCGGGCCGGCGTGACGCCGCTGGGCATCGGCGGCGACGTGGACACGGCGTTCCGGCCGGCCCTCCTGCGCGCCGGCGACGTCGACGTCGCCGTGGTCACCGCCACCTGCGTCGGGTTCGAGCGCTACTTCGCGACCGCCGGCCGGCCAGGCATGGCCGGCGTCCGCGTGGCCACCCGCTTGGAGGCCGACGCCGGCCGCCTGGCCTGGGAGCCCGCCACCCCGCCGCTGGTCGAGACCACCGTCGAGCCCGAGGACGAGGCCAGGCTGCTGGAGGCGGTGCGCGAGGCACGCGGGCTGGCCCCGGTCGCCGCGGCCGTCGTGCACTGGGGCGTGAGCTGGGCGGACCGCCCCGAGCGATACCAGCGCGAGCTGGGCCGCCGGCTGGTGGAGGCGGGCGCCGGGATGGTGTTCGGCTGCCACTCACACACGGTCCAGGGGGTCGAGGTCCACCGCGGGGCGCCCATCTTCTACGGACTGGGCTCCTTCGTGTTCGGCTACGACGGCCCGCTCGCGGCCCGCATGCCGCGCGACGCGGCCGTGGCGCTCGTCGACGTGGGCCCGGACGGCCGCGTGCGGAACGCCCGGCTGCTGCTCGGGCGGCTGGACTCCGCCGGTGAGCCGGTCCGCGCCCACCCCGAGCGGGCCGGGCTGCTGGCCGAGATCGTGGCCCGCAACTCCGCGGGCTGGGGAGCCGCGGCCGGGCTGGACGGCGACACCCTGGTCGTGCTCGCAGGCCCGGGAGGCTGACGGACGTGCGCGTCGGCATCGGGCTCCCCACCTCGACGCCGGGCGTCGGCGGCGCGCTCCTGCTGGACTGGGCGCGGCAGGCGGACGCCGGCCCGTTCTCGTCGCTGGGCGTCATCGACCGGCTCGACCACGACTGCTGGGACCCGCTGGCAGCGCTGGCCGCCGCCGCCGCGGTCACGGACCGGGTCCGCCTGGTCACCATGGTCGTGATCGGGCCGCTGCAGCGGACGGCGCTGCTGGCCAGGCAAGCCGCCACGGTGGACGCGCTGTCCGAGGGCCGGCTCGTGCTCGGGCTGGGGCTCGGCGCGCGCTACTCCGACTACGAGGCGGCTGGGGTCGATCACCGCCGCCGGGGGGCCGCCCTCACCCGTCAGCTCGTCGAGCTGCGCGAGGCCTGGGACGCCGGCCGGGGCAGCCCTGCGCCCGCGCAGCGGGGCGGGCCCTCGCTGCTGGTGGGAGGGGCGGGCAGCGCCGCGTTCGCGCGGGCGGCCGGGCACGCCGACGGCTACGTGCACGGGGGCGGCCCGCCGCGTGCGTTCGCGGCCGCCGCGGCCAGGGCGAGGGCGGCTTGGGCCGACGCCGGGCGGCCGGGCTCCCCGCAGCTCTGGGGCCAGGCCTACTTCGCGCTCGGCGACGCCGAGGTGCTGGCTGCCGGAGCCGCCTACCTGCGCGACTACTACCGCTTCACGGGCGGCTTCGAGGAGCGCATCGTCGCCGGCTGCCTCAGGACCCCGTCGGCCGTGAAGGACCTGGTCCGCGGGTACGAGGAGGAGGGCTGCGACGAGCTCGTCCTGCTGCCCACGGTCTCCCGACTGGACCAGGTGGAGCGCCTCGCGGACGTCCTGGGCCCATGAGCAAGCACGGGGGGGCAGGTCTCCGGCCATGAGGATCGGCGTCCTCGGGGCGGGGCCGGCCGGGCTCTACTTCGCGATCCTGATGAAGCGCGCCGACCCCCGTCACGAGATCCGGGTGATCGAGCGCAACCACCCGGACGCCACGTTCGGCTGGGGCGTCGTGTTCTCCGAGGGCTCGCTGGACGAGCTCGAGGGGGCCGACTACCCGAGTTACGCGGCGATCATGGACGCCTGCGCCAGCTGGAACCCCATCGACGTCCGGCACCGCGGCACGACGACCCGGGTCCGCGGCAACGCGTTCAGCGGCATCGGCCGCCGGCGCCTGCTCAACCTGCTCCAGGCCCGCGCCCGCGAGCTCGGCGTCGGGCTCGCGTTCGAGTCCGAGGTCGACTCCCTGGATCGGTTCCGGGACGCGGACCTGGTGGTCGGGGCCGACGGCGCCAACTCGTTCGTGCGCCGGGCGCTGAAGGAGCGCCTCCGGCCGAGCATCGAGGAAGCTCGCTCCCGCTACGCCTGGTTCGGCGCCGACCTCGCCTTCCCCGTCTTCACGTACATCTTCCGGGAGACGGAATGGGGCCTCTTCCAGGCCCACTGCTACCCCTACGACGAGTCGCGCAGCACGATGGTCCTGCTGATCTCCGAGGAGACCTGGCGGCGGTCCGGCCTGGACGAGATGGACGAGGAGGAGTCGCTCCGGCTCTGCGAGCGCGTCTTCGCCGAGGACCTCGGCGGGCGCCGGATGCTGTCCAACCGCTCGGTGTGGACCAGCTTCCCGTGGGTGCGCTGCGAGTCGTGGCACGCGGACAACGTGGTCCTCGTGGGCGACGCGGCCCACACTGCCCACTGGTCGATCGGCTCGGGGACCAAGCTCGCCCTGGAGGACGCCATAGCGCTCGCGCGGGCGTTCCAGAGGCACGGCGATCGCCTCGAGCCGGCGCTGGCCGAGTTCGAGCTCGAGCGCCAGCCGGTGGTCGAACGGCTGCAGGAGGCCTCGCGGGTGTCGTGCGCGTACTTCGAGTCCGTGGGTCGCTACATCGGGTTCGAGCCGCTCCAGTTCGCGTACCAGCTCATGACGCGCACCCCGCGCGTCACCCACACGAACCTGACCGTGCGCGACGCGGACTTCGTGCGCCGGGTCGAGGCGCGGTTCGCGGAGCGGGCCGGCGGCCGTCCGGCCTACGCCGCGCCGCCGCCCCTGTTCACGCCGCTGGCGGTGCGCTCGCTGACCATCCCGAACCGGCTCGTCCTGCCCGAGGGACCGGTCGACGAGGGCGCCGGGCTGGTCCTGAGCCGCCTCGTCGCCGTCTCGCCGGAGGGACGGGTGTCGCCCGAGACCCCGACCCCTGCTGACATCTCACCGCCGCCCCGGGCCGCGCCGCTGACCTGCCTCCGGCTGGGCCATGCCGGGCGCCGGGCGTCCTGCCGCCCCCCGACCAGGGGCATCGACCGGCCTCTGCCGGCGGGCCGGGCGTGGCCGGCAGTCTCGGCGTCGGCCATCCCGTACGCGCCCTGGATGCCGACCCCGGCCGAGCTGGACCGGGCGGGCATGGAGCGCGTCTGCGACGAGTTCGTGGACGCTGCGGCGCGTTCGCTGGCGGCCGGGTACCGGGTGCTGATGCTCGACTTCGCCCGCGGCGGCCTGATGGCCTCGTTCGTGTCGCCGCTGTCCAACCGGCGGGTGGACGACTTCGGCGGCAGCCCGGACAACC
>DATFRD010000088.1:0-17858 GCA_035263645.1 Candidatus Dormiibacterota bacterium | reverse complement strand
ATCGTTGTCGCTGGGATCAATCGCCGAACACCTGGCCGGAGAGGGCGCGTCGGCACTGCGCCTGCTCAACGAGGCTCAGGACATCACAGCGGGCCTCGATGACCTTCCGGCCCGGCTGGCGCTGCTTCAGGCCATATCGGTGGACGGTTTCTTCCGCGGGGATCTCGGCGCGGTCAGGTCGGCGTCCGCCGAGGGCGCCCGTCTCAGCCGGCAGGCGGACGACCTCTACACGCTCGAGGTCTGGCTGATGAACCTGGGCCTGGCGGCGCTCCTGACCGGTGAGCTGGACGAGTCGAAGCAGATGCTCGAGGAGGGGCTGCGGATTGCCCGCCAGATCGTCGATCGGCGGCTGCAGTCAGTCCTTGTCGGCGCCCTCGGCTGCCGTGTCGCGTCCAGCAACCCTCGCCTGGCAGCACGGCTGCTGGGAGCCTCAGAGAAGCTCAGGGCCGAAGTTGCTGCGAGTGCCCACCCAACCCTTGCTCCATTGGTGACGCGGACGGTTGGCTTCCTGAGATCGGCGCTCGGTGCCAGCCGTTTCGAGGTCGAGTTCAATTCGGGACAGCGCTTGACGCGGAGCGCCGCTCTCGCGCTGGCTCTCGGCGAGCCGGTGAGCACTGCTGGCAAGCCTCCTCACAACGCGGTGTCAGGACCGCTCGCAACGCGTGAGTTGGAAGTCGCGCGACTGGTCGCTGACGGACTGACCAACAAGCAGGTTGGCGCGCGGCTGTTCATCTCCGAACGAACCGTCGAGAACCACGTCCGCAACATCCTGAACAAGATGGGTTTCGATTCCCGCACGCAGCTAGCCGGCTGGATGGCCGTGTCCGATGGGGGGCGACGCCAGAGCTGAGACCAGCTTGTCAGGGCTCTCGGGGCGATGGCTCGACCGGTCCCAGGCCCGGACGCACCAGGCCGAGCTCGTACGAGAGGATGACCGCCTGCACCCGGTCGCGCAGCTCCAGCTTGTCGAGGATGCGGGAGACGTGCGTCTTGACGGTGCCCTCGCCGATGAAGAGCCTGTCGGCGATCTCCGGGTTCGAGAGCCCCGTGGCGACCAGCGTCAGCACCTCCCGCTCGCGCTCCGTCAGCTGCTCGAGCACGCCCGGGTCGCGACCGCCCGATGGGTGCTGCACCATCCGCTCGACGAGCCGCCGCGTCACGGCGGGCGCCAGCAGCATGTCTCCGGCCGCCGCCGCGCGCACGCCGGCGACGACTTCCTCCGCGTGCGAGTGCTTGAGCAGGAACCCGCTGGCGCCCGCGGCGAGCGCGTCGAAGATGTACCGGTCCAGGTCGTAGGTCGTCAGGATCACGATCCGGGGCGCCGGCTCCACCCGGACGCCGACCAGGCGCCGCGTGGCCTCGACCCCGTCCATGCCCGGCATGCGGATGTCCATGAGGACGACGTCGGGGCGGAGCCGGCGCACCGCCTCGACCGCCTGGACGCCGTCTGCGGCCTCGCCCACGACCTCGATGTCCGGCTGGGCGTCCAGGAGCAGGCGGAAGCCGGCTCGGACCACCGCGTGGTCGTCGACGATGACGACGCGGATCGCCACGGCGATCAGGCCTCCTGCCCCGGTGCAGGCAGGGTGGCGACGACCTGGAACCCGCCGCCTGCGACCGGCCCCGCCTCCAGGCTGCCGCCGAACAGCGCGACCCGCTCGCGCATCCCGATCAGGCCCCGGCCCTCCCTGGCGGCCGCCGGTGTCGGCACGCCGGCCCCGTCGTCGACGACCCGGAGCCGGAGGCCGTCCCGCTGGTACTGCAGGCTGATCTCGACCTGCGCGCCCGGCGCGTGCTTGCGGGCGTTGGTGGTCGCCTCCTGCACGATGCGGTACGCGGACAGCTCCAGCGCGGGCGGCAGCGGGGCCGGCTGGCCCACCACTCGCAGCCGCACGTTCTGGCCGGCGGCCCGGGCCCGCGCCACGAGGTCGTCCAGCTGGGCCAGGCTCGGCTCTGGCTCGAACGACGCCGAGCTGTCGCTGGAGGGCCGGAGCACTCCCAGCAGCCGCGCCAGCTCGTCGAGCGCGACTCGCGCCGTCTCCGCGATCGACGCCAGCACCGGCGTGCCCGGGCCGGCCGGCTGCACGGCACGGTGGGCCTCCGCCTGCACCGCGATCGCGCTCACGTGGTGCGTCACGACGTCATGGAGCTCGCGGGCGATCCGCGCCCGCTCCTCGTCGGCCGCCCGCTGCCGGTCCAGCTCGCGATCGCGCTCCTGGCGCTCGAACCGCGCCTCCACCTCGTCGAGGTACGCGCGCCGCGTGCGGGCGCTGTCGCCGAACAGGAAGAGCCCGCACACGGCCAGGCCGAAGGTCGCGGCCTCGAGGGACCGGATGTCGTGGGTCTCCACGATGCCGTCCACGCCGCCGAAGATTGCGTCCGCGAGGCCCCACCAGAAGACGATCCAGCGCAGACGCCCGGTCCCGTAGCCGACGCTGTAGATGGTCGCGGGTATCCCGACGTAGTTGCCGCCGGGGGTGAACCTCCCGCCGACCGCCGCCTGAGCGGGAAGGGTGGCGACCAGGACGGCCAGGACCACCAGCGGCCAGCGCCGGCGCCAGGCCAGAGCCGCGGTGTCCACGCACACGAGCGCCACCGCCAGCGGCCACCTGGCCGGGTGCTCCAGCGCCAGCCCCAGGATTCCGAGCGCGCCGCTGGCGCCGATGACCAGCAGGTCGGCCGCCACCGGGTGCACCCGGGGCGGCCAGACCTGGTCCCAGCGGCGCAGGACCTCAGACCACGTCACGTCGCCAGACGAGGGCAGCCGAGACGGCGGCGCAGACGATCGTCCACGTCACGAGCACGAGGATCGCATGGGGATCGGTGACGGTGGGGACGAATCGCTCCCCGGGCTCCAGGTGCTTGAGCGACCCCAGGAGGTCACCGGCGCTGGTGCCCGGCACGACCTGGTTGAGGCCGCCGAGGGCGCCCGTCAGCCTCAGGACGTAGGTGACGAGGACGAGCTCGAACAGCAGGAGGTAGGACAGGCTGATCCCGATCGCCAGCGCGGGGCTGCGCAGCAGGTTGGCCAGGGCCATCGCGATCGCCAGGTAGCAGACCATCACCAGCCAGATGGCGGCCAGCCCCGTCAGGACGTCGATCCCCGCAGGCCAGCTGAACGGCTTGCCGTCCACGGTGACGATGATGAGGCTGGTGGCCGCCATGGCGGCGGCCGACAGGACGAGCACCACGCCGAGCGCCGCGACGGCCACGCAGAACTGCGCCGCGACGATCCGCAGCCGGGACGGTCCCTGCGTGTACACGGTCTTGAGGGTGCTCCATCCGTACTCCGAGCCGAAGCTCAGCGCGCCGACCAGCAGGGCCGCGATGCCTGCGAACGGCCAGTACAGGCTGAGCGTGATGTAGAGGAAGGCGTTCGGGTACAGCTCCAGCCGCTTCAGGTCGGCGCCGCTCAGCTTGCCGAGGTGGTAGTTCGGGTCGCTGTACCTGAGGTTGGGCAGCACGTACTCCAGCAGCACGATCGCGAAGATCATCAGCCCGAACCCGATCAGGATCGCGGGCCGCGCGACCAGCTTGCGCCCCTCCGCCCGAAAGATGCCGATCATCGCTCCTCCTCCTTCTCGCTCACGAGCCGGAGGAACACGTCCTCCAGCGAATGCTCCACGGGCCGCACCTCGCTCACCTGCACGCCTGCACCGGCGAGTGCGGCGGTCACCTCGGCGGCACGGCCCGGGTCGACGGCGACGTGGAACGCCCCGTCGACGCGCTGGATCCCGGCCGGCCCGACGAACGTCGAGAGCGCGGCCATCGCCACATCAGGGGGCGTGGCTCGCACCAGGAGCCGGGCGTCGCCCCGCAGCTGGGCCACGGTGGTCTCGACCGCCAGGCGGCCATGGCGGATCACGCCCACGCGGTCGCAGATCTGCTCGACCTCCGTGAGCTGGTGGCTCGACAGCATCACGGTGTGCCCCTCCGACGCCAGCTCGCGGATGAGCGTCCGCATCTCGACCACGCCCCGGGGATCGAGCCCGTTCGTGGGCTCGTCCAGGATGAGCAGGTCCGGTTCCTTCAGCAGGGCTGCGGCCACGCCCAGCCGCTGCTTCATGCCCATGGAGTAGGCGCCGAACCGGCGCCGCCCCCTTCCCGCCAGGTCGACGACGTCGAGCGCCTGGTCGACCCGGGCCTGGGGGACCCCGGCGTAGTCGGCCATCACCTGCAGGTTGGCGCGCCCTGACAGGTAGGGATAGAACGTGGCCGCCTCGATCATCGAGCCGATCGCCCGCAGGCCGGCGCGGCTCCCGGGCGGGTGTCCGGCGACCAGCGCGGTGCCGGCGGTGGGGCGAATCAGCCCGAGCAGCATGCGAAGCGTGGTCGTCTTGCCGGCGCCGTTGGGGCCCAGGAAGCCGTACACCTCGCCTCTGCGCACGGTCAGGTTCACCGAGTCCACGGCGAGCAGGTTCCCGAAGCGCCTGGTCAGGCCGTGGGTCTCGACCAGCAGGTCCGTCGCGGTTTGCATGCGTCCACGCTAGGGTCGAGCCCCGGCGGCGTCGTCACCGGCAGGTGCGATCTTCGAGTCCATCCCCAGCCAGACGGGCATCCGCCTCGAGGCAGACGCGGGTTCCGCGGGACGAGAATCCGCCTCGAGAGAGACGCGGTCGAGCCCGGACGCGAACTACGGTCTTGGGCTGTGATCGGGACCAGAGCCCCCGGCCATCGTCCGGGACTGCGCTATCCCGCCGCCCTGCTCACGATGGGCGCCGCGGCGATCCACTTCTCGGTAGCGCCCGAGCACCTGCAGGTCTATCTGCCGTTCGGCATCCTCTTCATCCTCGTTGGCGGCGTGCAGGCGGCGCTGGCCGTGGCCACCGTGGTCCGGCCGGGGCGGAAGGTGTACGTAGCCGCTGTCCTCCTCGCAGTCGGCTGCCTCGCCGTCTGGGCCGTGTCGCGCACCGCCGGCCTGCCGATCGGCCCGGCGCCGGGGCGGCCGGAGGCGATGGAGGTTCCCGATCTCGTGACCGCGGTCTTCGAGGTCCTCTCCATCGTCTTCTACGGGGTGCTGCTGGCCCGAGGCCGCCGGCCCGGCCGGTCCGGCCGCCGGTGGCTGGCCGGCTCCATCCCGATGGCCGTCGTGGTCACTGCCGTGACGTCCGCCGGCGTGTCGGCCGGCATGAATCCGCTGCCGTACGCGATCAACATGAGCTCCAGCGCCACCGGACCCGGCGTGACGCCGCTGGCCATGCTGACGCAGCCGCCGGGCCAGGAGCCGGTCAGGTCGTACACGCTGACGGCCAGGGTCGTCCGGCTGCATGGCGCGGAGGCGTGGACGTACAACGGCACGGTGCCCGGGCCCGAGCTGCGGGCCATGGTGGGCGACCGCCTTCGGGTGACGCTCGTCAACGACCTGCCGGCGTCGACCAGCATCCACTGGCACGGTCTGCGTCTGCCCAACGCGGACGACGGCGTGGCCGGGCTCACGCAGCAGGCGGTGCCGCCCGGCGGGACCTACACGTACGAGTTCGTCGTCAGGGACCCCGGCACCTACTGGTACCACTCGCACCAGGACACCGAGAACCAGGTGCCCCGCGGCCTCTATGGAGCGCTGGTCGTCGAGCCCGCCGGCGCACCCGTGTACGACCGCGACTACACGGTGATCGTCGGCGACTCCAACACCGAGGCGGACGCGCCCCGTCTGAGCGCCGAGCCGGGCGAGCTCGTCAGGCTCAGGATCATCAGCGCAATCGCCGAGGACATGAACGGCACGCCGGAGCTGCTTGCGCTCCTGGGTGCGCCGTACCGGGTCGTCGCGCTCGACGGCCATGACCTGAACGAACCCCAGGAGCTGGGCCCTGAGCTGCTGCCGGTGGGCACGGGCCAGCGCTGCGACCTGGCCTTCCGGATGCCGGTGGCGGGCCAGGTCAGCCTCAGGGACCTGCGGCCCCAGTCGGGGGGGCGGCTGCCGCAGCGCCTGTGGGCCACGCTGGGAGAGGGCGGCGCCCCCGAGCTGCCTGCCGGGGCCCTGCCCCGATTCGACCGGAGCTCGCCGCTCCAGTACGCGGGCAGCAGCCTTCCTACGTTCGACCTCACGACCTACGGCACGCCGGCCCCGGACCCGGTGGCGGACCGTGCCGCGTTCGACGTCAGCCGGGACCTGCGCATCTCGAACCAGCTCGGATTCCGCTACGGCTCACAGATCCCGAAGGTGTGGGAGTTCATCCACATGTTCAACGGCAGGTCCTTCCCGGACACCGAGCCGATCATCGTCCGCGAGGGCCAGTACGTCCGCCTGCAGCTCGTCAACGCGACCGACGAGTACCACCCGATCCACCTGCACGGGCACTACTTCTCCGTGCTCAGCAAGAATGGGAGGCGCATCAGCGGCAGCCCCGTGCACCTCGACTCCGTCCTGATCGGGCCGCACGAGACGTGGGACGTCGCGTTCCTGGCCGACAATCCCGGGCTCTGGATGCTGCACTGCCACGTACTTATCCATGCTGCTTACGGGCTGAGCACGATGGTCAGCTACCAGGGCATCTCGACGCCGTACACCATCGGGACGCGTGACGGGAACTTCCCCGAGTAGCTCAGACTGAGCCGCTACAGCCCCTTGTCGACCATGTCCAGCAACCGGCCCGCGACCTCCTGCGCGACCGCGTCGTCCAGACCCCGCAGCGGTCCCTCGATGAGAAGCATCGCGAGGCCATGGACCGCTGACCAGGCGAGGAACTCCGCACCGGGGCGGCGCTCGACCGGCAGGACGCCGGCCTCGACCAGGTCGTCCAGCACCATGCCCAGCAGCTGGAACGGCGTCAGCCCGCTGTCGCCGGCGCGGGCTGGATTGGCAGCGTTCCGCAGGTCGGTCGGCACTGAAAACGCGGTCCGGAACAGGCCGGGCTCGGCCCGGGCAAACCGGAGGTAGCCGGTGCCGACGGCTCGCAGGCGCTCCCGCGCGACGGCGGCGCGGTCGAGCCTGGCCGGGACCCCTGCCAGCTCGGCCTCGATCGCCACCGCCAGGGCCGACTGGGCGGCCGAGCAGACCGCCTGGAGGAGAGCCTGGCGGTCTGCGAAGTGGCGGTAGGCCGCATTCGGCACCACGCCGGCCCTCCGGGTGGCCTCCCGCAGCACCACGGCGTCCGGTCCGCCGGCCCGCGCCAGCTCGATGCCGACATCGATGAGCGCACGGCGGAGGTCGCCGTGGCGGTAGGCGCCGCGAGCGGCAGGCCCGGTTCCAGTGCTCGTCATCTCTCCATATGTGGACGCCGTCCACGTGCCTCTGCTATTGTGGACACTGTACACGCAACATCGAGGTCCGAAAGCACGAGGACGCACGTGGGCGAGCCTCTGACACACGAGGAAGGGAGTCACGGATGACCGCGGTACGAGTCCTGGTCGGTACGCGCAAGGGCGCGTTCGTGTTGACATCGGATGGCAGGCGAGATCGGTGGGACGTGAGCGGTCCCCACTTCGAGGGCTGGGAGATCTACCACCTCAAGGGATCGCCAGTCGATCCCGACCGGCTGTACGCGTCGCAGTCCACCGCCTGGTTCGGGCAGACCATGCAGCGCTCCGACGATGGAGGCAAGACCTGGCTGACGGTCGGCAACGAGTTCAACTACGACGGCGTCCCGGGCACGCACCAGTGGTACGACGGCACGCAGCATCCGTGGGAGTTCGCGCACGTCTGGCACCTCGAGCCGTCGCTGACCGACCCGGATCTCGTCTACGCCGGCGTGGAGGACGCAGCCCTGTTCCGCTCGACTGACGGTGGGAAGAGCTGGCACGAGCTCTCCGGGCTTCGGCTCCACACCTCCGGGCCCTCCTGGCAGCCCGGCGGCGGTGGGCTGTGTCTGCACACCATCGTGCTCGACCCGACCCAGCCGGGGCGAATGTTCGTCGCCATCTCCGCCGCAGGCGCGTTTCGCAGCGACGACGGCGGCGAGACCTGGCGGCCGATCAACCGCGGCCTCCGCTCGCAGGGTATCCCTGACCCGGACGCCGAGGTCGGGCACTGCATCCACCGCATCGCCCAGCACGGGTCCCGCCCCAACGTCCTCTACATGCAGAAGCACTGGGACGTGATGCGCAGCGACGATGCAGGCGACTCGTGGCACGAGATCAGCGGCAACCTGCCGTCGGATTTCGGGTTCCCGATCGACGTGCACGCGCACGAGCCCGACACGGTCTACGTGGTTCCCATCAAGAGCGACAGCGCCCACTTCCCGCCCGACGGGAGGCTGCGCGTCTACCGCAGCCGGACCGGCGGCGACGAGTGGGAGGCGCTCACGAACGGCCTGCCCGAGCGGGACTGCTACGTGAACGTCCTGCGCGACGCGCTGGCCGTCGACTCGCTGGACTCGTGCGGCGTGTACTTCGGCACCACCGGCGGACAGGTGTACGCGTCCCGCGACGCGGGCGACACCTGGGCCCCGATCGTGCGCGACCTTCCCGCCGTCCTCTCGGTCGAGGTCCAGACGCTGCCCTGATGCGGCCTCGACCGAGGGCGAGGCCATGCGCAGCGTGACGTGGGTGGTTGTCGAGGATGTCGGCAGCGGCGAGTGGGGGATAGGCGGTCGCCCTCTGACCGCGGAGGACGTCCGCGCGATGGCGGCGGCGCCCCGCCAGCCGAGCTGACGAAGCGGGGCCGGACACCGGCCCCGCTCCTCAGGCCTGCGCCCCCGCCGGCGCGCTCGACCGGGCGACGGATGCCAGCCGCATGCGCAGGTATTCGTTGATGCCGAACAGCCGGAACTGCAGCAGCTCGTAACGCGGAAAGGCGGGCGCAGCGGCAGCGTAGTCGATGACCTCCGGGTCGACCACCGTATAGTCGCGACCCCGGTAGGTGACGACGCCGAAGCCCGCGGCCAGCACGTTCTGGTACCACGCCGCGTTGTCGCCGAAGGTACGCGGTATTACGAACGTGCTGCCGAGCGTGCGCATGCCCAGGGGCGTCGAGTAGATCCGCCCGGACCTGCGACCACGGTGGTGGAGGATGCCGACGACCGGCATCCAGCGCCGGCCCGCGATCAGGAGGACGAGCGGGTTGACGAATCGAGCGGCGAAGCGGACGGCGCGACGCGCTCGAGGGCCGAGCTGGATTCCACTGCCGGCTCCGTTCATCTGAGTACCTCCTTGAACTGTCTCTCTCGCCGCGTGGCCGCGAGCCTGGTCGCGGGGGTGCTGGTCGCTGGCCATGTCGCTCATGACCGACCAGGACCCCCGGGCGAGCACAGTTATTCCCTAAGAGGGATAATTCCTTAGGCTGACGATCGGCTTTGCGGCGGGTGCCCTACTGGCGCCCGGCCGCCATCCGCTCGTCCGCTGAGACGATCAGCCGCCGGAGCATCTCCACGAGCTTCTGCCGCTCGTCGGGCTCGAGGGCGTCCAGGAACTCGTCGGCAGCGGCGTCGAGGACACGGGCCGCGCGCTTCTGGACGGTGCGCCCCTTTGGCGTGAGGGTGAGGGCATAAGAGCGCCTGTCCGAGGGGTTTCGGCGGCGGACCACGACGCCCTGCTGCTCGAGCTCGTCGATCAGCTCGAAGATCGTGGTGCGGTCGATGCCGAGCTGCTCGCCCAGCGCCTGCTGGGAGATTGGCCACTCCGCAAGCAGGTTGAGGACGCCGCAGAGTCGAACGCTCAGGCCCAGGGGCGCGAGCCGGCGGCCGGCGAGCTCCTGGCCGGTCCGGGCGGCGATCACGAGCAGGGCTCCGGCACGGTCGGCGAGTGAAGAGGGTATGGGCATGCTCGCCGCCATTATGCCCGGACACGCATCCAATCATTCCTCCCAGTGACGATCCGCCGGCATTCATATTTGCGCCGCCGGGCGACCGCACGGGCGGGCGGTCAGCCAGGCGCCGCCTGACCTGGCTGGGGCGGCTGAGCCAGGCGATCGGCGTGGCGCTGATCGCGGCTGGCTGCATTGTGGTCTGGTAGTCTTCCGGCGTGTCGAAGGACGCCCGCTCGTGAGGGCCGCGTATCCGCGTCAGCGGCAGGGTAGATCATGACGGGCTTTCGTGTGACGCGTCTGGATGAGACCACCTGGCCGGACTTCGCGCGGCTGGTCGAGCGTCACAACGGTGTCTGGGGCGGCTGCTGGTGCATGGCCTTTCACGCTGAGGGTGTGGGGCGCACGAAGACTGCGGCGCAGAACCGATCCGAGAAGGAACGCCGAGTCCGCGAGGGCCTGGCTCACGCCGCCCTCGTGTACGACGGCCCGACCTGCGTGGGCTGGTGCCAGTTCGGGCCGACCGATGAGCTGCCACGCATCAAGCACCGGCGCGCTTACCTCCAGGGTCTCAGCGCCCTCCCGGATTGGCGGATCACGTGCTTCTTCGTCGACAGCAGGTACCGGCGTAGAGGGGTCGCCTCCGCCGCGCTCGAAGGTGCTCTGCACGAGATCGCGCGGCTCGGCGGGGGAACGGTAGAGAGCTATCCCGAAGACGTCGGAGACCGGGCGGTCTCCGCATCGTTTCTTCACAACGGCTCGGTGTCCATGTTCGAGAGGCATGGGTTCGAGCGAACCCGTCGCCTCGGTAAGCATCACTGGGTGGTCGCCGGGGTGGCGTCCTGAGCATCGGACCAGCGACGGCGAGGCCGCTGTCGCTGGAGGTCCCGTTCGAGCATCGCGGCGGGCGCGGCACGATTCGGGCGGCGGTGCAACGGAACGAGGACCCGGCCCGATGGGGTCACCGGACAGAGGACCTCGGCGAGGACATCCGGGTGGCGGCCGACTTTCCCGCCTGTCACGCCGTCGTCGAGCACCCCGCGCAGGGCTACGACCGTCTGATGGGCTGGGTCCAGGTGGTCTGGTCCGGGCCGCCCGGCAGCAATGCTGGCGAATTCGATCCGTGGGCGGCGTTCGCCGACCTGGACCTGCCCTACTGCTGGTTCGGCTTCGCCCCGGAGCTGTTCGACGCGCCGTTCCGCGGCGACCGGTCGCAGGACCTGGACTGGGAGGCGCACAGCTGGCTCTGCACGTCGCCGGGTTCGCTGCTCAGCCGCGAGGTCGCCGTGCTTGCGGGCTTCCGCTGGGGCTTCCAGATCCGGTCGGGTGACGTCGTCATCGCGGGTCCGTCCGCGCTCGAGTCGGTCGCCTGGAACGCCGACCTCCCGATCCTCGTGCAGCGATGCCCGAGCTGGCGCTTTGTTCCCGCACCGCCATGCCGAACGTGACTCGCACCCTGGTCCGGCTGACAGCCTGGGAGGCGGCGCGCCTTGGTCCAGAGGTTACCGCCGGCTGGAGCATCGTCTCGGAGGCGGTCGGACCTGGCGGCGAAGCCATCGCCCTTCTGGCGGTCATCGATGTTCCCTCCGGTCAGCCCTGGACGGATATGGCGGCCGCGGGCCGTGGAAGCGTGCTGCATCTCCACAGGGATGGTGTGTGGTGCGCGATGGACCTGCAGCAACCTGGTCACCGACCAGACAGAGCGTAGGAGGTAGAGGCATGGCCGACCGGGCCGATGGGGTTGCAGAGGTGAGCCCGCTGCTGGACAACATCACGGCGATCACACTGTTCGTCGAGGATCCGAAGCGCTCCAGGGTGTTCTATCGGGACGTGTTCGGCCTGCCCGTGCATTTCGAGGACGACAACTCCGTGGTGTTCAGGTTTCGGGACACGCTCATCAACCTGCTGCGGATTCCCGCCGCCCGCGAGCTCATCGAGCCAGGTGCCGTCGCCAGCCGCGAGACCGGTGCCCGCTTCCAGTTCACGGTCGAGGTGGATGACACCGATGCGGTGTGCGCCGAGCTGGCCAGGCGCGGCGTGACGCTCCTCAATGGCCCGATGGACCGGTGGTGGGGCGTGCGCACCGCGAGCTTCACAGACCCGGACGGCCACATCTGGGAGGTCGGAGCCGCCCTGAAGGGGCGCTGATCGACGACGTCGCGAGCCCAGGAGTTCAGTCTGCTCACCGCCAGCTCTCGGCCTCGGCCCTCCGCCGTCCTCTGGGACCTCGGTGGGGTGCTCGTGCGCATGGATTGGCACTCGGCCTCCGTGTACTGGGAGCCGCGGCTCGGGCTGCAGGAGGGTGATTTGCTGCGCTGCCTGTTCGGCGGCAACGACGACACGGTCCTGGTGGGGCGGGTCACGGAGGACGAGTGGTGGCATGTGGTCGCCCGGCGCCTCGGCGCGGCGTCGCACGACGTCCAGGCCCTCCGGGCCGACCTGCGCCGACGTGAGGCGTTGGACCACGAGCTGCTCCAGGTCGTCCGAGACCTTCGCCGCAGCGCCAGGCAGGCCGTCCTATCCAACGCCTGGGGAGGTGCGCGAGAGCGCCTCCGCAGGATGGAAGTCGACCGACTGTTCGACGAGATCGTCATAAGCGCCGAAGTCGGTGTCGCCAAGCCCGCCCCGAGGATCTTTCAGATCGCCTGGGATCGGCTCCGGCTCTCGCCGTCGGACTGTGCCTTCATCGACGACACGCTCGAGAATGTCGAGGCAGCAGCCGCTCTGGGCATACGTGGTCATGTCCACCGCTCGTCCCGGTGCACCGCGGCCTGGCTGCGTGCCTCCTTCGGCGTTCCGTGATCAAGCAGGCAGTCCGGCAGGACCGGCTGTGAGCCGCCGACGCGGCGCCGGCGGCCGCGAGATCCGGCCGGCCGGCACCGGGCAAGCGAAGCGTCGGGTGCTCACGACCCCCCGTCAGGGGTAGCTCTCTCGCTGCTCTTCCGTCAGCTCGATCGGTACCGCGGTCAGTCCCCCGGCGAGTGCGGGCCGACGGAATGAAGAACCTCCGGCTTGTCAACCATGCCGGCCCACTGGCCGGTCAGGAAGACCTCCTGGCCCTGGGTCAGCGTCATCGCGCCTGTGCAGACGGCGTGGTGCACGTAGTCCTCGACCGGGTCCTTGACGTTGGCCACGCTGGTGGCCGGATGGGTGTTCGGCTGCGGCCACAGGTTGGTCGCCGCGAACGGCGCGCCGCCGACCTCGAGCGGCACCAGGTGGTCGAGCTCGTAGTCGTCAGCCGGCCCGGTGAGGTGGTAGGCGACCATGAGCTGCCGCTTCAGGGAGGCTGCCGATGAAGCGGAGAGCTGGACGGTGGCGGCGTACCCGCTGCGGCAGATCGTCGTCAGCACGTTGGCCGGGGTGATAAGCGGATCCGCGGCGCCTGGCGTGCACCCCATGTCCGGCATCGTGACACCGCCGGCCTTGCCGGAGTGGCAGTCGGTGGGCATCGGCCCGACCGGGACTGCGGCGGGCGAGGGGGTCGACGCCTTGCTGCTCGTTGCGGCCGTTTGGGGCGGCCCGCACGCCAGCAGGCTTATGGCGAGGAGGGGCAGGGCGAGCGTGAACATGCGCGTCATGACCACAGAGACTCCACCATCCTGAGGGCCCGGGCCAGACGCAACCAGCAGGCGCGGCGGTGATGCAAATACCAGACCCGGTCATCTGTCGTCGGCAGTGGGTCGACCCAGGAGCGTGGGTCAGGCGTCGACGCGGCCCACGCCGCGCCGTGGCCAGCCGCTGCAGAGCGGGGTCGCGCGGCGGGCCGGGCAACCGCAACGCCCGACCCGCCGGCCGCGAGCTACATCGCCGAGAAGGTCTCGCAGACCTCGATGCTGCCGCCGGACTGAAGGAGGGGGCAGCCTCTGGCGAGCGCGACCGCCGCGTCCATGCTGTCAGCCTTGATGACGCTGTAGCCGCTCACCGGATTGGCTCCACCGCCATCACTCACCGAGCCGTCTCCGGCGATCGTTCGAGCTTGACCGACCGGATTCCCGCCATCCACCAGGCCGGCACCCAGGGCGCCGAACCACTCCCCCCAGGCCGCCATGACCTGGGCCCGCGCCTCCTCCGTCGCGGGCATGCCGCCGCCGTGATAGGCAAGCAGGTAGGTAGCCATCAGTCCTCTCCTTTTCCTCGCTCGGCTGGTTGTCGCCAGGGGGTGGGCAACCCGAGCCGGCACCATACGCTAGCGCGGAGGCCCCCGGGCGTGCTCGACGGCGGGTGGGGTCGGGAGGACGCCCCGTGCTCGAGAATGCCGCGGATGGCTGACTGGAATGAGAGGGCCCCCGGTCCCGCCGACCAGGGGCCCGCAGCCCACTCGATGAGAAAGCCCCGGGTTGGGGCGCCGGGGCTTTCTCCCGAAGGCGTTGTCTGTCGCGAGTCTGGCAGACTGGCCCCGGCCCAGTCCACGCGCTTCGTGAGCAGCGTTAGACCACCGTTAGAGGGCCGGCGCATGAGAAGCTCCGCCCAGGGTGCCGCACCCCTAGCTGGGGACCCCGCCCGACCCGAGCGCGAGCGCGGCCGAGCGGACCTGAAGGGCCCGGATTATCCCCATCACACCGAACACTATGAGCCATGCGCCCAGGACGATGGTCAGCGCCAGAAGCGAGATGCCCGGCGCGACCACCACGATCACACCCGCCACGATGCTCAGGGCGCCGCTCAGGATCAGCCATGCCCGGCCGGGGAGCTCGGCATGCCCGATGGCTACAAAGAGCTCGACGATGCCGTGCACCATCCAGTAAACGCCGAGAAGGAGGGCGAGCACCACCAGGCTCAGGGCCACGTGGCCGAGCAGGTAGATGCCGACAACAAACGAGAGGATGGCGAGGAGGGCCTGGAGGGCCCTCAGCCAGCCGGTCTCGCCCGGGACGGCGAACGCGGCGGCGAAACGAAACGCCGCACCCACGATCAGCTGCACAGCGAACACGACCGCGATCACCACCAGCGTCGCGCCGGGCCAGAAGATCGCGGCCAGTCCGACGAGGATAGATATCACACCGAAGGCAAGGATCCAGGCCCAGGCCCGACCGAGGTTCCTGAGCATGGCCTCCAGGTCGCTGCCCATGACTGTCGACATGACTGCTTCCCCCATGTGAGCCGGCGGCTGATTCGGAGTCTCCAGCATGACGGTTCTGTCCCGTCCTTCGCACTGGACCCGAGTGGCAGGTCGCCGCCCCGAGCGGAGCCGCGTGATCGCGACGAGGGTGACGTTCGCCGAATTTCCCGCCGTCCGGGTGCCGCTGCAGATGTACGTCCGGCCTCACGCCGCGGACCAGGAAAAACCTGGATGTCTGTCGGCGAATCCTCTCCGACTCTTTACCGCATCACTGGACTTTCATAACCATTCCCCGGCAAAGATGGATCCGATCGTTCTGATCGTGAGTCGACTGCAATCAGTAGCGAGGAGGATGAGATGCAGACGGAGGCGCCACCGTATGACCGCGCGGACCTGGTTCGCCCCGGATCACGGGTTGCGGTTCGTGACGAGGAGGGCGAGGACGAGTTCGTGATCGTCCACCCGGAGGACGCGGACGCGCTGGAGCGACGGATATCGCTGGACAGTCCCCTCGGGCGAGCTCTGGTCGGCCGCGCGGTCGGCGAGCAGGTCGTGGTGCGCGCTCCCGGCGGCGTGCGCATCGTACACGTGATCGCAACGAGCTGAGGGAGGCTTCAGCTCGGACTCACCTCGCCGCCAGGCCCTCGCGCTCGGTGCTCATGGTCCGCTAGCGTGAGGCCATCGTCTACCTTCCATCGGACGGATAAGGTCCCCGGTGGCATGTGATGCACGGGACACGGGGACGTAATCGGCTGGGATTGCTGGCCATCGCCCTGGCTGCGACCAGCATCGGCAGGTACGTGGGCGAAGCGGTCCTGAGCGCATAAGTCGGGACCCATCCCTCGGCCTCGCCGGGCAAGCTGGGAATCCTGGCTTTCCTGGTTCCCCCGCTGGCAGCCGTCGCGTCGGCTGTGGTCGGGACTACACGCCGCTGTCCTCGAAGGGCGCTGCGTGTACCGTCCACACTCGCCCCTGCCGGTCGCGCAGTCGCTGGTCGCGTCCCAGTCGGTAGAACTGCTCCCGGCTGAGACCACGCCACTGCGCGATCTGAACGTGTCCTCCATGTAGTATCATTGTGGCGCCCGAGAGGCTACAGTAGACCTGACATGGAGCAACCAGCCGACCGCGACGAAGGCCTCCTCCGCTACGCAGTGGGAGTCCGCGAGCTCCGCAACAACCTCAGCCGCTTCCTTGCCGAGGTGAAGGAGGGCAAGTCAGTCGTGGTCCTCGACCACGGACACCCCATCGGGATCATCAAGCCCTGGCCGCACCACGACCCCCTGGAGGAGCTGATCCGGCAGGGGCGTGCTCGGCGCCCGGCCACGTACACTCGCCGGCGCCATGAGCCAGACGTCGAATTCCCCGGTACCGACGAGGAGTTCGACGAGTTGGTCCGCGGCTCGAGCTGATCCCGCCCCCACGGTCGTCTGAGGCAGCCGGCGCTGACACACGTCTACTACGACACCTCCGCGGTGATGCGCTACCTCGTCCGGCGCCGGCGAGGTCACCAGTTGGCGCAGGCTGTTTGAGCGGCTGCCGACCAGGGGAGGTCGTCGACCTCGACCAGGTCCAGGAGTAGGCCCGGCGGGCCAGCCCTCGGCTGCGGCCCAACGGACGCTGGCGCCGCTCCTCACGCCGCAGGGCCGGCTCGTCGCGCCCGCGGAGGTCGCCTCGGTGTGCGTCCTGCTTGCCTCGGACGCCGGCCGGGGCATCAACGGCGCGGCCGTCAACGTCGACGGCGGCCAGGTGCAGGTCTGACGGGGTGACGGCCGTCGAGCGGCGGCTTCGCTGGGAGCACATGCTCAACGCGCGCGACCTGGGCGGCCTGCCCACGCGCCGCGGGTGGACCCGGTTCCGCGCGCTAGTCCGCAGCGACGACCTGCGCCGGCTGACCGCTGAGGGGCAGGCGGCCATGCTCGCCTACGGCGTGACCACGATCGTCGACCTGCGGTCGCCGCGTGAGCTGGAGTTGGCCCCGAGCCGGCTTCGCGACCACCCGGGGTACCGCTCGCTGGCCTACATGGACAGCGACAGCGTCGGCGCGCCCAGCCGGTTCGAGACGGCGGCGGAGAACTACCTCGACTGGCTGCGCAGGCATGCATCGGGCGTCGCCGCGATCCTGCACGGCATCGCCGACGCGCCCCCGGGCGGCATCCTGGTGCACTGCCACGCCGGCAAGGACCGCACAGGGGTCGTGGTCGCGCTGCTCCTGTCGATCGCCGGGGTGGACCGAGAGGCAATCGCGGAGGACTACGCGCTAAGCGTCGGGTGGAACGAGAACGTCCAGGACCAGGAGGAGATCATGGTCGCGCCGGACGCCGAGGAGCGGCTGCGCGACCGGCGGATCTATTACCCGCGGCCCGAGAACATGCTGCAGATGCTCGCCGAGGTGGACCGGCGCCACGGCGGCGTGGACCCGTACCTGGACGGCATCGGCGTCGGGTCCGGTGTCCGGGCGCGCCTGCGCCAGCGGCTCGCCTGAGCTCGCCCGTCAGGAGCCGCGCACACGCCGGTAGGTTGGTCGGCCGGCTGGTAGCGAGGGCCCCGGCCACGCCGAGGTGAGTCATGGTGCGTCCCATTCTCCGGGCGGCGGCCGCGTATCTGTCTGATGCGCCCAGCAACCTCCGGTCCCACGCTAGGAACACGCGGAGGGGGCGTCATCAGGGAAACCGACCATCGGGCCAGGGCGCTGGCCTGCCGGCCGTTCCGGCCCGGGCCCGACTCGCAGCGGCTGTCAGCCCGCGGCGTCGGGTGAGGCCGCCCGCGGGCTGGAATCCGGCCGAAGGATCAGCTGCGTCGCCCGGAAGAGGGCGATGGTCCTCCCGGTGGTCTCGTTCTCGACGACGGCGTCCCACACGTGCGTCGTGCGGCCCACGTGCGCCGGCGTGGCCCTGGCGACGATCGTCTCGCCGGCGCGCGCGCTGCCCAGGAAGTTCGTCTTCAGCTCGATCGTCGTGAAGCCCTCGCCCGGCTCCAGATAGGGCCCGACGCCGTAGCCGCAGGCCGTGTCGGCGAGGCCCACGACCACCGCCGCGATCACGAACCCGTAGCCCATGATCATCGGCGGCGTGACCCGGAGGCGCGCGACCACGCCCTCGCGGCCCGCCTCCAGGATCTCCA
>DATFRD010000087.1:0-27205 GCA_035263645.1 Candidatus Dormiibacterota bacterium | reverse complement strand
GGGCCCAAAGATCCGGCTGGGTCTCCGGCCGCGCTCCCAGGTACGCTCCGCCCGGTGAAAGTAGGCGTCTTCGTGCAGACCTGCGAGGCCGAGAGCGGCCGGATGTTCCCTGTCGAGGAGGTCACGGCCACCATCGAGCGGGCGGAGCAGCTGGGCTTCCACTCCGCGTGGGTCATGGACCACCCCTTCATCGAGACCCCCGTGGGCCGGCGTGCCGGGCACGACCCGATGGTGCTGCTGGCCCACGCCGCCGCTCGCACCAGCCGGATCCGGCTGGGCACGCTGGTCGCCTGCACCGCGTTCCGGCCGCCCGCCCAGCTCGCCCGTGAGGCTGCGGCCCTGGCCGACGCGTCGGCCGACCGGTTCGTCCTCGGGCTCGGCGCGGGCTGGCACCAGCCGGAGTTCGACGCGCTGGACTACCCGTTCGACCACCTGGTGGGGCGGTTCGCCGAGCAGGCGTCCGCCGTGCGCCGCCTCCTGGCACGCGAGCGGGTGACCTCGAACGGCCGCTACGTCCGCCTTCGGGAGGCGGAGGTCCTGGCCACGGCGGCTGCGCCGCCCGTCTGGATCGCGGGCAGCGGGCCGCGGATGCTCCGGCTCACCGCCGGCCTGGCCGACGGCTGGAACCTCGCGTGGGGCGGCCTGGACCCCGCGTGGCTCGCCGAGCCGCTGCACGGCCTGCGCCGGGAGCTCGCGGCAGCGGGGCGCGACCGCGCCAGCTTCACGATCTCGGCGGGCGTGTCGTGGGTCCCGGAGGGCGGCGGCGACGAGATGGTCGCCGCGCTGCGCTCGTACGAGCGGGAGGACGTCGACCTGGTCATCCTCTCGCTGGCCGAGGGCCCGTCGCGGCGCACCCGGCCCGAGTACCTGGAGCGGGCTGCAGAGCTGATCTGACGATGGAAGGAAGACGAGCCCCCCTCCCCTCGCGGGAGGGGTTGGGGGAGGGGGCCTCCCTAGGGGCGTGGCCGGAAACCGGGCCGAGAGATTTGGGGTCCAGGTGCCCCAGATCCGGTGGCGCCGACGAGGAGCGCAGTGAGCGCCCTCCAGGGCGTGAGCGAGCACCGCAGGAGGCAACGCCGGATCTGGGGTGCATGGGCCCCAAAGATCCGGCTTGGTTTTCGGCCGCGCCCCTAACTGACGGTCTTGACGACCAGCTCGACCCTGCCCGCCGGCACCTCGACCGAGACCCGGTCGCCCGGGCGCCGGCCCAGGAGCGCGCGGCCGACCGGGGACTCGACCGATATGCGCCCGGCCGTGGGGTCCGCCTCGACCGCGCCCACGAGGTGATAGGTGCTCGTCTCGCCCTCGTCGTCCTCGACCACGAGGGTGGAGCCCGGCTCGGCGATCCCGGAGCCCCGGCCCACGATGATCTGGGCTCGCCCGATCATCTCCTCGAGCTCGTAGATGCGGTCGTCGAGCCGGGCCACCTCCTCCTTCGCCTGCTCCAGCTCCGGGTTGTCCTCGATGTCGCCCGGCTGGGCGGCCTCCTTCATCCGCTCGAAGGCGTCGATCCGTCGTGCCCGTACCTGCTCGAGATCCTGCTTGAGCTTTGTGAGGCCCGCAGCAGTCAGCAGGACTGGTTCGCTCAAGTCCATGCCCCAGGCGAATAATACGCCCGATGGCGGCCGATTCCGACATCACTGACGCACTGCTGATCGTGGACCCCCAGGTCGACTTCTGTCCGGGCGGCGCCCTCCCGGTGCCGGGGGGCGATGCGATCTTCCCGGCGATCAACCAGTTGGCGGGGCGGCTGCGCCTCGTCGTCGCCAGCCGCGACTGGCACCCGCCCGACCACTGCTCCTTCCAGTCCCGGGGCGGCCCGTGGCCCGTGCACTGCCAGGCCGGCACGCCGGGCGCGGACTTCCATCCCGACCTGGACCAGACGCCGCTCCGCGAGGTCTTCAGCAAAGGCACCGACCCCGCCCGGGACGCGTACTCCGCCTTCGACGGAACGGCGCTCGGCGGGTGGCTGCGCG
The DNA here is from genome assembly GCA_035263645.1 of Candidatus Dormiibacterota bacterium. Taxonomy (GTDB): domain Bacteria; phylum Chloroflexota; class Dormibacteria; order Dormibacterales; family Dormibacteraceae; genus CF-161. The sequence continues at coordinate 25,229 of DATFRD010000087.1, read as the reverse complement.
AGCGCGGGGTGCGCCGGCTGCTCGTGGCCGGGCTGGCGACGGACTACTGCGTTCGAGCCTCGGTGCTGGACGCCCTGCGGGAGGGGCTCGAGGTCGTGGTGCTGCAGGACGCCGTGGGGGCAGTGGACCCTCGGCCCGGCGACGGAGCGCGGGCCCTGGACGAGATGCGTTCGGCCGGGGCGGCGGTCGCCCGGAGCAGCGACGTTGGCTGAGACGGGACCGGCCGAGGCGATCAACATGGCCTGCTTCCGACTCTCGCGGGAGGTCGCTGCTCTGGAGTGCTCCGTGCCTCAGGCCGTGCCCCTGGCCAGGACGCTGCTGCGCGTCGTCGGCCGGGTGGTGATCGACACCGGCACGCCGGGGGCGGACCCGGCGGTCTGGGAGAGCACCGAGACCATGGCCCTACAGTGGGTGCGAGAGGCGCTGGCCCCTCTCGGCTACGACGTGCGCCCGGCCACGGGCTCGGGCCGGGCGGAGGTCCCGGACCCGTCCAGCGAATGGTCGTGAGGACGACGGGTCACGGATCGAGACCGTTCACCTGGAGGAAGTGGCCCCGGCCTCCGACCTGAACCAGGCCACCGTCTCCCGCAGGCCCTCCTCCAGCTCCACCCGCGGCTTCCAGCCCATACGTTCCGCGATCAGGCGGGAGTCGAGCGCAGACGTGCGCTGGTCGCCGGGCCGGGGAGGCCCGTGCACCTCGGGCTGAGAGACCCCGACGAACTCGGCCACCAGCCGGAAGATCGTGTTCATGTCCACGGGCCGCCCCGTGCCCACGTTGAAGTGGCCGACAGCGTCGGAGTCGAGCGCAGCCAGGTTGGCGCGGACCACGTCCGCGACGTGCACGAAGTCGCGGGTCTGCCGCCCGTCGCCGTTGATCACCGCCTGGTCGCCGGCCAGCATCCTGAGGCAGAAGATCGCCACCACGCCGGCCTCCCCGTGCGGGTTCTGGCGGGGCCCGTACACGTTGGCGTAGCGCAGGGCGACGTAGCGGAGCCCGTGCTGGGCGCGGTAGCAGTGGAGGTAGTGCTCGAAGCTCAGCTTGGCGACCCCGTAGGGCGAGACCGGCCACGCCGGGTGGCTCTCCGGGGTCGGCAGCACGTCGGCGTCGCCGTACATGGCGCCGCCGGTCGAGGCGAAGATGAAGCGGGCCCCCGCTTCACGCGCCGCCTCGAGCAGGTTGAGGCCGCCGACCAGGTTGACGGCGGCGTCGAAGAGCGGCTCCCTGACGGACAGGCTGACGCTCATCTGGGCGGCGTGGTGGCAGACCACGTCCGGACGGCGCTCCCGCACGAGCGCCGCCGCTTCGGGCCCGCGGATGTCCAGGTGATGGAAGTCCGCCTCGGGGGGGACCTGGTCCCGCCGTCCGGTCGACAGGTCGTCGACGACGAGCACCTCGTCCCCGCGCTCGACCAGGGCCTCCGCGACGTGCGAGCCGATGAAGCCGGCGCCACCGGTGACCAGGACTCTCACGGGGCACACAGTGTAGGAGACTCGGCGGGCTCGCCAGGCCGCGGCCGGTCCGTCAGGGGACCCCGGGACCGGCCCTGGCGGGCCACCTCCCCGCAAGGAGGGAGGCCCCCGCTACCCGGTGCGCTTGAGCAGGCCGATCAGGTGGCCTTCGGGGTCGGCGAGCAGGGCCACGGTGAGGTCGTAGCCGGGGACCTCCGTCGGCGGCTGCACCGTGGTGCCGCCCAGCTGCTCGGCCCTCGCCAGGCAGCCGGCGACGTCGTCAACGTCGACGTACACCGTCAGGTAGCTCGGGCTGCCCTCCGGCGCCGTGCCGATGCCGCCGCCGATGCCGCCCTCCCCGGCCGCGAGCATCCCGTAGTCCGTGTCGCCGCCGGCCTCCGACAGCTCCCAGTCGAACAGCCGGCTGTAGAAGCTGCGGAGGGCCGGACCGTCCTTGCCCATGATCTCGAACCAGCTCACGACGTGTGCCATGCGTTCCTCCTGCGCTGCGACTGCCCCGCGGCCGTCAGGGGTGTCTTCTCAGCTTGACATCCAGCCGGGCCAGCCGCCACTCCAGGTCCGTCCGGTACGGGCTCTCGGAGGGGAGCCCCGCCAGGGCGCCCGCGACGACCGCTCGGGCGGCCGCGAGGTCGCCCAGCGACCACTCCAGCAGCCGCGCCCTCGCCACCGCCACCCGCGGCTCGCCCGGCATCTGCCCGCGCACCGAGCGCAGCAGCCGCTCGGCCGCGCCCTGGCGACCGCGCCGGGTGAGACCCCTGGCGAGCAGCAGCGCCGCCAGTGCCGAGCTGGTCCCCTCGGCCAGCTCCACGGCGTTGCGCAGGGCCCGCCAGCCATCGGCCCGTCGCCCCGTGCGCAGCAGGTGGCGGCCCAGCGCCAGCCAGTCCGGCGCGTCCATCCGGGGGTCGTCGCCGGCCAGCCGCAGGAGCAGGCGCTGGTGGAGGTGGTACAGGCTGACGACGTCCTGGCGGTTGTGCTCCAGCGCCATCGGGAGCATCGGGCTCCACCCGTGCCGCAGGTACGAGAAGTAGACCTGCGGGACGAGCGCGCCGGCCAGGTCGCGCTCCCGCTCGAAGCCCAGGACGTGCTCCTCGACCACCCTCAGCGTGCAGCTCTCCAGCCGCTGGCGCAGCAGCGACCTGGTCAGGGTCAGCAGGTCCGCGTGGGCCGGCAGCGGGAGCTCGCCGGGCATCCGCGCCATCACCCACCGGGTGCGCAGGAGCGGCAGGTCGAAGCGGCTGCCGTTGTACGTGGCCAGCGCCTCGGCCCGCTCGAGCTCCTCGCCGACGAGCGCCAGCAGCGCCGGTTCGCCCGCGGGGTCGGCGAGGAAGAACTGAACGAGCTCGAGGCCGGCCGGGCACGGGCGGCAGATGGCGACGGCGAAGACCTGCGTGCCGGCGCCGCCGGACAGTCCCGTCGTCTCCGTGTCCAGGTAGGCGTGGGGAACGGCCGGTGCGGGCCCCCTGGGCCGGCCCGGTGCCAGCACGTCCGCGAACCGCCACGCCGTCCCGTGCGACGTCTCGACGGCTTCGAACTCGGGCGGCACGATCCGGTCGACCCTCGGGCGCTGCCGGGGGGCTGGCCCGGCGGCGCTCCGGCTCAGACGGGCGAGGCGCTCGCGGAGGCCAGCAGCCGCAGACACGCGTCTCTCGCCCCGTCGACGCCGCCCAGCGGCCCGACGCACGACGGGCAGCCCGCCGCGCAGGGACAGCCGCGCACCAGGTCCGCCGCGTCGCTGATCAGCACCCGGTGCAGCTCGTACAGCCGGCGCGCGCAGCCCACGCCGCCCGGGTAGACCTCGTAGATCGTCACCGTCGGCCGCCGGGTGGACGCCGAACGGACCTCGCCCAGCGCGCCCAGGTCTCTCGGGTCGCACATCAGCCTCAGGCTGGCCACCGTGCGCATCGCGTGGGCCATGGCCTGCAGGCCGGCCTCCAGCCCTGGCACCCCCAGCGCCGGCCACAGGCCCGACTCCACCGTCGTCCAGTAGGCGGTCGTGTGCAGGGTCTGCTCGGGCAGGCTGATCGGCCCCGAGCCCACGTTCTCGTGGGTGTGGAACCGGATCTTCTTGAACATGGCCGCGAGGGCCGTGAGCTTGACCTCGCCGTGGCTCCGGTCCAGGCCCGGCAGGGCCTCGTGCTCGAAGGTGTCGAGCACGCTGACCTGCAGGCTCAGCAGCGCATCGGTGTAGTAGTCGACGGCCACCGGCCGCACGTACGCCTTCTTCTCGCCCCAGTCCAGGCGGTCCACGTGGTACTGGGCGCCGTCCTGCAGGTAGATCGCCTCCTCGTGGAGCATCGTCTGGGCGCTGAACTGGTCCATCTCGCCGATGACCTCGGGCCGCGGCGGCGACACGTCCACGATCACGACGTTGTCCGCCGCGAGGCGCCGCAGGGAGACGCCCTCGGCGGGGAACGCGTCCTGGGCCCAGAACCAGCGGCCGCCCGAGCGGCTGACCACGCCGTCCTCCTCGAACAGGCTCAGGAGCTCCGCCACCCCTGCCCGCCCGAGCCCCTCCCCGTCCAGGAACGGCAGCTCGAACAGGGCCGCCTGCAGGTGGCCGGCCAGCACGAGCAGGTTGTCCGGGTCCACGAGGCCCTCCTCCGGGCTGGCCTCGAGGAAGTACTCCGGGTGGCGGACGATGAACTGGTCCAGCGGCGAGCTGGAGGCGACGAAGACGGCGACGGATCCCGTCCCGCGCCCGGCCCGGCCCAGCTGCTGCCACGTCGAGGCGATGGTGCCGGGGTAGCCCACGAGGACGGCTGCCTGCAGGGAGCCGATGTCGATCCCCAGCTCCAGCGCGTTGGTGCTCACCACGCCGTGGACGTGGCCCGACCGCAGCCCGGCCTCGATCTCACGCCGGCGCAGGGGCAGGTAGCCGGACCGATAGCCGCGCACCCGGGTTCCGGCGTCCAGCCGGGGGAGCAGGGACTCCCTCAGGTAGCTGACCATGACCTCCACCTGCAGCCGGGAGCGGCAGAACACGATGGTCTGCACGCCCTCGCGGATCCACGGCGCCGCGATGCGCCGGCCCTCCAGGAGGGAGCTACGGCGGATACCGAGCTGCCGGTCCAGCAGCGGCGGGTTGTAGAAGACCAGGCGCCGCTCGCCCCGCGGTGCCCCGCTGCGATCGACCAGCGCCACCTGGTCCTCCTCCAGCAGGCGCTGGGCCAGGTCTCGTGGGTTGGCGATCGTCGCCGAGGCGCAGATGAAGCGCGGGCTGGAGCCGTAGAAGGCGCAGATGCGGCGGAGGCGGCGGATGACGTTGGCCACCTGGCTCCCGAAGACGCCGCGATAGGCGTGCAGCTCGTCGACCACGACGTGCTCCAGGCTGGAGAAGAGCCGCCGCCAGCCCGTGTGGTGGGGCAGGATCCCGGTGTGCAGCATGTCCGGGTTGGTCAGCACCACGTGCCCCGCCTCCCGGATCGCGGTGCGCTGGCCGGCCGGCGTGTCGCCGTCGTAGGTGCTCACCTTCAGGTCGAGGGGGAGCCCGCCGGCCAGCGTCCGCAGCTCGGCGAGCTGGTCCTGGGCCAGCGCCTTGGTCGGGAAGAGGTAGAGGGCGCGGCTGTCTGGCTGCTCGACCAGCCGCTGGAGGACCGGGAGGTTGTAGCAGAGCGTCTTGCCGCTGGCCGTGGGCGTCACGACCACGACGTGGCGGCCCGCCCGGACCTGGTGGTAGGCCTCTGCCTGGTGCGAGTACAGCCGGTCGATGCCGCGCGCGGCGAGCGCCCGGGCGAGCTCCGACCGCAGGTCCGCGGGGAGTCGGACCAGCTCCGCGCCGCGGGCGGGGATCACGTGGTCGAGCGTCACGTCGCCGGGCAGCCTGGCGGGGTCGAAGGGTGGGACGGAGGCCATCGGCACTTGCCCGTTGACGCTAGCCGAACATGCGTTCGCGCGTCAAGGGGCGCGCGGCGGCGGGCGGCCAGGGCGGGGCGAACCAGTACAGTGGGAGTCTGGCCAGCACCCACGACGGACCTGCTCAGTGACACGTCCAGCCGACCTGCCGACCCGCCGGCTCGGCGGGCTGTGCGTCGCGCTCCTGCTCCTGGCCGGCTGCTCCTCGCACCAGGCGGCCGCGAGGCCGACCCCTGGTCGCGGGGGCTCGCCAGCCGCCTCCGCGCCGGCGCCGTCACCACCCCGTGCGCTCGCCCCGCCGGGGCCGCTGAACTTCCGCGTCGACACGGTGGCTGCCGGCCTGCAGGTGCCCTGGGCCCTCGCGTTCCTGCCCGGTGGCACGATCCTGGTCACGGAGCGTCCGGGCCGGGTGCGGGTCATCTCGAACGGGCAGCTGCAGCCCGGCCCGGCGCTCAGCCTGGACGTCGACAGCGCGCCGGGCAACGAGAGCGGGCTGCTCGGGATGGCGGTCCACCCGGGCTTTCCCAACCCGCCCTACGTGTACGCCTACTACACGTACGACCGCGCCTCGGTGGGCAAGACGGACCGCGTGTCCCGCTTCACGTACGCGGCTGGCACGCTCAGCGACGAGCACGTCATCCTGGACGGCCTCAAGGGCGGGAGCTGCTGCCACTTCGGCGGACGCATCGGGTTCGGCCCTGACGGGATGCTCTACGTGACCGTCGGCGACGCGCAGCAGCCGGCCCGGGCGGTGGATCCCGCCTCGCCGAACGGGAAGGTGCTGCGCGTCCGCGACGACGGCTCGATCCCGGTCGACAACCCGTTCTCGGGCTCGCCGGCGTGGGCCTATGGCCTGCGCAACCCCGAGGGCCTGGCCTGGGACGCCGGCGGCCGGCTGTACGTCAGCAACAACGGCCCGACCGGCGAGTTCGGGCTCTTCCACAATGACGAGATCGACCTGATCCAGCGCGGCGCCTTCTACGGATGGCCGGTGAAGGCGGGCAACACGCCGGCGGGCCGGCCGCAGGACTACGGGAACCCGCCGGACCGCGTGCCGCCGGTGGCCTGGAGCGGCAACTCGGTGACGTGGGCTCCGTCCGGCATGACGTTCTACAGCCCCCGCGCCGGCGAGCAGCCGACGCTGCTCGTGGCGGGCCTCGCCGCCCAGGCGCTGCTCCGCTTCACGATCCCGCCGGAAAGCCCGGGTACCTCGTCCGGGGAGGAGGTGCTGCTTCGCGGCCCCGGGCGGCTGCGCGACGCCGAGAGCGGGCCGGACGGCTGCCTCTACGTGCTGACCAGCAACCGGGACGGGCGCGGATCGCCGCAGCCGGGCGACGACAAGGTGCTCAGGCTCTGTCCGCAGCCGTGAGCGTCCGCGGCAGCCTCCATCGCTACGTTCCCGCGCCCGGGAGAGGGGCCGCCGGGGCGGTCTCCCACCGCTGGCCCTCGCGCGTGTCGATCACCCGGACGCCGAGCGCCGCCAGCTCGGCCCGCAGCCGGTCCGAGGTGGCGAAGTCGCGAGCCTCCCGCGCCCGGGCGCGCTGTTCGAGCAGCGCCGCGGCGCCGGCGGGCAGCTCGCCGGCCGGCGGCCTCCCGCCCCGGCCGAGGTCCAGGCCGAGGACCCGGTCCCATTCGAGCAGCAGGGCCGCCCTGGTCCCATGCGTCAGGTCCGAGCGCAGCAGCTCCGACACGAGCGCCATCGCGGCGGGCAGGTCGAGGTCGTCGCCGATGGCGGCACGGAAACGCTGTTCGAAGTCGCCGGTCGGGCCGGCGGGGCTGCCGCGCCACTCGGCGACCCGGCTCCGCAGCTGGCCCAGGGCCCGCCCCGCCCCCGCCACCCCCTCCGGGCTGAAGCTCAACTTCGTCCGGTACTTTGCCTGGAGCGCCAGGTAGCGGAAGGCGAGGGGGTCGTGGCCCTGTTCTGTGAGCTCGGTGATCCGGAAGAAGTTGCCCGCCGACTTGGCCATCCGCGCCCCCGACAGCATCAGGTGCTCGCCGTGCGCCCAGTAGCTCACCACCCGGTGGCCGAGGGCGCCCTCGGACTGGGCGATCTCCGCCTCGTGGTGAGGGAACACGTTGTCCGAGCCGCCGGTGTGGATGTCGAACCGCTCGCCGAGCAGCGCCGTCGACATGGCCGAGCACTCGATGTGCCAGCCGGGGAAGCCGGGGCCCCAGGGACTGTCCCAGACCTGGAGCCGCTTGCCCCGAGCCGCCTTCCAGAGCGTGAAGTCGCCGGGGTGGCGCTTGCGCGGGTCGGGCTCGCCGCGGGTGCCGGCCAGCAGCTGGTCGATGGAGTTGCCGGAGAGCCGGCCGTACGCCGGGAAGCTCGCGATGTCGTAGTAGACCGTGCCGTCCACGGCGTAGGCGTGGCCGCGCTCGACGAGACGGGCGATCAGCTCCTGCATCCGCGGCACGTACTCGGTCGCGCGCGGGTAGCGCGCGGCCGGCCGGATGTTCAGCAGACCGGCGTCGTCGAGGAATGCCCGCGTGTAGAACTCGGCGATCTCCTCGGCGGGGCGGTTCTCCAGCTGCGCGGTGACCAGCATCTTGTCCTCGCCCCGGTCGAACCGGTCGTCGGTCAGGTGGCCGACGTCGGTGATGTTCATGACCTGGAGGACGTCGTGGCCGAGGTACTCCATGACCCGGCAGAGCACGTCGGCGAACAGATACGTGCGAAGGTTTCCGACATGGGCGTAGCGGTACACGGTGGGGCCGCAGGTGTACATGCGCACGTGGCCGGGGACGACCGTCCTGACCTCCTCCTTGCGCCGGGTCAGGGTGTTGTACAGGCGCACCGCGACCCCCATGTTACTGGTGCCCCATGCGCCTGATCCGGCTCCGGCAGCTCGACGTCACAGCGGCCGCGATCACGGGCCGCGTGCTCACGCACGACGTCGGGCACGGGCTGCGCAAGGGCACGACCCTGGGCCCCGAGCACGTCGAGGTCCTGCGCGGGCTGCCCGAGGTGCACATCGTGGAGCTGGACGAGGACGACGTCCACGAGGACGACGCGGCCCGCCGGCTGGGCCAGGCGGTGGCCGGCCCCGGCACCCGGGTCGAGGGGCCCGTGCAGAGCCAGGTCCGCCTGGTGGCAGAGCACCGCGGCCTCCTCCGCGTCAACCGGGACGCCGTGGAGCGCCTGAACCACCTGCCCGCTGTCGGCGTGTTCACGCTCGTCGACGGCCAGGCCGTCGACGCCGGCGAGGAGGTGGCCGGGGCGAAGGTCACCCCGGTCGCCGTGCCCGGCCTGGTGATCCGGGAGGCCGGCCGGGTCGCGGCCACGGCCCGTCCGGTGCTGCGGGTCGACCGGTTCCAGCCGCTGCCCACGCTGGTCGTGGTGACCGAGCGCCTGAAGCCGAAGGCCCGGACGCTGTTCGCCGAGGCCGTGACCCGCAAGCTGGGCTGGTACGGAGCGCAGCTCCTGGCCGTCCGCGAGGTCGCCCGCAGCGGCGAGGCAGTGCGGGAGGCGTACGAGGAGGCACGACGCCTCGGCGCCCGGGTCATTCTCTTCGCAGGGGCCTCCTCGATCGACCCACTGGACGCCGCATATGCCGAGCTGCGGGCCGCCGGCGGCGAGCTCCTGCGACAGGGCGCGCCCGCGCACCCGGGCAGCATGCTCTGGCTGGGGCGCCTCGACGACGCGGTCGTGCTCGGCGTCGCCTCGTGCGCCGGGTTCGGCCGCTCCACCTCGCTCGACCTGGTGCTGCCCTTCGTGTTCGCCTACGGAGAGGCCGACGAGCTCGACTTCGCGCGCCTCGGCTACGGCGGCCTCATCGAGGCCGGCGCCGGCCGCCGCTTCCCGCCCTACGGCGGATGATGCAAGGGGGGGCAGGCCCGCCCTTCCGGAACCCCCCCTCCTTGTGGGATCTGGGGGGCACCTTCGGTGCATCCCTTCGGGGCTCTCTGTGATGTCGTCGGCGTCGGGAAGACGGACTCACACGCTCGGGCCAAGCCCTTGCTTACGCTCCCATCTTGTCCTTCAAGTTGGGGTCGCCTCGATGACGGGCATCGTCAGGCCCTCCGGCCACTGCTCGCGCTCGAGCGCCGCCAGGTTGGCGTCGACCAGCGAGACGAGGGGCGCCAGCTCGACCCCCCGGTGGCGCGGCAGGTAGGGCCGGAGCTGGTCGGCGCCGCTGCGCCACTTGTTGACCGTCCCCCGCCGGTTGCGCCGGCCGTAGTGGAGACAGCCGGCCGCCACCTGGATCAGGCCCTTGTAGAAGCCGCGGTCGGGACCTCTGCGGTCCGGCGTCCAGGCCTCCTCCCAGGCCTCGTGCGCCTCCCAGTACCGGCCCTCGTTGAAGAGCTCGATGCCGCGGGCCAGGCTCACATCGGCCAGGGTAAGCCGGATTCGCCGCGCGAGCGTCCCCAGGAAATCGCGGTCCCAGGGTCCCCACGAACTCGCGGTGGCGGGGTGCGGATTTCGTGGGGTGGGGTGGTGGGTGCGGATTTCCCGGGTCGGGACGGCCTCTTCGAGTCGCGTGTCGTCGGTGGAATCCGGCCAAGGCGTCGCACGGGTGGATCCCTACAATCGCGCTCATGTCGGAGGCGGTCGCCGGGTACACGAGGCTCAACCTCTCGAGCGACCCGATCTACCGCTACGTCCGGGTGACGAAGCCGGGCGGCGTGCCGGGCGAGGTCGCCGAGCAGGATCTTATGGACAGCGCCTGGCTGCAGCGCCTGCGGCGCATCCACCAGCTGCAGAGCGCCTGGTGGGTCTTCGCGACAGCGGAGCACTCCCGCTTCCAGCACTCGCTGGGCGCAATGCACCTCGCCGGGGAATGGGTCCGGCACCTCTACCCCACCCTGCGGCACCAGCACCCCGACACCCCCTCGCCGGCTCTGGTCCAGGAGACGCTGCGGCTGGCGGGCCTGCTCCACGATGTCGGCCACGGGCCCTTCGGGCACTTCTTCGACGAGAACTACCTGTCGCGCTGGGACATCGACCACGAGGTGGTCGGCCGCCACCTGGTCCTGAGCGAGCTGGCCGCGCTGATCGGCGAGCTGCGCGCCTCGCCCGACGGCGACTTCGCCCCGGGCGAGACGATCGACCCCCGCTGGATCGCCTACCTGATCTCGCCGGCCCCGCTCGAGGGCTTCGTGCCGCCGGACTGGCTGCGGGTGCTGCAGCCGCTCCTGGTAGGGCCGTACTCCGCCGACAACATGGACTACGTGCCCCGCGATTCGTACATCTGCGGAGTCGCCGCCGGCCCGGTCGACGTGGACCGGGTGATCCACTACTCGTTCATCTCCGAGCATGGGCTCACGCTGCACAGCCACGGCGCCGAGGCGCTGTTCATGTTCCTGAACGCTAGGCTCTATCTCTACCACCAGGTGTATTTCCACCGGACCGTGCGGCGGATCGACCTGCAGCTTCGCGAGGTCTTCGGCCCCACAATCGACCTGCTCCTGGGCGGCAGCCCGCTCCAGGACCTGCCGGGCTTCCGCCGGCTCGACGAGTGGTGGCTTCTCAGCGAGGTCGACCGCTGGGCCGCGCAGGACGCCGACGGGGAGCGCCGACGGCTGGGCGCGGCCTGGGCGGACGTGGTGGCCCGCCGCCTCAAGTGGCGGCTCGTGTACTCGGGCTACGTCGAGGCTCGGGACGTTCCCAACGGGGCCCTGGCGATGACCCGCGCCGAGTTCGCCGAGCGCATACGGGGGCGCCTGCGGGGCGACCTGCAGGGCCTGGAGTTCGAGGTGGACGTGGCCGCCCAGGAGTCGCGCGCGTTCAACCCGATCGTCGAGCGCCAGGACATCCTCTTCTACGAGCCTCTCGAGGGCAGCTACCAGCACTCGCGGGTGCTGGACCTCTTCCGGCGCCTGCCCGTGCGGATGGCGATCTTCCGGATATTCGCCCGCGACGAGCGCGGCCGCGGCGACCTGATCGAGGCCGCTCACCACGTGCTGACGGAGGGCTGACCGTGCTTCCGCTCGGGCTGGATGAGATCCGGGCCGCCGCGGACCGGGCCGGGCCGTACGTGCGGCGCACGCCGCTCCATCCGCTCGGCGACGGCCGCTGGCTCAAGCTGGAGCTGCTGCAGCCGACCGGCAGTTTCAAGGTCCGCGGCTTCCTGGCGGCTGCGCTGGCCCTGCCGGCCGAGCGCCTGGCCCGCGGTCTCCTGACCGTCAGCGCCGGCAACGCGGCTCTGGCCTGCGCCTACGCCGCCAGCCGGCTCGACGTGCCCTGCCGGGTCGTGATGGTCGACACGGCGCCAGCGCCCAAGCTGGAGGGCGTCCGCCGGCTTGGCGGCCGGCCGGTGCTCATGGGGCGCACCGAGCTGCTGGCGTGGATGGCGGGCCGCGGCTGGGAGGCCGAGCCGGAGACGTTCGTCCATCCCTTCGCCGACCCCGTCGTCCAGGCCGGGCACGGAGGGGCCGGGCTGGAGATCGTCGAGGACCTGCCCGAGGTGGAGCGCGTCGTGGTGGCCGTCGGCGGGGGCGGCCTCGTCACCGGCGTGGCCAGCGCCGTCAAGGGGCTGCGGCCGGGCGTCGAGGTGGTCGGCGCGCAGTCCGACGGCTACCCGCTGTGGGTTCGCACGTTCGCCGAGGGCGCCCCGCCGGCGATCACGCCCGCGACGATCGCGGACGGGACGTCGGCACCGTACGAGCCGGCCATGCACGAACCCCTGGCCGCCTGCGTCGACCGCTGGGTGGCGGTGCCCGAGGCGCGCCTGCGCCGGGCCGTCGCGGAGCTGGCCGCCGCGGGCAGGGTGGTCGCGGAGGGGGCGGGCGCCCTGCCCTATGCGGCGCTGGACCATCTGCCGCCCGGCCCCCCGACGGTGGCCGTGGTCAGCGGCGGCAACATCGCGCCGGGGCTGCTCGCCGACCTCCTGGGTTAGTCCCTCCACCGTCGCGGGGCAGGTGGCCCGGCCTCGGGCCGGAGGGGGGTCTGTCGGTCAGTCCCCCTCCCCCAACCCCTCCCGGGAGGGGAGGGGGGCGTCTATGAGAGGACCTGGGAGCAGACCTCCAGCGCTCGCTGCACATCGTCCGCCTCGATGCCGAAGTGGGTCACGAAGCGAACCCCACGGCGGCCCGACGCGCCCCCCAGCAGACCGCGGGACCGGCAGCTGTCGACGAACTCCCTCGCGCTCATCGCCGTCACCTCGAAGCGGACGATGTTCGTCTGCACCCTGGACAGGTCGAGGCTGATGCCCGGCAGCTCCGCCAGCCCGTCCGCGAGCGTGGTGGCGTTGGCGTGATCGTCGGCCAGCCGGTCGACCATGTGGTCCAGGGCCCAGAGGCCGGCGGCGGCGAGCACCCCGGCCTCCCGCCAGCCGCCGCCCAGCCGCTTCCGCCACCGGCGAGCCTCGTCGATGGCGGCCGCAGAGCCGCAGAGGACGCTGCCCACCGGGGCGCCCAGCCCCTTCGAGACGCAGAACGTGACCGTGTCGGCCAGGGCGGTGATCTCGCCCACGTCCACGCCGAGGGCGAGCGCGGCGTTGAACACCCGGGCTCCGTCCAGGTGGACCGCGAGGCCATGCTCGTCGGCTGCGGCCCGGACCGCGCGCAGCGCGTCCATGGGCCACACGACCCCTCCGTGCCGGTTGTGCGTGTTCTCCACGCAGACCGCGGCCGTGAGCGGCGCGTGGTAGTCGTCGGTGGGGCGCACCGCGTCACGCACCTGGCCGGCGCTCATGACGCCGGCCGCAGTGGGGACCTGGCGCACCTGGATCCCGCCCAGCGCGGCCGCTCCGCCGCCCTCCGAGACGAACAGGTGGGAGTCGCCATCCGCGATGACCTCCTGTCCCGAGCGGGCCAGCGCCAGCACGCCGAGCAGGTTGCCCATCGTGCCGGTGGGCACGAAGACGGCGGCCTCCTTGCCCGTGAGGCCGGCCGCGCGCATCTCGAGCCGGTTGATGGTGGGGTCCTCGCCGAAGACGTCGTCGCCGAGCTCGGCCTCCGCCATCGCCCGGCGCATGTCCTCGGTGGGCATGGTCAGGGTGTCGGAGCGGAGGTCGACGATGCCCACCGTCCTACTGTAGGGCAGCCGCGGCGGCGGCACGGCTGCCGTCCGCTGCTACTCGCCGTCCGGCGAGCTCTCCGACCGTCCCGGCCTGCCGGCCGACCTCCTGGTCGACGCCTTGGCGGCACCCGAGCCCCGGCGGGGCTTGGCGGCTCCCTCGGCGGCTGCCGCCTTGGCGGCGGCCTTGCCGGTCCCGGCCTTCTCGGCCGCCCCGGCGCCAGCCTTCGCCGCCCTCGCCCTGGCACCCGCTGCCCGCTTGGCCGAGCTCGGCGCCTTCTTCGCCGCGGGCGCCTCCGCGGTCTCCGGGGCCGCCAGCTCCGGGGTCGGGCTGGGGGCCGCCCCGCCGGATCCCGCCGCGCGGGCCGTGCCCTGGAGCAGGCGCTCCAGCTGCTTCGCGACCGAGTCGATCCGCCTGGTCAGCCGGTCCAGGTCGGACTGCTTCGCCGTGCTCTCGAGCTGGGCCTGGATGGCCTTCAGGCCGGCCTGCATCGTCCGCTGGCCGGCCTCGACGGTCGTCTCGACCCGCTGCGCGACGTCCGCCGGCAGACGCTTCTGGACGTCCTTGACCGCCGCCTCGAAGCCCTGGCGCACCAGGTCGACGACGCTGCCGTTGCCGGCGCGGTCTCCGGATGACGCACGCTTCTTCCTCTCGCCCATGACACTGACCTCCTATGAAGCAGGATATAGACCGCAGCCATAACGCGATGCGTTAACCTAATACTAATCATGGCTGGGCCGAAGCACCTGATCAAGAAATACGCCAATCGCAAGCTCTACGACACGGAGATCAGCCGCTACATCACGCTGGAGGGCATCTCGCAACTGGTGCGCGAGGGCCACGAGATCCAGGTGGTGGAGCGGGACAGCGGCCGGGACCTGACGCCGCTGATCCTGTCGCAGATCGTGGTCGGCGAAGAGAAGCGGGGTGGCGCCGGGCAGGATGGCGGCCTGCACGACCGGGGCCAGGCCCTTTTCGACTACGTGAGGCGGACCGTCAGTCGGGGCCGCGGCGAGTTCGAGGACCTCGTCGAGATGGCGGTGGAGCGGGCACTCGCCCGGCTCAGCATCCCCAACCGCCGTGACGTCGACGCGCTCAGCGCCCGACTCGACGAGCTCGAGGCCCGGGTCGCCCGGGCCGGGGCCGGCCGCCGGCCGGCCGCCCGTCCCAGGACAGGCACGCGCGCCCGGTAGGCGCCCGGCCAGACGGTTCGCGCAGGCCGTCCACTCCGCCTCCCGCAGTTGTAAGGTGTGGTGGGGACTGGAGGTAGTGCGGCATACAGATGCGTCGGCAGGTCCAGCCGGGTAATACTATCGGCACCCCATCCGACGCCCCTGGGCACCGGTGAAGAGGGTGGTGCACATGGCAGTCGAGCTCCAGCAGTCCAAGTCCGCCTTTGCGATCGCCCAGCGGCGTTTCGACCGGGCCGCCGACGTCCTCGCCCTCCCGGAGAACACGCGCCGCGTGCTCCGCGAGGTGAAGCGCGAGCTGACCGTGCACTTCCCGGTCCATCACGACGACGGGGCTGTCCACCTCTACACCGGGTACCGGGTCCAGCACAACATCAACCGGGGCCCGGCCAAGGGCGGCATCCGGTACTCGTCCAACGTCTCGCTGGACCTGGTCAAGGCGCTCGCGATGCTGATGACGTGGAAGTGCGCGGTGGTGGGCATCCCCTACGGCGGCGCCAAGGGCGGCGTCGTCGTGGACCCCAGGCAGCTCAGCCCGACGGAGCTCGAGCACCTGACCAGGCGCTACGCCACCGAGATTGCCCTGCTGATCGGGCCCGAGAAGGACATCCCGGCCCCCGACCTGGGGACAACGCCGCAGGTGATGGCCTGGATCATGGACACCATCTCCATGCATGCCGGCCACTCGGTGACGGCCTCCGTCACCGGCAAGCCCGTCGACATCGGCGGCTCGGAGGGTCGGCAGGACGCGGCCGGCCGGGGCGTCACGTACCTGACGCTGGAGGCGCTGAAGTACCTGCACGCGAGCGAGGAGACCCCGACGGTGGCGGTGCAGGGGTTCGGCAAGGTCGGCACCTCGACGGCCCGTCTGCTGCAGGAGGCCGGGCTCCGGGTCGTCGCCGTGAGCGACTCCGGAGGCGGCGTCTACAACCCGAAGGGCCTGGACCTCACCGCCCTCCACGAGCACCGCAAGTTCCGCGGCGGCGTGTCGGGCTTCAAGAAGGCTGACGACGTCACCGGGGACGAGCTCCTGGAGCTGCCCGTGACCGTGCTGGTCCCGGCCGCCACCGAGCAGCAGATCACGGAGCGGAACGCCGACCGCGTCCAGGCCCGGCTGATCACGGAGGCGGCCAATGCGGCCGTGTCGCCCGAGGGCGACGTGATCCTGCACGAGCGGGGCCTGTTCCTGGTGCCTGACATCCTGGCCAACGCCGGCGGCGTGGTCGTGTCCTACTTCGAGTGGGTGCAGGACCTGCAGGCCTTCTTCTGGGAGGAGGAGGAGATCAACACCAAGCTGCACCACGTGCTCACGCGCGCCTTCTACGAGGTGCTCCACACCAGCGTCAACAAGCGCATCGACATGCGGACGGCGGCCTACGTCCTGGCCGTCCAGCGCGTGGCCAACGCCACCACCGTCCGCGGCATCTACCCCTGACCGGCCGCCCGGCATGTCCGCAGGCCTCCCGCGCGCGGTGCGGGCCCGTGCGTCCTTTACCGTGAGGGCGGAACGGCGGGGTCCCGGGCGGCGTTCTAGACGGGTGAGGGGAAGCAGATGACCATACCTGAGGCGACGCTCGTGAAGGTGGTTGCGCCGATCGTCGGCGCGATAGTCGTGATCGGGGCGTTTGGGGCGTTCGCGTACGCCAGCTCCTCGGCGACCCAGGCCGCCACGGCGTACCACCAGCAGCGCCAGGCGCTGGACGCCTCCCTCCGCACCGCCACGCAACAGGGATACACGAGCCAGGACCTGGCCCCGGTCACCAGCCAGATCGGGCCTCTGGACCGCGGGCAGGCCCCCTGGTGGGTCCCCGGCCGGCCGAGCTACTACCAGGACCTGACCGCCCGAGCCAGCGACCTCCGGGGCCAGCTCGCGGCTCTGGAGCGCCGTCTCCTCCAGCAGGCCCAGGCCGCCGCCGGCAGGGACATCACCAGGGCCCGCACGACCGTCGACCAGGACAAGCAGGCGAACGCGGCCGACTCCGACGTGCAGGCGCTGCAGCAGCGGCTCGACGCGGTCGCCAGGAGCCAGGGCGCTGCCCAAACAATCAAGGACTACCGGGTCGTCGACCAGCAGGCGATGGCCATCGTCACGGACGCGAAGACGCTGCTGGACCAGACGCAGCTGGAGAACGGGGCGGTCCAGCATGCGGCGCAGCAGCTCATCGCCCAGACGGGCGGCAACCTGGGCGCGATCCAGCAGGCCGGGAACCAGGCCCTGGCCGACGGGCGCAACAACGCGTCCGTCGCCGCCTACCTGAACAAGTCGGGCCCGTTCAAGGGCTGGGCCCTGGTCCAGCGGGCGTACAACCGGCTCGAGAAGTACGGGGCCCAGATCGGAGCCGGCGACGTGGCGACCGCGGCCCTGGGCGCGGCCGGGGCCCAGCGCTACGACGGCCAGCTCCACGACGCGCTGATCAACGGGCTCCCACCCCAGGCGATCATGGTCTCCTTCACGGCCCAGCACCTGTGGGCGTTCCAGAACGGCCAGATGGTCCTGGAGAACGCGGTCACGACCGGGATCCGCGGCGTCACCGACTTCGGGACCGACTTCGGGCCGATGAAGGTGCTGCGCAAGTCGCACCCGTGGACCATGCACTCGCCGTGGCCGAAGGACTCCCCCTACTACTATCCGGACACGGTCGTGCAGTGGACGCTGTTCTTCACCGGCACCGGCGAGGCCATCCACGACGCCTACTGGGAGCCGGACTCGGAGCTGGGCCCGGGGTCGCAGTACAACGCGAGCACACGCAGCCACGGCTGCATTCACCTGCCGCTGGCCAAGTCCGAGTGGATGTACAACTGGGCGCCGGTGGGCACGCCGGTGATCGTCTACCCGGGGGACGGGTCGCCCGTCGCCAACCAGCTCGCGCAGATCACGACCGACGACCAGGGCCGACCGCTCGCCTGAGGACCTTCAGGAGCCGGCGATCAGGGCAACCGCCACCAGCGCGAGGCCGACGCCGGACGCCTGCACCGGGCGGAGCCGCTCGCGCAGCAGGGCTAGCGAGAGCAGGATCGTCGCGGCCGGGTAGAGCGAGACCAGGACGGCCACCAGCGCCAGGCCGCCGCGCCGCTCGGCGACCAGGAACAGCCCGTTCGCCAGCATGTCGGCCACGCCGGAGGCGAACGCCAGCCGCAGCGGGCCCGGCTCGATCTGGATCCTGGCCCGGCCCACCAGCGCGGCCGCTGCGATCACGGCCAGGGAGGTCATCCGCGCGACGGCTAGCGGCCACAGCCCGGCGGCCGTCGACGTCCGGCTCAGGCAGACGAAGAACAGCCCGAACGCGGCCCCGGCTGCGAGCGCCAGCCCGATCGTCCGCGGTCGGGCGCCGGCGCGGCCGGTCCCACCCACCCCGCTGATCAGCCCGACCGCCAGCAGCCCGGCGCCGATCCCGAGCCAGGCCCGCGCCTCCGGGCGCTCGCCGAGCGCCACCCCGGCCAGGACCGGCAGCCCGGCGGCCGCCACCGCGGTGAGCGGCGCACCCAGCGACATCAGCCCGTCGACGAGCACGCGGAAGAACACGATGAGGCCCACGGCACCGGCCGCGCCGCCGGCCACCGACCACGCGACGCTCACGCGGTCAGGGACTCCCGCCGGCTGCAGCAGCGTCAGGGCCGGCAGCACGACGGCGAAGCCGCCCGCCTGGACAACCAGAAGGGAGGCGAGCACACCGCCCCGCCGCGACGCCAGGCCGCCGAGGAAGTCCGCGCCCCCATAGGCGGCGGCCGCCACCAGGGCGACCAGGCTCGCCACCAGCACCCGTTCAAGTAAACCCGGTTTGCGAGGTCAGCGGCGGCCCGCACCAGCTGCCCGCAGGCCGCCGATCCGGTTTCCCGCGGTCAGTCGGGCCGGCCCCCGGCCAGGCGGACCTCCACGCCGAGCGCGGCCGCCGATCGTTCGCGCAGGCAGCCGCGCAGCAGCCCGTACTGGTACGCCGCGTCGTCGAGGAGGTGGGCGGCCAGGAAGGCCGGCAGCGACAGTCGCGGTCGCAGCCGATACCAGTCGGCGACCGCCGGGGCCAGGGCGGCGGCCGCCAGGGCCGGCCCCAGCCGCATCCGGGCCGGTCGCCAGGACAGCGCGACCAGGGCCGCGCCCAGCCCGTAGTAGCGGGTGAGCTGCCGGGCGGCGTGGTAGAGGCTGCCGGCCTGGCCGCGGAGCAGCGCGGCGGCCGCCCGCCTGCGCGGGACACCGAGGCCCTCCAGCTTGCCGGCGGCGGCGGCCACCTCCAGACCCAGCGCGAGGCCGCCCGCCGCCAGCAGCCCGGGCCGTCCCAGCAGGACGCCCAGGCCGCCGGCGACCAGGGCTCCCAGCCCCGGGCTGAAGCCCAGCCAGCGCCCGTTGCCGGGGTGCCGGCGGAGCAGCACCGCCTCGGACCCCGCGTAGCGGGCCCGCGTGGTGATGAAGTCCGGGAGCGCGCCGCGGTGCGCGTGACGCACCGCCGCCTCCGGCCGGTAGACGAGGCGGTGGCCGGCCGCAGCCAGGCGCCAGCAGAGGTCCACGTCCTCGCCGGGATCCATCTCCGGGTCGAAGCCGCCGATCGCATCGAAGACCGCCCGGCGGACGACCAGGTTCGCGGTCACCAGGTAGGGGACCGGCCGCCGCGGCCGAACCGGCGCCGCGATCGCGCCCAGGTCGAGAGGCGACCGGACCGCCTCGTAGCGCTCGAGCCAGCTTCGCTCCCGCTCCGGCAGGACTCGGCCGCCGGCCGCGGCCACGGCGGGGTCCCCGAGCTCGGGCACCAGCGCCTCCAGCCAGCCCGGCTCGGCCCGGCAGTCGCTGTCGAGGAAGGCGAGCAGCTCGGTGGTGCAGAGCGCCGCACCCGCGTTGCGCGCCCGGCCGGGCCCGACGGGACGGTCCAGCCGCACGACGCGCACGCCCGCGGGGGCCGTGACCGGACGCCGCGAGCCGTCGTCGACCACGACCACGCGGGGCGGCGCCCCGGGGTACCGGACCCGGCGGAGCGACCGCAGACAGGTGTCGAGCTCGGCGGCGCGGTCGCGCACGGGCACCACGATCGAGACGTCCGGCCAGCGGGCCGGCGCCGGCCGCAGGTCCAGCAGACCGAGGCCGGCGAGACGGTGCAGCAGGCGGAGCTCGGGGCCCGGAGGCTCGGGGATGGTGACCTCCTCGCCAGGCGGCAGCGAGGCCAGCAGCCGCCGGCCGCGCTCGCGCAGCTCGAGCACCGCGAGCGGCGCACCGCAGACGAGGAAGTGGCGACCCTGCCGGGTGCGCAGCCGCGCACCCGCGACGAGCCGGCAGCGCCAGCCCGAGACGCTCACACCGCCGTGCCGGTCGCCTCCACCGGGCGGGGCGCGGCCGGCGCCCTGGTCAGCAGGTTCGGGCTCTCCCACTGCGCCGGCGCCTCGTCGGGCTCCTCCATGGTGTCGCAGGTCCGCGCCTGGCTGACCCAGTACTGGACCATCGAGAGCGACGGGGCTCCCGCCAGGCCGGCCGCGTCCACGACGCTGGCGTGGAGCGCGGCCGGGTCGGTCCGCTTCAGGATCTTGAGGCTCGTGATGCCCAGCCGGCGGACGATCGGCAGGAAGCGCTCCATGCCCGAGATCTCGAGGAGGGCGCACTGGCGACCGAGCTCCAGCAGCCGGCCGGCGCTGATCCCCGTCCTGGCGGAGAGCCGGTCGCGATCGATCTGCAGCGTGACCGCGTGCAGGAGCTGGTTGGTGTGCCGGATCCCCCGCGCCCGGAGCTTGCGGCAGTCCTCGGCGGAGATGCCGCGCAGGTATTCGAGCGTCTTCATCGCCATGGTGCGCCTATCAGGATAGGGACCCGCGCCGGCCGGCTCAGCCCGGATCCACGAGCGCCGCGCTGCCAGCGCGGTTCGGGGTTTGGGGCCCGTGCCCCGTGCCACTACCATCTGTGGCGTGCCGCTCTCGGACCCAGCCCGGCGCGCCGTGCTGCTCGCGACCGCCCACAACCCGATCCAGGCCCTGCGGCTGCTGGACCTCCTGCGTACTGCGCCGGAGGCCGTCAGGCGCAAGCCGGGCCGCTACGGGCCCCTGGCCTTCGTGGTCGGAGACGGACGTGCGCTCGACGCCGAGGACGGCCGGCTGTGCGAGCGCTTCTCGCTGGAGTGGATGCTGGGCGAGTTCGGCGTGGACGAGCTGGCGGACGCGCTGGAGGTGGCGATCCGCGAGGTGACCGGGCGCGCCCCGGACCCGCGTCGCTACCCACGCGGTGGATGGCGGACGCTCGCTGGACGCGCCCGCCGGCGCGGCAGCCTGATCGAACCCCCCGAGTAGCCGCGACGGCAGTCCTCCTCCAGTCGGCGGGGGAGGATGAGCCCGGGCCCCGTTATAATCTCCAGCCAACGAGCCCGCCGCCAGAGGAGTACTCACACCCATCGAGATCCTGACCCGACTCACCGAACCTGGCCTCGAGATTGGCATCGGGAGGAGGGCTCGCCGCGCGTACGGCTTCGACGAGGTCGCGCTCGTGCCAGGTGGCGTCACGCTCAACCCGGACGAGGTCGACATCTCTTTCCGGCTCGGCGAGCTGACCCTTCCCCTGCCCTTCTGGGCTGCAGCCATGGACGGCGTGGTCGACGTGCCGTTCGCCGTCGCCATGGGCCGCCTGGGCGGCATCGCGGTCCTCAACCTGGACGGCCTCCAGACCCGGTACGAGGAGCCGGGGCCGGTGATTCGCCGCATCGTCCAGGCCGACCGGTCCGAAGTCAACCAGGTCCTGAAGGACGCCTATCGCCAGCCGGTGCGGACCGAGCTGATCGCCGCCCGCGTCCGCGAGATCAAGGCCGCCGGCGTCCCCTGCGCGGTCTCGACCGTGCCGGCAAGGGCGCGCGAGCGGGCGCGCACGGTGGAGGCTGCCGGCGCCGACGTGCTCGTCGTGCAGGGCACGGTGCTGACAGCGCGCCACCGGTCCAGCAGCTACCGGCAGCTCTCGTTCGAGGAGCTCTGCCGGGCCATCGACATCCCTGTCGTCGTGGGCAACTGCGTCCAGTACGACACCGCCCTCGAACTGATGGAGACCGGGGTCGCCGGCGTGATGGTGGGCGTCGGGCCCGGCGCCGCGTGCACGACGCGCGGCGTGCTCGGGGTCGGCGTGCCCCAGGTCACGGCCACGTGCGACGTGGCCGCGGCCCGCGACGAGCACCTGCGCCGGACCGGGCGCCGCGTCGCGGTCATCACCGACGGCGGCATGCGCGTGGGCGGGGACGTGTGCAAGGCGTTCGCGGCCGGCGCGGACGCGGTGATGATCGGGTCGCCGCTCGCCGGGGCGGCCGAGTCGGCGTCGGCTGGCTGCAACTGGGGCATGGCCACACCGGACCCCAACCTGCCGCGGGGTACGCGCATCGAGGTCGGCGTCCGGGCGACGCTGGCCGAGATCCTGGCGGGACCCGCGCGGGTCGACGACGGGACCCAGAACTTCGCCGGCGCGCTCCGTTCGTCGCTCGGGGTGTGCGGCGCCGCCGACCTGCGCGAGTTCCAGCGGGTGGAGCTGGTGGTGGCGCCCCAGATCACGAGCGAGGGGAAGCTGTTGCAGCGGTCCCAGCACGTCGGGATGGGGAGATGATCGCGGGGGAAACCCGGCGGGTTTCCCCCCCGGCCTCCCGCGCGGGTGACGAGCTGGTCCTGGTCCTGGACTTCGGCTCCCAGACCGCCCAGCTGATAGCACGGCGCATCCGCGAGGCGAACGTCTACTGCGAGCTGGTGCCGGGCGCCACCCCGTGGCGCGAGCTGGCCCCTCGCCGGCCGGCCGGCGTCGTCCTGAGCGGGGGCCCCGCCAGCGTGTACGAGCCGGGCGCGCCGCAGGTGGACCCGGCGCTGCTGCGCTCCGGCGTCCCGGTCCTGGGCATCTGCTACGGCATGCAGCTGATCGCGCACCACCTGGGCGGCGAGGTCGCGGCGGCGGACAGACGGGAGTACGGCCCGGCGCTGCTCGCCGTCGAAGACGGCGCCGATCTCTTCGAGGGCCTGCCGCGTGAGCTCCCGGTGTGGATGAGCCACGGCGACCACGTCCTCCGCCTCCCGCCGGGCTTCCACGGCCTGGCCAGCAGCGCCAACGCGCCGGTCGCGGCGTTCAGCGACGGCGCCGGCATCTGGGGCATCCTGTTCCACCCGGAGGTCCACCACACACCGCAGGGCCGCGATCTCCTGCGCAACTTCCTCTACCGGGTGTGCGGCTGCAGGGGGACGTGGACGGCGAGCTCCGTCGCCGCCCAGGGCACGCGCTGGATCCGCGAGACCGTCGGCGACGGCCGGGTGATCTGCGCTCTCAGCGGCGGAGTAGACAGCGCCGTCGCCGCGATGCTGGTCCACCGGGCCGTGGGCGACCAGCTCACCTGCGTCTTCGTCGACAACGGCCTCCTCCGCCGCGACGAGCCCCGGCGCGTGCTGGACGTTCTGCACGGCAGCCTGGACCTCGACATCCGGTTCGTCGACGCTTCGGACCGCTTCCTGCGCGCGCTGGGGGGCGTGACCGACCCCGAGGCCAAGCGGCGGATCGTCGGCCGGGAGTTCATCAGCGTCTTCGAGCGGGAAGCGCGCAGGCTGGCGGCCACCGGGGGCGAGATCGAATTCCTCGCCCAGGGCACGCTCTACCCGGACGTGATCGAGTCGACCGCGCCCGACACCGCAGCGTCGGCGGCGAAGATCAAGACGCACCACAACGTCGGCGGTCTGCCTCCGGGGCTGCGGTTCCGGCTGGTGGAGCCGCTGCGGCACCTGTTCAAGGACGAGGTCAGGGCCGTGGGCCTGGAGCTGGGGCTGCCCGAGGACATGGTCCACCGCCAGCCGTTCCCGGGGCCGGGCCTGGCCATCCGCTGCCTGGGCGAGGTGACCGCGGAGCGGCTCGAGGTCCTGCGCGGCGCCGACTGGATCGTCGTCGACGAGATCAAGAAGAACGGGCTCTACCGCGAGGTGTGGCAGTCGTTCGCGGTGCTCACGCCGCTCCAGACCGTCGGCGTGATGGGAGACGTGCGGACCTACGCCAGCATGGTCGCCGTGCGCGTCGTCACCTCCGAGGACGCGATGACCGCCGACTGGGCACGCCTGCCGTACGACGTGCTGGCCCGGATCTCCAACCGCATCGTCAACGAGGTGCCCGGCGTCAACCGGGTCGTCTTCGACGTGACCAGCAAGCCGCCCGGCACGATCGAGTGGGAGTGAGGCACCCGGACGAGCGTCGCCCGGGGGTGCGATCTCGGCACGGCGGGCCCCGGATGCAGTAGCCTGCGGTCCCGGCCCCCCGACGGAGGCTCAACCATGCTGCAGATGGCCGTCAGAGAGATGCCAGCCGCGGCCGCGGACCTGCTGTGAGGATCCTCGTCGTCGGCTCCGGGGCGCGGGAGCACGCGCTGGTCTGGAAGTGCCTGCGCTCGCCGCTCGCCGAGCGCGTGTACGTCGCCCCTGGCAACGGGGGCACCGCGGCGGTGGCCCGGAACGTCCCGATCCAGGCCGACGACTCGCGCCGCCTCGTGCGGCTGGCGCGGAAGGAGAAGATCGGCCTGGCGGTGCTCGGCCCCGACGCGGCGGTCGCGGCCGGCGTCGGCGATGCCCTGCGGGCCGCCGGCATCCCGGTGTTCGGGCCCAACCGCGACGCCGGGCGGATAGAGAGCAGCAAGGCGTTCGCCAAGGAGCTGATGCTGGCGGCCGGCATCCCCACCGCCGCCCACGGGACGTTCACCGAGATCGCCCCGGCGCTGCGGTTCGCTCGCCGGCTTCGGGGCCAGGTCGCGGTCAAGGCCGACGGCCTCGCCCTGGGCAAGGGGGTGATCGTCTGCCGGAGCGAGGCCCAGGCCGAAGCGGCCATCGACGCGATGCTGGTGCGCCATGCCTTCGGCCGGGCCGGGGCCACGGTGGTGGTGGAGGAGCGGCTGGAGGGCCCGGAGCTGTCCGCGTTCGGTATCTCGGACGGCGTCCGGATCGTGCCGCTGGTGACAGCCAGGGACTTCAAGCGGGCGAGGGAGGGCGACGAGGGACCGAACACCGGCGGCATGGGCGCCTACTCGCCGCCGGCCGGCGTGACGCCCGAGCTCGAGGCGGAAGTGACCGACCGGGTGCTTCGGCCGGCCATCCGCGAGCTGATGGCGCGCGGTCTCGACTACCGGGGAACGCTGTACGCGGGGCTCATGCTCACGGCGGACGGCCTGCGCGTGCTGGAGTTCAACGCCCGCTTCGGCGACCCCGAGACGCAGGTCCTGCTCCCCCGCCTGCGCTCGGACCTGGTGCCGGTCCTGCTCGCGGCGGCCCTGGGCGACCTGCCCGAGCGCCCCCTCATCGAGTGGAGCGCCGGCCCCGCCGTCGGCGTGGTCGTGGCCTCAGCCGGGTACCCGGAAGGGTACGAGACGGGCTTCGAGGTCCACGGTCTAGGCAGCGTGCCCGAAGGCGTGCTCGTCTTCCATGGGGGCACCCGGCTGGTGCCGGACCGCGGCCTGGTGACGTCCGGAGGGCGCGTGCTGACGACGGTCGGCCTGGGGGCGGACTTGGAGCGGGCCCGGCTGGCGGCGCTGTCCGGAGCCGTGCGGGTACGATTCCCGGGCGCCTTCTTTCGAAGGGACATTGCACAGGAAGCGATCGGTTGAAATTGCAAGAGGGGGCAGGCCCCCCCTTCCGGAATCCCCCCTCTGTCTGGGATCTTGGGGGCGCCTTCGGCGCAGCCCTTCGGGGTTACTTGTGACGCTGATCGGCATCGGGAAGACGGACTCACACGCTCGGGCGAAGCCCTTGCTTACGCTCGCGATGGCTTCGTTCATCCTTTGGGGCGGACATGGGCGCTGACGTCGGG
>DATFRD010000086.1:0-3490 GCA_035263645.1 Candidatus Dormiibacterota bacterium | reverse complement strand
TTGACGCCCTCGATGTTGAAGTCGTTCAGGAACAGCTTCGCGGCGGGATCGGCCTGGTGCGCGGCCGTGAGGGCCGTCGCGATGTAGCCGGAGCCGCCGGCGGCCTGCTCGAAGATGTCGGTGCGCAGGCTGCCGTCGTCGTTGAAGGGCTCGTTGACGACGTCCCACTCCGCGATCTTGCCCGCGAAGCGACCGGCTTCGGTCGCGATGTGCTGCTGCATGAGCGTGAGCACGCTGGAAGCGGTCGGGAAGTTCGTCGAGTTCACCCAGCTCGGAAGCTGCGAGTGCCACACGAGGTTGTGGCCGCGGATCCGCATGGTGTTGGCCTGCGCGAAGGCCACGACCTGGTCGGCGCCCGCCCAGTTGAAGGTGCCCTGCGTCGCCTCCACGGTGCCCCACTTCATCTCGTTCTCCGGGGTCACCGAGTCGAACTGCGCGGCGCCGATGCCGGCATACGTCGCGTCGGCCGACAGGTGGTTCGCGGCGAACGCCGAACCGATCTTGATCCCCCTGGCGTCGGCCGCCGCGCGCAGCGTGGTGGGCGCGGCCGCAGCGGTCTGCGGCCTCGTCGCCGCGCCGAACCCGACCAGCAGCATCGCGGCCGCCGCCGCGGCGAGGAGCCAGCGGCCCGCCCGAGGGCCGCGGCCGTCCTGCGTCTCGACCATCGTTCCTCTCCTTCCTGCGAGATCGCTCCCACGGGACGGGACGGCCTAGTAAACGGTTGCTGTTGGGAGCGCTTCCACACAAGAGTGGACGTCCCCGGCCGCCCTGTCAACTGCGTCGGCTGGTGCGACCTGGGTATAGTACCCGTGGTTTCGGAATCAACGTCGACGACGTTCAGGGGGGAGGCACAACGTGGGGCGGAGTCGGTTTCTGCGGTTTCGGCGCGTCGCCGCCTGCGCGCGCATCCGGCTGATGCGCGCGCCGCATGCGCGGTAGGCACACCCGACGGCGGTCCGTGGCCACCCTCGAGGGGACGCGGGTCGCCGGCTACCTGCTGCAGGACCGGCTGGGCCAGGGCAGCCACACCGCCGTGTACCGCGCCTCCGCGCCGTCCGGCGAGTGGTGCGCGCTCAAGCTCGTGGACGCCCAGCTCGAGGACGGCGCCAGCCTGGCCGCTCGCCTGCGGCGCGACGCGCCGCTGCTCGCGCACATCCGCGATCCGCGCATCCTCCCGATCCTCGACCCCATCGCCTCGGACGACATGGCCGGGGCCGTCATGCCGCTCATCGATGGGCGTCCGCTGCGTGACCTCATGCGCGGCGGCGACCTCGACTTCGACCTCGCCTGGAGCATCCTGACCCAGGTCGCCGACTCGCTGGACTCCGCCCACCGGCGCGGGCTGACGTACAAGGTGCTCAAGCCGGCGAACATCCTGGTCAGGGACGCCAGCGTCTACCTCGCGGAGTTCGGCGTCACCGGCCGGTGGGCGGGACAGGTCGGTCTGGCCGCGCCCAACTGCCTGCTCGACGGGGCGCAGTACCTGGCCCCCGAGCAGATCCTGGGCGAGGAGCCCGACCACCGGGCGGACATCTACGCGTTCGGGGTCCTCGCGTTCGAGCTCGCCACTTCGACGGCGCTGCACGCCGACCCGGAGCCGTCGACGATCCTCCAGCGGACGCTGGAGGCGCCGCCCCCGTCGGCGTCGGCCCGGAACCCGCAGATCCCGACCGAGGTGGACTGGGTGCTGCGCCGGGCGCTGGCCCGGGACCCGGAGGAGCGGCACGCCTCGGTGCGCGAACTGATCGAGGAGCTCGTCTGCCCGCCGCCCCTCGAGGTGGTCTACGAGCCGCCTCCCGAGCCGCTGGAGCCCGTCGAGCCCGGCCAGGCGGCCGTGACCGTCGACTCGCTCATCGACGTCCTCTCGGGCCTCCTGGCGCCCGACGGGGACCTGGAGGCGCTCGATGGATAGGGGCAGAGGGACCGCCCTCGACGGCAACCGGTGGCTGCAGCTGGTGGCGATGTGCGTCGCCATGATGGCGATCGCGAACCTGCAGTACGCGTGGACGCTCTTCACCTCGCCGCTGACGAAGCACTACGGCGTCTCGCTGGCGGTGGTGCAGGTCGCGTTCTCCACGTTCGTGCTCGCCGAGACCTGGCTGGTCCCCTTCGAGGCGATGCTCATCGACCGGTTCGGCCCACGGCTGATCCTCTGCGCGGGCGGGGTGCTGGTCGGTCTGGGCTGGGTCGGCTCGGGCGCCCTCTCCCCCACGGTCCAGTGGGTCTGGGTCTGGTACACGGTCGGCGGCCTGGGCGCGGGTGCCGTGTACGGGGGGTGCATCGGCGTCGCGATGAAGTGGTTCCCGGACCGCCGCGGACTCGCGGCCGGCCTGGTCGCCGGTTCCTACGGGGTGGGCGCCGCGCTGACCGTGGTCCCCATCGCGAACATGATCCACTCGTCCGGCCTGCAGAGCACGTTCGTGGTCTGGGGGCTGGTCCAGGGGGCGGTCACCGTCGCGTGCGCGCTGGTCATCTCGGCCCCTCCCCACGGCTGGCTGCCCGCCGGCTTCGTGCCCAGCTCGGTGCGCCAGAGCAGGTACGACGTCCCGCCCATACGCCTCGGCGGCCGCGCCGGCATCGGCGGCATGGTGGCCAGGCCGTCGTTCTGGCTCCTGTACCTGATCATGACGCTGATGGGCTTCACGGGGCTCGTGGTCACGGCCCAGATCGAGCCCATCGCCCGCCACTACCACGTGGACGGCGTGGTGGTCGCGTTCGGGCTGCCCGCGCTCGTGCTGGCCATCCAGCTCGACCGCACCCTGAACGGGCTCACCCGGCCCTTCTGGGGCTGGGCCTCCGACCGCATCGGTCGGTACAACGCCATGGCCGTCGCGTTCGCGGCCCAGGCCGGCACCATCCTGGTCTGGACGCGGTTCCTGGACCACCCCCTCCTGCTGATCATCCTGTCGGGCCTCGCCTACTTCACATGGGGCGAGATCTACTCGCTGTTCCCCGCGGCGGTCGCGGACCTGTTCGGCCGCCGCTTCGCGACGACCAACTACGGCGTGCTCTACACGTCGAAGGGCGTCGCGGCCGTGCTGGCAGGGCCGGTGGCGGCGCTGATCGCCTCGCAGTTCAACGGCAACTGGCTGCCGGTCTTCCTGGTCATGTCCGGGTGCGCCGCGCTGGCGGCCGTCCTGACGCTGGCGTGGCTGAAGCCCGCCGCGCAGCGGACCATCATGGGCCCGCTGCTCGGCCTGCTCCGCTCGTCGGGCTCGGGGCGCCAGGAGGAGCTGTACACGGGACTGGCGCAGGCGTTGCGCGTCGCGATCGTGCGCGGGGTGCTGCGACCGGGCGCCCGCCTCCCGCCCGAGTCGGCCCTGGCCGCCGCCATGGGTGTGAGCCGGGACGAGGTGGCGTCCGCATACGCGGTCCTTGGCGCCGAGGGACTGCTCCGCCCCCAGCGAGACGGGGGCCCGCTGGTCGAGGGTCCGCCCCGCCTCCTCGCACTGCCCGCCCCGTCCCAGTACCGTTAGCGAAGGGCGGCCAG
>DATFRD010000085.1:0-2249 GCA_035263645.1 Candidatus Dormiibacterota bacterium | reverse complement strand
CCTTCGGCAGCGAGGCTGCGCGCGACCGACAGTATCCGTGTGTCGTTGTCACCGAGCCGGAAGCCGGGTGGCAGCACCTGGGGGTCGGCATGGTTCAGCTCGACCCGGACGGTCCCGCCGAGGTCGCCGACCGGGAGGTCGGCGTCCAGGCGCCCGTACGTGACCCGGAGATCGTCCAGGTGCCGCAGGGCCTGGCGGGCGAAGAAACCAAGTTCAGGGTGGTGGCGTTTGGCCTCCAGTTCGGTGATGACCACGATGGGCAGGACCACGCGGTGCTCGGCGAACCGGCCAATGGCCGCCGGGTCGGCGAGCAGGACGCTGGTGTCCAGGACATAGGTACGCCGCCGGGCGCTGGTTTGGCCGGGGCTGTCGGTGTCGCTGCGGGTACTGCTGCGCCGCGCTGAGCGGCGGGCAGAAGAACTGGCCACTCGTTCTCCCCTGGGCGGCGCCGGGCAAGGCGCCGCATTCGGACACAGTAGTGTCGGCTGGACCGGGATCGGCCCGCGAGGGGCCGGTCGCCGGCCCTTCGCTCGTCTCGCCTGTCTGCCAGGACAAGAAGCTCGAGGATGTCGAGGGCCTTCCCGGCGGGCGGCGACGCACCGCCCATCCAGCTCTGACGGTACCTGGGGGCGCCCCGTCCTGGAAGTACCTGTGCGCCGCTTAACGATCGCGCTGGCGCGCAGGTGGTCAGGAGCCGAACCGCCGGTGACGCGCCGCGTAAGAGCGCAGGGCGCGCAGGAAATCGACCCGGCGGAAGTCGGGCCAGTAGGCGTCGCAGAAGTAGAACTCCGAGTGCGCGCTCTGCCACAGCAGGAAGCCGCCGAGCCGCTGCTCCCCGGACGTCCTGATCACCAGGTCGGGATCGGGCAGGCCCGCGGTGTACAGGTGGTCGGCGATGTGTTCCACGTCGAGGATCTCGGCGAGCTCCTCGATGCTGGTGCCCTTGGTGGCGTGATCGTGGAGCAGGGAGCGGACGGCGTCCGCGATCTCACGCCGGCCGCCGTACCCGATGGCGACGTTCACCAGCAGCCCCGGGTTGGCCGCGGTGGCCTCGGCGGCGTCCTTGAGTACCCGCGCCGTCTCCGCTGGCAGCAGGTCGAGCGCCCCGACGGGCTTGACGTGCCAGCCCTGGGCGACGAGCCCCTGCACGGTGCCCTCGATGATCCGCAGCAGCGCCTCGACCTCGGCGGCCGGGCGGGCGAGGTTGTCGGTCGAGAGCAGCCAGAGGGTGACCACCTCGACGCCGGCCTGGCGGCACCAGGCGAGCAGCTCGAAGATGTGGTCGGCGCCCTTCTGGTGGCCGGAGCTCACGTCGGCGAGGCCCACGGACCTCGCCCACCGCCGGTTGCCGTCCAGGATCACCCCGACGTGCCGCGGGACTGAGTGCCCGGAGAGCGACGCTTCCAGCCTCCGCTCATAGAGCCGGTAGACGAGATCGCGAACTCGCATCCGCACCCTTTCTCCGCCGTTGCATGCCCGTCGGCCGCGCCGCGCGCAGAGGCGTGGCCGCACGGTCCTGCTGTTGCGTTGTTGCCGCTGTTTTGTTGCCGCACTGTTATCACGCGGGCGCGTGTCCCGCGCGGTCGGGGCGTCCCGCCGCCCGCACGGACGCCGAGGCCGGACCGCTGGCGGCGGACCGCTGGCCTGCTGTCACCGGCGGCGGCCCATAAAGCGCGCCGTCAGCCACAGCTGGTGTGACTGCCGTGAGAGCTGGCGGGCGGCGAGGCTGGGCGGGGCTGCAGCGTCATCGTCCCTGAGCACCGTATCCAAGGATCTCACCACTGGGGCCAGGATCGTGACAGGCGCCCCCCAGGGGCCGGGCAGCGCACGGCCCCCGCATCCTGGTGCGTGGCCAGGAGGGGGGCCGGTGCGCCGCTGGGCGAGGGCAGCTAGCCGATCGACTTGACGATGGCCTCGTCAAGACCGGCGAAGGAGGACAGGTACTCGCGGCGCTCACGCTTGAGCCGGGCCACCATCGCCCCGTACTCGTCCATCCGGCCCTGCCGCTCGTAGAGGCGCCGCGGCTGGAGGATCTCGGCGTCGTCGACCCCCGGCAGCGACGCGGCGACCTCGTAGCCGAAGTCCGGGTCGCTGGTCCAGGTGATCGTGTCTTCGACGATCGCCTGGACGATGGCGGAGGAATACGGGATCGTCACCTTCTTGGACCCCTCGTGCTCATCGCCGCCGCCCACTCGGCCGGTGTTGAGCACGAACACCTTGAGTTCGTGGCTGTCGAGCAGTTCCAGCAT
>DATFRD010000084.1:0-6127 GCA_035263645.1 Candidatus Dormiibacterota bacterium | reverse complement strand
CTGGCGGGAGGACGACGACCAGCCCATCCGGCAGGACGGCGAAGTAGTCGCGAGCCTCCGGGGCGAGCAGGTCCCAGGGCCCGGCCGGGCCGACGTGGAGCTCCGGGTGGGCCGGCTCGGGGGCCGGCTCCCGGGCCGGCTCGGTTCGGCTCCCGCCGTCCGGCCCGGCGCTCGCCGCGGCCGCGCGGCGGACAGCCCGGAGGATCCGCGGATACGCGCCGCAGCGGCAGAGGTTGCCCCCCAGCGCCTCACTGACCGCGGCCTCGTCCGGGTTGGGGCTCCTGGACAGCAGGGCCGTGGCGGCGAGGATCATGCCGGGCGTGCAGTAGCCGCACTGCATCGCGTCGAGCTCGGCGAACGCCTGCTGGACGGGGTGCAGCCTGCCGTCGGCAGCCAGCCCCTCGATGGTGGTCACGCTCCGGCCCGCGGCCTCGCCGGCCTGGAGCAGGCACGCCCGGGCCGGCTCGCCGTCGAGCAGGACCGTGCACGCGCCGCAGGAACCCTCTCCGCAGCCGTACTTGACGCCGGTCAGCCCGAGCGCCTCGCGCAGCGCGTGCAGCAGCGTCCGGCCGGAGCCGGCCGGGACCTCTCGATCGACCCCGTTCACCCGGACCTGCGCGCGCATCGCTCACAGTGTGGCGGGTGACCGGCCACGCCGGCTGCCAGCCGGATTCCACCGACGGCACGCGACTCGAAGAGGCACGTCGCCCGCGCGGTGGAATCCGGCTAACTCGACGCCGCTAGCCGGGACCGGCCTGGCGGTAGACGCAGTCCACCACGGCGAAGTGGTCCGATTCCCAGACCATCCACAGGTCGTACGCTCCCCAGGTCCGGGCGGACTGGACCGCAGG
Organism: Candidatus Dormiibacterota bacterium; assembly: GCA_035263645.1. Taxonomy (GTDB): domain Bacteria; phylum Chloroflexota; class Dormibacteria; order Dormibacterales; family Dormibacteraceae; genus CF-161. Next base: position 5,276 of record DATFRD010000084.1, on the reverse strand, counting down.
GCAGCCCGGCGTCGCGGACGTCGCCGTCTGGTTCATGCCGTAGCGCCCCGCCACGTGGGCGATGCCGCGAGCCGAGTCGTAGGTGACCAGCGCGCTGGCATCCTGGTTCCAGCTCACCTTCGACTGGACCGCATCCAGCCCACACGCCGGCAGCCGGCTCGGCGGGCATCCGACGATGGTCAGGGACTGGGCGGGCTGCGCGCAGGCGTCGAACGCCGCCCTGGCCGCCGCCAGCGCCAGCCCGTCCGTGGCCGCCGCCGGCCGGGGCACGGGCGGGCCGTTCAGCACGCGGACGACGCGGAGCACCTCCAGCCGGGAGCCGGTCCACAGCACGTGGGCGTCGTACGCCGCTGCGTCGACCTGGGGGAAGTACGTCTGGTCCTGGCCCCGCAGCACCATCACGAAGCGCCCCTTCACACCGAACTCCTCGTGGCCCAGGTACCGCACGACGGCGCCCAGCGTGGGGTCACCGGCCAGCGTCCATCGCTCGACGGGCTCGCCGTGGCGGTCGCCTTGCTGGGGACATGTCATCTGCGCGGACGCGGCGCCGGTGCAGGCGAGCAGGCGAACGGCGACCGCGCGGCCGACCATCGGCCCGGTGACACCGGCCGGCCAGCTGTCGGGTAGAGGCGCCCCCGGCAGCCCCAGGAGGGAGGCGAGCCTGGCCGCCGATGCCAGCCAGGCCGGCACGGGCCCGGTGTCCCGCGCCGCCACGCCGGCGCCGGTCAGCCCCAGGAGCACAACCAGAGCGGCAGCGACCAGGCGGCGCCCACGGGGGCCGAGCCGCCTCGGCCGGGGCCGGCCCGCCGCCGGCCTGGCCCCCGCCGGCCGGGCCCCCACCGCCGCGGGGGCGGGCACGCGGGCCGCCGGAACTGCGGGAGCCAGGGAACCCACGGACGCTGCCGCCGCCGCCGAAGCCACGGGAGCCGGAGGCGCCGGAGGCGCCGGGGGCGCCGGCGGGATGGCCGACGCGGCACCGGGCGCTGTGGCGGCCCCGACCTGCCCTCGGCCGATCCGCTCGCGCGCCGGCCCCGTCAGCACCGCCGGCGCCGGGACCACGGGGGCCGCCGGTACCGCGACCACCGGCTCCAGCGGCCCCCGAGGTCTCTGCCCTCCCCGCGTTCGAGCAGCACCGGCCTCCTCGGGGACGTTCGGCAGAGGTCCCACCGGCACCCAGGGCAGGACGACCGGTGGCCGGGTCGCTTCCCGGCGCTTCTCGACCAGGGCGGCGGCCAGGTCCCGGGCGAGCTCTCCGGGCCAGTCGGGCCGCCGGGAGGGGTCCGGGGACAGCGCGCGGGCGACCAGCTCGTCCAGCGCCGGAGACAGGGCGGGGTTCACGTCGGAGGGCGGCACCGGCGGCCGATACGGGCCGGGACCGAACGCCCCCCCTCGGGGAGTTGGCGGCCGGCCGGTGGCCATCGCGTAGACAAGCGCCGCCAGCGCATACACGTCGACGCGCCAGTCGACCGCCTGCTCCGGTGCGAGCATCTCCGGCGCCCAGTACGGTGCGCTGCCGGCCGCGGGCCCGGACCGCGGAGCGGATACCTGGCGGGCGTCCGGGGCCAGCCCGAAGTCCGTCACCGATACGGCCCCGTCAGGCTCGCGGAGCAGCACGTTTGACGGCTTGAGGTCGCCGTGCAGCACGCCGTGCTTGAGCGCTGCGTCAAGCGCGGCCCCCACCTCCGTCGCGATCCGAGCCGTCTCGGCCGCTGCCAGCGGCGCAGCGCGCAGCCGCTCGGCGAGGCTGTGCGACGCCACCAGGTCCATCAGCACGCAGAGCAGGCCGTCGGCTTCGAAGACGTCGTAGACGGGCACGATGCCTGGGTGCCGCACCTGGGCGGCGTTCCCGATCTCCTGGTAGAGGCGGAGCCGCCTCGCGCTGTCGCCGGCCCCCAGGCGGTCCAGGACCTTCAGGGCGCGCTCGACCCGGGGCTCCGGGTCCCAGGCCCGGTAGACCGTGCCGAAGAGCCCGGAGCCCACGGCCTCGCCGACCTCATAGCGGCCGAGCGAGCGGCCGGTCAGCTTCGCGCTCACAGCCAGGCGAACTCGAGGAACGCCGGCACGGAGGCACCCTCCCGGTCGCGCTCGAACACGATCACCAGCTGGTAGGGGCCCTGCTTTCGCGCGCTGCCGCGGCACTGGGCCGGCTGCGCGACGGCCTCCTGCAGCGCGTACCGGCCCGTGACCCGGTACAGGCCCGTCTCGGCCTCGTAGGCGACGGTCGCGCCGCTGGTGGGGTCGCTCATCTCCTTCCACGAGAAGACCGCGTGAGGGTCCGGGCAGGTCTGGGGGCCGGCCTCGGGCAGCAGGTGTGAGGGACAGCCCTGCGTGACGTCACGCCCGCTCTGGCCGGCGCACAGACCGAGGTGGACCCCGGCCAGGCGGACCAGGTCTGCGTCGCCGCCCATCGCTATCCTCGGCACCGGCGGTCCCGTGCCGGCCCGGTCGATGCTGGTCACGGCCAGCGCCTCGCCGTCCCAGTCGACGCGCGCGCGCAGCGGGGCGGCGTCGATCGCCATCACTTCGCTCGGGTCATCGGCGTCGACCAGCACTGCCACGAAGTGGGCGGTGACCGTGAACACGTCCATGCCGTCGTAGTGCACGGTCGCGCCGGCGAAGGGGTCCCCGCGCACCTGCCAGTCCTCGGGCCGGCTGTCCTGCAGCCGCGGGCAGCGCCACGGCGGCGGCCGACCCATGTAGAAGCAGCGATCCAGGCTGCCGCTCACCGCGGCCACCACCTGGTCGTCCGTGACCGGCGGCCGGCGATCGGGGGCGACGGACGCGGGGCGGAGGCCCACCAGGATCGGGACCGGCGTGCCCCGCATCGCCAGCACGGCGACAGGGAGGCCGGCCAGCAGCACGACGGCCACGAGGCCGGCGCCGACCAGCACGCGTAAGCGACTCGCGCGGCGTGCGGGCGACGGACCCGCAATCATCGCACAGCTCCCGGGAGCGCCGATACTGGCGGTGACTTTCCCCTGAGTGGCACGTCCCCCCTACCGGTCTTCTACTGACGGATGGGGACGGTGCGCTGGAGCGCGCGCACCGTCTCGATGCTGTCGGCCTCGGCAGCCCGCTTGTCCGGACGATACCGCAGCACGCGGGCGAACCGGAGCGCGACGCCTCCGGGGTAGCGCGGGCTGCGCTGGACCCCGTCGAAGGCGATCTCCACGACCAGCTCCGGACGGACCCGCACGGTCCAGTCGTCCCGGTCGACCTCCAGCTCCTGGAGGCGCCCGGTCTGCCAGGCCAGCATCTCGTCGGTCATCCCCTTGAACGTCTTGCCGAGCATCACGTAGCCGCCGGCGGGGTCGCGGGCTCCCAGGTGCAGGTTGGACAGGTAGCCGCGGCGGCGCCCGTGGCCCCATTCCGCGGCCAGGATGACCAGGTCCAGCGTGTGTCGAGGCTTGACCTTGATCCAGCCGGCGCCGCGCCGTCCCGCCTCGTAGGGGGACGCGAGCGCCTTGACCACCACGCCCTCGTGCCCGCGGTCCAGCGTCCGATCCAGGAACCCGGCGGCCTCGGCGACGTCCGCGGTGACCAGGCGGGGCGTGCGGAGCGCCTCGGGCAGGACGGTCGCCAGCGCCGCGTGGCGCTCGCCGGCAGGCAGGTCGATCATGTCCTCGCCGTCGAGGTGGAGCAGGTCGAAGAGGAAGGGGGTCAGCGGGATGGCCGCCCGAAGCCGGTCGATGTCGCGTCGGCTGCCGAAGCGGCTGCCCGTGACCTGGAACGGGTGGGGCCGGCCGTCGGCCTGCAGCGCGATCGCCTCCCCGTCCAGGACCACCGACCGCACCGGAAGCGCCAGCGCCGCCTCCACCAGCTCGGGCACGCGGCCGGTCACGTCGTCAAGGCTGCGGGTGAAGACGCGCACCTCCGTGCCCAGCCGGTGGATCTGCACCCGCGCGCCGTCCAGCTTCCACTCGACCGCGGCCGGCGCGGCACGCTCCATCGCGGCCTCGATGGCGTCTGCTGTCTGGGCCAGCATCGGCCGCAGCGGTCGGCCGACCTCGAGTCGCAGGGCCGCCAGGCCGGCGCCGTCCTCGCGCAGCGCGGCCTCCGCCACTGCCGGCAGCTCGCCCGTCAGCAGCAGGGCCCGGCGGACGGCGGCGACGGGCTGGGACGCCGCCCTGGCGATGGCCTCGACCATGACGCCGTCCAGCGCTCCCTGCCGCAGCTCCCCCAGGAGGAGGTGCCAGAGAAAGCGCTGCTCCGGGGCGGTGGCCCGTCCCATCAGCTCGGCGAGCGTCCGCCGACGCTCGCCCTGCGAGCCCGGGCCGGCCAGGCCGGCGAGGCGCTCGAAGACGGCGTCGACCTCGCGGAGCGTCAGCGTCGCCGTGGCGGCGGGCTCGGGCAGGTCCCGGAGGGATGCGTAGCCGACGCCGACCTGGCGCTGCACGAGGTCACCGGACAGGAATGCCACGGCTGGAGCGACCTCGTCCGGCGAGGCCAGCCGCAGGCACGCGGCGATCCGGTCGACCTTGGCCCCCCGCGCCGGTGTGGCCGCGACCGCGGTCGAGGTCGCGGCCACGTCATCCAGCAGCACGGCCGGGGATCAGGGCAGGGCCTGGCCTTTGCCGTTCGTGTCGGCGGCCAGGCGGAGCACCGAGTCGACGAACTGCGGCTCCGGCAGAGCGCCCACGAACGCACCCCGCTCGTTCACGACCGTGCGGGGGACACCCTGGACGCCGAAGCGCTGGGACAGCGCCGGGAACTCGTTCGCCTCGACGGTCTTCGCGCTCACCAGCGGCGAGGCGATCGCCATCCGGCTGGCCAGGCTCACGGCCTGGGGGCAGTAGCGTCAAGTGGGAGTCGCGAAGACCATGACGTCGACGGGCTCGGTCAGGCCCGCCATCGCCTCGAGAGAGACGTCGGACAGGCCATGGTCGCCGGTCGACACCCGCTCGATGGCGTCCACCACGGTCGCGAACTCGAGGCCCGCGGGCAGGCCCTGCCAGCTCAGGCGGGGGGCCTCTCCCGGGGGCCCGACCGTCAGCGTCGGCACCTCGTCCACGTCCGCCTCCTCCCGAGTGACGTCGACGACCGACAGCTTGAGGAGGGCGGGCGCGGCGTCCTGCAGGTCCTCGGCCATCTGGCGTGCGTCGTCGCACGTCGCGCAGCCGAGGCCGGCGGGCAGGATCAGACGGCCCGTGCCGGGGCGGGTGTACAGCGTCAGCTGGACGGGGCCGCTGAGCCGGTCGGCGAACCGGTCCCGCACCTGCTGCTTCACGTGGTCGGGCAGGATTGCCACGCGCCTAGCGTACTCGCGCCTGCCGCGC
>DATFRD010000083.1:0-3640 GCA_035263645.1 Candidatus Dormiibacterota bacterium | reverse complement strand
ACGTACGTCGGCCTGGACACCATCGGCCACGAGGTCGACTCCTCCGCCATCGTCTGGACGTCGGGGTAGGCGGCGTAGACCTCGACGTTCAGGCGGCGCAGGAACTCGATGGCGTCGAGGTTCTCCCGGCCGCCAAAGGGGTTGGGCTCCCACTCGCCCGCCCGGCGGGAGTAGTCCAGGTAGAGCATCGACGCCACCGCGTCCACGCGCAGGCCGTCGGCGTGGTAGCGGTCGAGCCAGAACAGCGCGCTGGAGGTCAGGAAGCTGCGGACCTCGTGGCGGCCGTAGTTGAAGATGTAGCTGTTCCAGTCGGGGTGGAAGCCGCGCCTCGGGTCCTGGTGCTCGTAGAGGTGGGTGCCGTCGAAGTAGGCGAGGCCATGGGCATCGGCCGGGAAGTGCGACGGCACCCAGTCGAGCAGCACGCCGATGCCTCGCTGGTGGAGGTAGTCCACAAGGAACATGAAGTCCTGTGGCGTGCCGTAGCGGCTGGACGGGGCGAAGTAGCCCGTCGTCTGGTAGCCCCACGAGCCGAAGAACGGGTGCTCCATCACGGGCAGGAACTCGACGTGGGTGAAGCCCAGGCGCTCCACGTGGGCCGCCAGCCGCGGCGCCAGCTCGCGATAGCTGAGCGAGCGGTTGCCGTCCTCGGGCACGCGCATCCACGAGCCCAGGTGGACCTCGTAGATCGACCACGGCGCGGACGGCGCGTTGCGCCTCCACCGGTTGCGCATCCACTCGCCGTCGGCCCAGTCGTACGTCAGGTCCCAGATGACGGACCCGGTGCGCGGCGGGACCTCGGCGTGCACCGCCAGCGGGTCGGCCTTGTCCGCGCGGTAGACGCCCCCCCTCCCCACCACCCGGTACTTGTAGATCCCGCCGGGGCGGGCCTCGGGCACGAAGCCCTCCCAGATGCCCGAGGTTCCCCTCGGCGTCAGCGGGGCCGCAGCCGGGTTCCAGCCGTTGAAGTCGCCCACGACGGACACTGCCTCCGCGTTGGGGGCCCACACGCCGAAGACGGTCCCCACCGGGGTGGGGTGGGAGCCGAGGCTGCGGTAGAGGCGGAAGTGGCTGCCCTCGTTGAAGAGGTAGAGGTCGTCCTCGGTCAGCAGCTGGCGGGGCGCGACGTCCGTCATCGCAGGGCCGCCAGCGCGCTCAGGCCCCGGAGCGGGATGTGGACCCAGTCCGGGCGGTGGTCCAGCTCGTAGCGCAGCTCGTACAGCGCCTTCTCGATCAGCATGGCGTCCAGCAGCAGTGCTCGCTCCTCGGCGGTCGCAGGGACGAACGGAGCGCCGGCCGCCGCCTCCAGGTAGGCAGCCAGGAACGCGTCGCCGGCCGCGGCCGCCCACTCCGCGCCGTTCGCCACCCGCGCCGCCTGGCCGGCGTAGGCGAAGGATCGGAGCATCCCGGCGACGTCCTTCATCGCCCAGCGCTTGAGGCGGCGCTCCCGGAGCGGCCGGGAGGGCTCTCCTTCGAAGTCGATCACGAAGAAGTCGCCGCCGGTGAACAGCAGCTGGCCCAGGTGGTAGTCGCCGTGGCAGCGGATGCGGCGGGCTGCGATCGGCCCGCGGAGGAGGCCGCGGATGCGCTCGTGGAGCCGCTCCCACGTCTCCGGCACCATGTCGGCGTCGTCCCTGGCCCTGCCTTCAAGGTCGTCCAGCCGGTGACGCACCAGTGGCAGCACCTGGCCGGCCAGGGAGCGGATGGACTGGTAGGCCGACCGGGCGTCGTGCATCAGCGTCGGCTCCGGGCTGAACGCCGGGTCGCCGGGTCGCGACGCGAGCGCCAGGTGCATCTCGGCGGTGCGCCGGCCCATGACCTCCGCGTAGGGCAGGTAGCGCTCGATCGCGCCGTTGCCACCGCTCAGCTCGCTGAGCGCGTGGCTCCAGGCATCGCCCTGGTTGGGCACGTACGCCTGCAGGACGGCCACCACGGCGGTCCGCCCCCGGTCGCGGCGGTAGAGCGCTGCCCCGGCCACGGGAGCCACGTTGGGAAACCCGACGTCGGTCAGGAACCGGGACATCTCCAGGTCGGGGTTGACGCCGTCCTCCAGGCGCCGGAACAGCTTCATGATCAGCCGCTCCCCGAACATGACCGAGTTGTTGCTCTGCTCGGCGGCGGACAGTCGCGGCGCCAGGTCGCCGTCGAGCCCGCGCAGCCGGTCCAGGTGCGGGGTGGGCAGCGCGATCACGTCGCCGACAGCGCCCCGGAAGCGCCGGCGCCGGGCGATCGCCTCCAGCAGGAGGTGGTTGAAGGACTGCTCTCCGAGCGCGTCCACAATGCGGCCCTCGCCGTTGGGGCAGAGCGGCAGCACGTACGTGTCGGAGTCGCCGGAGTGGTACTGGACCTCGACCACCTTCACCACCGCGTCCGCGATGGGCACCGAGTCGACGACCTGGACCTCCTTGATGCGCCGGCTGCGGGCGCCGAACCAGCGCTGGCCGACGAGGTAGGCGGGCAGCGTCCGCTCCAGCTCGCGGTCGCGCAGCGACAGCTCCGGCAGCGGCGCCAGCCGGCCCTGGTCCACCCGCTGCGGCTCCAGCGCGAACCAGTAGAAGCTGTGCGGGCCCAGCATCACCTGGTAGGGCTGGTCCTGGGGCGCCGGGAACTCGGTGCGCCCGAACAGCTCGACCGGGACCAGGCCCCGATGGGCGGACAGGTCGAGCTGCGCCACCTGCGCGAACCGGGAGAGGTTGGCCACCACGAGGATGCGCTGCTCCCCGTGCTGGCGCACGAACGCCAGCACGTGCCGGTTCTCGGGATGCAGGAACTCGATCGTGCCCCGGCCGAACGCCGTGTACCGCTTGCGGAGCGCGATGATCCGCTTCATCCAGCCGAGCAGGGACTGGGGGTTGGCCTCCTGGGCCTCCACGTTGACGGCCTCGTAGTGGTACTCGGGATCGAGGATCACCGGCAGGTACAGGCGCTGGCGGTTGCTGGTGGAGAACCCGGCATTGCGGTCGCCGCTCCACTGCATGGGGGTGCGGACGCCGTTGCGGTCGCCGAGGTAGATGTTGTCGCCCATGCCGATCTCGTCGCCGTAGTAGATGACCGGCGTGCCCGGCAGCGACAGCAGGAGCGCGTTCATGAGCTCGATGCGGCGCCGGTTGTTGGCCAGGAGCGGGGCCAGGCGGCGCCGGATGCCCAGGTTGAGGCGCGCCTCGGGGTCCTGCGTGTACGCCCAGTACATGTAGTCGCGCTCCTCGTCCGTCACCATCTCGAGCGTCAGCTCGTCGTGGTTGCGGAGGAACAGCGCCCACTGGGCCTTGCTCGGGATGGCCGGGGTCTGGGCCAGGATGTCGATGACGGGGAACCGGTCCTCCATGCGCACCGCCATGAAGAGGCGCGGCATCACCGGGAAGTGGAACGCCATGTGGCACTCGTCGCCATCGCCGTCCCCGAAGTACGTGACCGCGTCCTCGGGCCACTGGTTGGCCTCCGCGAGGAGCATGCGATTGGAGTAGTGGTCGTCGATGTGCTTGCGCAGGTCGCGCAGGAAGCCGTGGGTCTCGGGCAGGTTCTCGCAGCTCGTCCCCTCGCGTTCGTAGAGGTAGGGGACCGCGTCGAGGCGGACCCCGTCGATGCCCATCTCGAGCCAGAACTCGAGGGCCTTGAAGACGGCCTGCTCGACCGCCGGATTGTC
>DATFRD010000082.1:0-4860 GCA_035263645.1 Candidatus Dormiibacterota bacterium | reverse complement strand
GGCGACCGAGCCGGACAGCGTTCTGGTCGGCGTGGTCAACGCGGGCGCCGAGATCCCCGCCTCGGACCTGCCCCACGTGTTCGAGCGGTTCTACCGGGTCGACAAGTCCCGGGACCGGGCGCGGGGCGGCGCCGGCATCGGCCTGGCGATCGTGAAGCAGCTGGTCGAGCAGGCGGGCGGGCGCGTCGGTGCCGAGTCCGACCGCGGCGCGACGCGGTTCTGGTTCAGCCTCCCGGCGGCGTAGCCGGCTCTGGCGCCGAGGCGATCTCCCGACGCATCGCCTCCCACGCCTCGCGGGCCTCGCCGACCGAGCCCTCGTCCTCGATGGTCGAGATGTCGCCCGGGTCGCGGTCCAGGGTCACTGCCTTCAGTACGCGGCGCATGATCTTGCCGCTCCGCGTCTTCGGGAGCAGGCCCACGAAGTTCAGGTCGCCGACGACGGCCACCGGACCCAGCTCGCGCCGCACCGTGTCGAGCAGCTCCTGGCGCAGCTCGGGCGACGGCTCGTGGCCCTGGCGCAGCACCACGAACGCCGACACGACCTCCATACGCACCGGGTCCGGCCGGCCCGTCACGCCGGCCTCGGCGACCGCCGGGTGGCGCAGAAAGGCGGTCTCCACCTCGATCGTGCCGATTCGATGGCCCGCGATCTTGATGATCTCGTCCGCCCGTCCGCTGAACCACACGTAGCCGTCCGGGTCCACCTCCGCCGCGTCCCCGCTGAAGTACACGGTCCGGCCGGGCACCCGGCGCCAGTAGTCGCTCGCGTAGCGGTCGACCTCGCCCCACAGGGTGGCCGTCAGGCCCGGGAACGGCCGCCGGATCACCATGATCCCCTTCTCGCCGGTGCCGCACTCCTCGCCCTCCGTCGTCATCACCGCCGCCTCGATGCCCGGCAGCGCGATGCCCGAGGAGCCCGGCTTGATCGGCAGCATTCCGAGTCCCCACGGATTGCCCACGATCGGCCCAGCGGTCTCCGTCTGCCACATGTGGTCGATGACGGGGACGCGGTCGCGCAGCACCTCCTTCTGCAGCCACTCCCACGCCGGCGCGTTCAGCACCTCGCCGGCGCAGAACACGCGGGCGAGCGAGGAGAGGTCGACCCCCGCGGCCGCCCCTGCGCCGTAGCGCATCAGCGCACGGACGGCCGTCGGCGAGGTGAACACACCCGTCACCCGGTGCTCCTCGAGCGCCCGGTAGAACGCCTCCGGCCCGGGTTGGTCGAGCGCCCCCTCGTACACCAGCGTCGTGGAGCCCGCCAGCAGGGGCGCGTAGACGATGTAGCTGTGTCCCACCACCCAGCCGATGTCGGACGTCGACCACCATACGTCCCGCTCGCGCAGGCCGAACATCCACTCCCCCATCGCGTGCACGTGGACCTGGTACGGGCCGTGGGCGTGGACGGCCAGCTTCGGCTTCGCGGTGGTGCCCGACGTCGCCAGGATGAACGCCGGCTCGTTGGACTCCAGCTCCTCGTGGGCGTCGCTCCGGCCCTCGTCCAGCGCCAGGAACTCGGCCCATTCGCGGTCCCGGCCCGGCGTCATCGCCGGCGGCTGCGCGCCCCGGCGGAGGACCACCACGCTCGCCACGTCCTGCCCGGCCAGCGCCTCGTCCACGATGCCCTTCAGCGGCACCTCGCGCCCCTTGCGCCACGTCAGGTCCGCGCAGAACACCGCCTTCGCGCCGGCCAGTCGGACGCGGTCGCCGAGCGCGCCGGAGCCGAACCCGGCGAACACCACCAGGTGGATCGCCCCCACCCGCGCGCACGCGAGCATCAGCGTGATCGCCTCGGCGCACGTCGGCATGTAGATCGCCACCCGGTCGCCGCGGCCGACGCCGAGCCCGCGCAGCGCGGCGGCGCAGCGACGGACGTCGTGCTGGAGCTGCGCGTACGTGAGGACCCGCCGGCCCCCCCGCTCGTCGAGACAGACCAGCGCCGCGTGCCCGCCCCAGCCCCGCTGGACGTGGCGGTCGACGCAGTTCCAGGCCAGGTTGGTGCGGCCGCCCGTGAACCAGCGGAAGTAGCGGCCCTGCTCGTCGGGGCGGACGGGGTCCCAGTCGAACACGGTGTCCCAGCGCCGGAACCAGGGCAGTGCGTCGGCGGCGGCGGCCCAGAAGGCGTCCGGTGCGTCCATCGCGCTGCGGCACAGGGACCGCACGAGCGGGCTGACCAACTCAGTCATCGGGCACCTCCTGTGCAGGCGGCGGCCAGCAGCTCCAGCGAGTCCACGAGCCGGGGACCCGGGCGGTTGAAGTAGGCCGAACCGTCGAACACCACGGTGCGCCTCGCGCCCGTCGCGGCGACCCGGTCGGCGAGCCGGGCCACCTCCGCCCGCGCCCTGAACTCGTCGAACCCGCACGGAGCGACGAAGAGCACCTCCGGCTCAGCGGTGCGCACCGCCTCCCAGGTGGTGCGCGAACTGGGGCGCCCGGGCCGCGCGAGCGGGTCGTCGACGCCGGCCAGCCGGAGGAGGTCGGGCGTCCAGTGCCCGGTCGCGTAGGGCGGGTCCAGCCACTCCAGGAACACGCCGCGCACGCGCCCGGACCCGGTCGCGGCAGCGATCCGGGACCGCAGGCCGGACAGCAGCGGCCCTGCGTCGGCGCCGCACGCCTCCGCGAGCCGCTGGATGTCGGCGAGCACGTCCTCCAGGGTGTGCGGGTGCTGGCGGAGGACCGGGACGCCCGGCAGGCGCACGTCGTCGGCGGCCACCGCGCACACGTCGCAGACGTCCTGGGCCACGACGAGGTCGGGCTCGAGCCTGCGGATGGCGTCGAGGTCCACCGAGTACAGCGGCTGGCCTGCCGCCAGCGCCGCGTTCACGCTGGCGTCGATCGCGCCGCCGTCCTGGCCGCCCAGCGCCAGGTTGGAGCGGGTCACCCGAGGCAGCGCCCGGGCGGCCGGCGGGTGATCGCACTCGTGCGTGACCCCCACGACCTGCGGCCCGAGCCCGAGCGCGAACAGCGACTCAGTCGCGCCAGGGACAAGAGACACCAAGCGCACACAGAGATTCTGTACGACCGAAGCGAAGCGAGGGAGCCTTCCCCTCCCCCCTCGCGGGGGAGGGGGGAGGGGGTGGGGGATGCACAATCCAGCACTCGTCGGCAGAGCAGGGGTACCCAGGTGGGCGGAAGGGCGGTTATCAGCGACCCCCCTCCGGGTGAGTGTTCATGCTTCGGGGGTCCTGCCGGTTGGCTCACCCCCTCCGTGTCCTGACCGCGCGGCCGACATGGCTGTGCGGCGTGGCCTTTCACGGGTTCTGCCGCCGGCCGGACATGAAAGGACCGGCCGGCGTGACTTGATAGGAGCGTGGCCTCGCCCCGACTCAGGCGTGTCCGCTGACCGGTCCCCAATTCCCCTTCGGAGGAATGAGTCCATGGTGACCATCGGGGTCGATCTCCACAAGCGGACCCACACCCTGGTCGTGGTGGATCAGGCTGGCCGGCAGCTCGCGACCAGGACCGTGCCTGCGACCGTGGCCGGCCACCTCGAGGCGCTGAAGTGGGCGCTGGGCTGGGCGGAGCGGAGCTGGGCGCTGGAGGACTGCCGGCACCTGTCGCGACGCTTCGAGGCGGACCTGGTGCGGGCAGGTGAGGCGGTCGTACGGGTGCCGCCCAAGATGATGGCCGGGGTGCGTCGTGCCGCACGGACGCGGGGGAAGTCCGACCCCATCGACGCTCTGGCGGTGGCGCAGGCGGCTTTGCGCGAGCCCAACCTGCCGACGGCCCAACTCGACGGCGTGGCTCGTGAGATCCAGCTGCTCCTCGATCATCGCGACGCCCTGGTCGCCGAACGGACCCGCCACCAGAACCGGCTCCGGTGGCACCTCCACGAACTCGACCCCGGCAACGAGCCGGCGCCACGGAGCCTCAGCCGAGCTCACGTGCTGCTGGCGCTGGAGACCCAGCTCGCTCCACTGTCGGACGTGGTGGCGCGGCTGGCGTGCGACCTCGTCGCTCGCTGCCGGAGCCTCACTGCCCAGATCAAGGAGTTGGACGCCGAGATCAAGGTCCGAGCGACCGCCCTGGCACCGACACTGCTGGCCTTGCAGGGTTGCGGCGTAGTCACCACCGCCAAGCTCATCGGCGAGGCGGCCGGCATTCGTCGCTTCCGCTCCCGCGCCGCCTTCGCGATGTACAACGGCACCGCACCGATCCCAGCCTGGTCGGGCCACGAGCGCTATCGGCTCAACCGAGGTGGCAACCGCCAGATCAACACCGCCCTGCACCGGATCGCCCTCACGCAGATGCGGGATCCCGGTCCTGGACGCGACTACTTCTTGCGTCGACGAGCGGCCGGCGACACCAAGTTGGAGGCGATTCGCGCTCTCAAGCGACGGATCTCCGACGAGGTCTACCGCCGCCTCTGGCAGGACGAGCTCCGCATCACGTCCGCTCAGCCCGATCACGAGGCCGCCGCTTGACATAGGAGGAACCCGTCACCGGGGTCCCTCCCCCCTCGCGGGGGAGGAGGGCCCTCCAGGGGCCCGGAGGGGGGGTCGCTCAGAAGACCTCCGCGGCGAGCGGCCAACGCAGTCCCCCACTCCGGCCCGTGACCGGACCTCCTCCCCCGCCAGGGGGGAGGGATACCCCAGGCCTACTGGCGGAGCGCCAGCGGCACGGCGATCACGATCGCCACCGCCTCGCCCAGCTTGCTGAGCACGCCCGACAGCGTGACCGGCTCCCCTGCGCCGAGCCGGATGCCCGCGTCGCCGTGGCCTGGGAAGGGCAGGCCGTGCACGACCGCGTAGACGTAAAGGAGGAAGAAGAGCGTGCAGTCTGCCACGATCGCGACGTACAGCAACCGGTGGCCGCGCACCAGGACCGCCGCGCCGAGTCCGAGCTGCGACACCGCGGCCGCCA
>DATFRD010000081.1:0-22798 GCA_035263645.1 Candidatus Dormiibacterota bacterium | reverse complement strand
CAGGTCGCGGAGCACGCGGGGCAGCACCCCGTCCTGGACCAGGTAGCCGACCTCGGTCTCGTTGAGCACCCGCGACACGACGCGGAAGCGCTTCACCTCGCCGCCGCGGCGGGCCTCGACCTCCAGCTCCTGGTGCGGGCGCAGGCCCGCCTCCAGGCCGCGGATGGTCAGCTCCTCCTCGCCGGTCAGGCCGAGCGCGCGCCGGCCCTCGCCCGCGGCGAACTGGAGCGGGAGGACGCCCATTCCCACCAGGTTCGAGCGGTGGATGCGCTCGTACGACTCGGCGATCACCGCCCTGACCCCGAGCAGGTTGGGGCCCTTCGCCGCCCAGTCGCGCGACGAGCCGGAGCCGTACTCCCGACCCGCGATGACGACCAGCGGCACGCCCTCCTCCCGGTAGCGCACGGCCGCGTCGTAGATCGTCATCTCCTCGCCCGAGGGCAGGTGCCTCGTCCAGTAGCCCTCCCGGTCGCCGGCGATCTCGTTGCGGAGCCGGATGTTGGCGAAGGTGCCCCGCATCATCACCTCGTGGTTGCCGCGCCGAGCGCCGTACTGGTTGAAGTCGGCCCTCTCGACCCCCTGGGACCGCAGATAGTCGCCGGCCGGGCTCTGGGCCGCGATGTTGCCGGCGGGCGAGATGTGGTCGGTCGTCACGGAGTCTCCGACCTGGACCAGCACCCGCGCCCCGATCACGTCCCGGAGCGGCTCCGCCTCGGCCGAGAACGACGCGAAGTACGGCGGCTCCCGGACGTACGTCGAGTCCGGGTCCCACGCGTAGATGGCGCCTGCCGGCGCCGCCATGCGCTGCCAGTGCTCGTCGCCCTGGTAGATGCGCTCGTACTCCCGCTGGTACATCTCCTGGCGGACGCACTCGCGAATCACCCGGTCGACCTCGGTCTGGTCCGGCCAGAGGTCGCGCAGATACACCGGGCGGCCCTCGTCACCGGCGTACCCGAGCGGCTCCGCGGTCAGGTCGCGCCGGATCGTCCCGGCCAGCGCGTAGGCCACGACGAGCGGCGGGGACGCGAGGTAGCTGGCGCGCACCAGGGGGTGGATGCGGGCCTCGAAGTTGCGGTTGCCGGACAGCACGGCCGCCACAGAGAGGTCGTGGCCCGTGACCTCCGCCTCGACCTCGGGGCTGGCCAGCGGCCCCGAGTTTCCGATGCACGTGGTGCACCCATACCCGACCAGGTAGAAGCCCAGCTTCTCCAGGGGCTCCAGGAGGCCGGCCTGCTGGAGGTAGTCGGTGACCACCCGCGAGCCGGGCGCCAGCGACGTCTTGACATGCGCCGGCACGGTGAGGCCGGCCCTGACGGCGTTGCGGGCCACCAGGCCAGCGGCGACCATCACCGAGGGGTTGGACGTGTTCGTGCAGCTCGTGATCGCGGCGATGACCACTGAGCCGTCCTGCAGCGCGACCCTGGTGCGCTCGGCCACGGCGACGCCGCCGCTTGTCTCCTGGGCACCGCCCTCTCCGTTGAACCTGGTCAGGTCGTCCGGGTCGGGCAGCTCGTCCTCGGGGTGGAAGACCGCGTGGAAGCTCCTCCATACGTCGGGCAGGGCCACCCGGTCCTGCGGCCGCTTCGGCCCGGCCACGCTGGGAACCACGGCGGCCAGGTCGAGCTCGAGCAGCTCGCTGAACTGCGGCGTCTCCATGCCGTCCTCGCGGAACAGCCCCTGCTCCCGGCAGTAGCGCTCGACGAGCCGGAGCAGCTCGGGGTCCCGGCCGGTCGTCTCCAGGTAGCGCAGCGTCTGAGCGTCGACCGGGAACAGCGCCGAGGTGGCGCCGTACTCGGGGGACATGTTGGACAGCGTGGCCCGGTCGGCCACGGTCAGGCTGGAGAGGCCGTCGCCGCAGAACTCGACGAACTTGTTCACGACGCCGTGCCTGCGCAGCATCTCCGTCAGGGTCAGCACCAGGTCGGTGGCCGTGGCCCCGGTGGGGAGCGCGTTGGAGATCCGGATCCCGACCACGACCGGCGTGGGCAGGTACATGGGCTGGCCCAGCATGGCCGCCTCGGCCTCGATGCCGCCGACGCCCCAGCCCAGCACGCCCAGCCCGTTGACCATCGGGGTGTGCGAGTCGGTCCCCACCAGCGTGTCGGGAATGGCGAGCCGGCGCCCGTCCGCCTCCCGCACCTGCACGACCCGGCTCAGCCGCTCGAGGTTGACCTGGTGGCAGATGCCCATGCCGGGAGGCACCACGGTGAAGTTGCCGAAGCCCTGCTGGGCCCAGCGCAGCAGGGCGTAGCGCTCGCCGTTGCGCTCGTACTCGCGCTCGATGTTGGCCTGGTAGGCCCGCGGGTTGCCGAAGACGTCGACCTGGACCGAGTGGTCGATCACCAGGTCGACCGGGATCTGGGGGTCGATCCTGCTCGCATCGCGGCCGGCCCGGTGCATCGCGGACCGCATGGCGGCGAGGTCGACGACCGCGGGCACACCGGTGAAGTCCTGCAGGAGCACCCGCGCCGGTACGAACGGCAACTCGGCCGTGGGCGGCGCCGGCGCCGGCCAGCCGGCGAGCGCGCGCACGCTCTCCTCGGAGACGGCGCCCCGCTCCGCGCCGCGGAGGAGCATCTCGAGCAGGACCTTGATGGTCACCGGCAGGCGGCCGACCGGGCCCAGGCCGGCGCGTTCGGCCTCGGGCAGCGAGTGGTGGTCCAGGTCGGTGCCGGGCAGACGGCGGCGCACGTCGATCATCTCAGTCCCCCGGAAGGGAGGCGTGCCTCCCCTCGCATCGTTCATTTCGGGTTGATGCTACTCCGGCCGCAGACGCGCCCCTCTGCTGCGAGACTGGGTGGGCCTGCCGGTCTCTACGTCTGGCTCAGCTCGTCGGCCCGGCGCCAGACCAGCTCGGTGACCGCGCGGAGGAACTCGTCGATGAGGTCCCGCTCTCGCTCCGTGTAGCGGCTCAGGAGCAGCTCCAGGTCGTCGCCGAGCTGCCGGAACAGCACGCTGCCGGACCGCCGGGCCTCCGCCGTGGGCTGGACCACCACCCGCCGCCGGTCCTCCTGGTCGTGGGTGCGGCGCGCGTGGCCCGCCCGCTCCAGGCGGTCGAGCACCCCGGTGATCGCCCCGGTGGTCAGCTTGAGCCGGGCGGCCAGCTGGCCGGCGGTCAGTCCCTGCTGCAGGTTGATGATGTCGAGCGCGCGGATGTCGGTTCGGTTCAGGCCGGCGTGCGGCGACGCGGCGTTGGTCAGAGCATCCAGGTTCGCGGTGAGCTCGCGCAGCAGGTCGATCGTGACCCGGTGCCGACCGTTCCGCCTGTCCTTGTCCCCCACGTCTGGGGCCAGGATAACTCGGCCGGACCCCAATTCCACGCTCTCGGAGACCCGGGACTGGACGCCGCTTGACGACAGCTCCGCGGCCGCGTGCGGGGCCGCGGGGCCGAGCCGGCCTCCCGCCGGCCGTCATCGTCGGAGCAGCTCGGCCAGCCGGGCCGGCCGCGGGTCCCGGCACAGCTCCTCCAGCGTCTCGGGCAGCGCCAGCGACCAGTTGGGCCACTCCCAGGTGGTCCCGGGCCGGTTGGGCCGCTCGACCACGCCGAGGGCGTCCTCCAGGCTGGCGGCCACCAGCCGGGAGGGGCTGGCAGCCAGGGCCCGGTAGGCGGCCTCGGCCACCTCGGCGGTGGTCCGGTCGTCGCTCACCCCGGCGTACCGGCGCAGCCGTTCGCGGATCGACGGGTCCGAGTCCGAGCCCTCCCAGACGCCGGCCAGGGTGGGCAGGTCGTGTGTGCCGAGCGCCGCCAGGGACTCGGGGCGGTAGTCCGCCGGCGGCTGCTCCTCGAACCACAGCAGGCGATGTGAGAGGACGAGGCGGCGGCCGAGCTCCTCCCGCACCCACGGCTGGACCGTCCCCAGGTCCTCGCCGACTACAAGGGCGCCCGCCCGCTGGCTCTCCAGGGCCAGGATGTCCAGCAGCTCGCCGTACGGATACCGGACGTAGACGCCGTGCTCGGGACCCATCCCGGCGGGGATCCAGTACAGGCGGAAGAGGCCCATCACGTGGTCGACCCGCAGTCCCGCGCCGTGCCGGACGGCGGCCCGCACGGTCTTGATGAACGGCTCGTAGCCGGCGGCCCGGAGCCGCCAGGGGTCGAACGGGGGCACCGCCCAGTCCTGGCCGGCCCGGTTGAACGGGTCGGGCGGCGCGCCGACCGAGACTCCCTCCGCGAACGCCTCGGGCCAGGCCCAGCTGTCGGCGCCGTCGGCCTGCACCCCGATGGGCAGGTCGTGCACCAGCCCGCACTCGGCGCCGGCCTCGGCGAGCTGGCGGTCCAGCAGCCACTGCAGCCACCGGTGGAAGTCGACGCGCCCGGGCTCCGCCTCGCGGAAGCGGCGGACCGACGCCGACCACGGGCGCTTCAGGTCCTCGGGCCAGTCCCGCCACGGGACGCCATGGACCTCGGACAGCGCGCAGAACGTCGCGTAGTCGTCGACGTCCTGGCCCTCCCGGGACCGGTAGCGGTCGTAGTCCGGGCTGCCGGAGAAGGCCTGGTGCAGCTCCCGCAGCGCCTGCATCTTGAGGTCGAAGACCGCGTCCCGGTTGATCAGGCGCCGCTCGTTCAGCGCCCGGGCCGCGCGGGCCAGCGGCGCCAGCCGCTCACCCAGGCGCTCCGCGCCCGGCGCCTCCTCGACGCGGATGTACAGCGGGTTGCGGTAGCGGCGGCTGGACGGGTAGTAGGGGCTGCGCTCCTGCGGCACCACGGGCAGGGGGGCGTCCAGGGGGTTGACCAGCAGCGCCGCGGCCCCCAGCCCCGCCGCCCATGCTGCCAGCTCCCGGAGGTCGGCCAGGTCGCCGATGCCCCAGCTCCGGCGGGAGCGGACCGCGTAGAGCTGGGCCGCCCATCCCCAGGCACGCAGCTCGGGCGCTAAGTGGCAGCGGCCGGGGCTGACCACCAGCCGCCGGATCGCCCCGTCGCGGAGCCGGCGCAGGCGGTGGTAGCCTGCCGGGAGCCCGCCGGGCAGACCCTGCTCGGCCGGCACGGTGGCTCCGTCCTCGGTCAGCACCTCCGCGGGCTCGTCCAGCCGGAGCGCCTGGCCGACGCCGGCGAAGACGAGGGGCGGATCGGGTGGGCCGCCGTCGGTGGCGCCCATGGCGGCGAGCACCCGGGCCACCGTCGCGGGGTCGGCGGGGACCCAGCGGCCGTCGATGTCGTCGTACCCGGGAGAGACGCCCCACCGGGCCCCCGGCGTCAAAGTCGAGTCCACCGCTGCATTTATTAGGTTAGGAAGACGATTCGGATGGACATCTGGCCAGGTGAACCGTACCCGCTCGGCGCCAGCTTCGATGGCACCGGCACGAACTTCTCGATCTTCACGGAGGTGGCAGAGCGCGTGGAGCTGTGCCTCTTCGGGGACGACGAGACCGAGATGCGCGTCGACCTCCCGGAGCGGACCGCGCTCTGCTGGCACGGGTACGTGCCGAACGTCCGGCCCGGCCAGCGGTACGGCTTCCGCGTCTACGGCCCGTACGACCCGCGCCGGGGCCACCGCTGCAACCCGGCCAAGCTGCTGCTCGACCCCTACTCGCGGGCGATCGAGGGAGACGTGCGCTGGAACCGGGCGATCTTCCCGTACGCGTTCGGCGAGCCGGACCTGGACCTTGCCCCGGATCCCACGGACAGCGGGCCGTTCATGCCCAGGTCGGTCGTGGTCAACCCGTGGTTCCTCTGGGAAGACGACCGGCGCCTGCGCATCCCCTGGCACGAGACGGTGATCTACGAGGTCCACGTGAAAGGCTTCACGTGCCGGCATCCGCGCATCCAGCCCGAGGTGCGGGGCACGTACGCGGGCCTGGCCACGCCCGAGGCGATCGCCCACTTCAAGAACCTGGGCGTGACGGCGATCGAGCTGCTGCCGGTCCACCAGTTCGTCCAGGACCACACCCTGATCGAGCGCGGCCTGCGCAACTACTGGGGCTACAACTCCATCGGCTACCTGGCGCCGCACAACGGGTACAGCTCCAGCGGCCAGCGCGGGGAGCAGGTGCAGGAGTTCAAGCGGATGGTGAAGACCCTGCACACGGCCGGGATCGAGGTCATCCTTGACGTGGTCTACAACCACACGGCCGAGGGCAACCACCTGGGTCCCATGCTGTCGTTCCGCGGGATCGACAACGCGGCCTACTACCGCCTGATGGACGACCGGCGGTTCTACCGTGACTACACAGGCACCGGCAACAGCCTCAACATGCGGAACCCGCACGTGCTGCAGCTGATCATGGACAGCCTCCGCTACTGGGTGCTGGACATGCACGTCGACGGGTTCCGCTTCGACCTGGCCGCCACCCTGGCGAGAGAGCTGCACGACGTGGATCGGCTGTCGGCTTTCTTCGACCTGGTGCAGCAGGACCCGGTGCTGTCCCAGGTCAAGCTGATCGCGGAGCCGTGGGACGTCGGCGAGGGCGGCTACCAGGTGGGGAACTTCCCGGTCCTGTGGTCGGAGTGGAACGGGAAGTATCGCGACACCGTGCGCGACCTCTGGCGCGGCGAGCCGGCCACGCTGGCGGACTTCGGCTTCCGGTTCACCGGCTCCTCGGACCTCTACCAGGCCGATGGTCGCCGCCCGTACGCCAGCATCAACTTCGTCACCGCCCACGACGGGTTCACGCTGGAGGACCTGGTCTCCCACAACCAGAAGCACAACCAGGCCAACGGCGAGGACAACCGGGATGGTGAGAGCTACAACCGCTCGTGGAACTGCGGCACGGAGGGGCCCACCCAGGATCCCGAGATCCGCGCGCTCCGCGAGCGGCAGAAGCGCAACTTCCTGGCCACGCTGCTGCTCTCCCAGGGCGTCCCCATGATCTCGGGCGGCGACGAGATCGGCCGTACCCAGCGGGGCAACAACAACGCCTACTGCCAGGACAACGAGATCTCCTGGTTCGACTGGGAGAACCAGGACGTCGACCTGCTCGGCTTCGTCACCAGGCTGATCCGACTCCGGCGAGAGCACCCCGTGTTCCGCCGGCGCCGCTGGTTCCAGGGCCAGGAGATCCGGGGCGAGGAGCGGATCGACATCGCCTGGTTCAAGCCCGACGGAGGCCAGATGACCCAGCACGACTGGCGCAACGGGTTCGCCCGCTCCCTCGGGGTGTTCATGAACGGCGAGGAGATCGCCAGCCCCGACGAGCGCGGGCGCCGGCTGCGCGACGACTCGTTCTTCCTGCTGCTGAACGCCCATGACCAGCCGCTGCGGTTCGTGCTGCCGAGAGGCCCGTTCGGCAGGCGGTGGATGCGCGTGCTGGACACCGCGGACCCGCTGCCCAGGTTCTACCGGGCGGGCGGGCAGGTCCCGGTGGCGGGCCGTTCGCTGGCCCTGCTCAGGAGGGTTGAGTAGCCGGGGTGCACCTCCCCCCTTGCGGGGGAGGTGGCCCGTCAGGGGTGGAGGGGGGAATCGAGCAGTCCCCCTCCCCCAACCCCTCCCGCGAGGGGAGGGGGGCTCTACCGACGGCCCCGATGGCGGCGCGCCGCCGCTCCGAGTCGTCGTCCAGGACTGGCAGGGTACCGTATAGCCCATGTCCGCACCCGAGTCCGGCTCAGCTGAGTCCGACTGGCACCGGTTCTGGGAGGCTACCGGCGCCTACCGCTACGATCCCGCGCGGCCCCAGGAGGACACGTTCGTGGTCGACACGCCGCCCCCGACGGTGAGCGGCTCCCTGCACATCGGCCACGTCTTCTCGTACACGCACACCGACGTGGCCGTCCGGTTCCAGCGGATGCTCGGGCGCAACATCCTGTACCCGATGGGCTGGGACGACAACGGCCTGCCCACCGAGCGCCGCGTCCAGAACGTCTTCAACGTGCGCTGCGACACGGCGCTGCCCTACGACCCGGACCTGCGCGTCGAGCCCGGCCGCCGGGGCGAGCCGATGGTCGTCTCGCGGCCGAACTTCATCGAGCTCTGCGCCAGGCTGCTGGTCGACGACGAGCGGCAGTTCAAGGAGCTGTGGCAGCGGCTGGGGCTGTCGGTGGACTGGGACCGGACCTACGCGACCATCGACGACCGGTCGCGTCGCGTGAGCCAGCTCTCCTTTCTCAGCCTCGTCCAGCGCGGCCACGCCGAGCTGCGCACCGCGCCCACGATGTGGGACGTCGACTTCCGGACGGCCGTGGCCCAGGCCGAGGTCGAAGACCGTGAGGAGGACGGCACGCTCTGGCGGCTCGTCTTCCGGTCCGAAGCGGGCGAGCGGCTGGTCGTCGCCACGACCCGGCCCGAGCTGGTGGGGGCCTGCGTCGCGCTGGTGGCTCACCCCGAGGACGCGCGCTACCGGCACCTGTTCGGCGGCACCGCGCTGACGCCGCTGTTCTCGGCGCGGGTCCCGGTCATGGCCGACGAGACCGCGGTCCCGGACAAGGGCACCGGTCTGGTGATGGTCTGCACGTTCGGCGACATCGCGGACGTGGAGACCTGGCGCCGCCACCGCCTGCCGCTGCGGGAGCTCCTGGGTCGCGACGGCCGCCTGCGCCCGGTCGACTGGGGTGGGGAGGGCTGGCCGTCGGAGTCGGCGGCCGAGGCCCAGCGTCACCAGGACCGCCTGACCGGACGGACCACGAAGGCCGCCCGCCGGGAGGTCGTGGAGGTGCTGGCCCAGGAGGGCCTGCTGGAGGGCGAGCCCGAGACGACCCGACGGGCCGTCAAGTTCTACGAGAAGGGCGACTCCCCGCTCGAGTTCGTCGTGTCGCGCCAGTGGTTCGTGAAGGTCCTCGGGCTCAAGGACGAGCTGATCGCCCAGGGCCGCAGGATCCGCTGGCATCCGGCCTCCTTCCTGAAGCGGTACGAGAACTGGGTCGCCGGCCTGAACCAGGACTGGTGCGTGAGCCGCCAGCGGCCGTTCGGCGTCGCGGTCCCCGTCTGGTACCGCGTCGGCGACGACGGCCGTGTCGACCACTCGCGGCTCCTGCTGCCGGCCCCCGAGCGTCTGCCGGTCGACCCCTCCAGCGACGCGCCGGAGGGGTTCGCCGAGGATCAGCGCGGGCGGCCGGGCGGCTTCGTCGGCGACGGCGACGTGTTCGACACGTGGGCCACCTCCTCGCTCACGCCCTATCTGATCGCCGGCTGGCCGGACGACCCCGCCTGGCCCACGAGGTACCCCGCCGACCTGCGGCCGCAGAGCCACGACATCATCCGGACCTGGGCCTTCTACTCGATCCTCCGCAGCTACCTGGAGGACGGCTCGGTGCCCTGGAGCGACATCGCGATCAGCGGCTTCGTGGTCGACCCGGACCGCAAGAAGATGTCCAAGTCCAAGGGCAACGTCGTGCTGCCCGTCGAGATGCTGGACGCCTACGGGTCGGACGCCGTGCGCTACTGGGCGTGCTCGACCCGCCTGGGCCTGGACGGGATCAGCGACGCCAACGTGTTCAAGCAGGGCCGCCGGCTCACCATCAAGCTCCGCAACGCGGCCAACCTCGTCCTGCGCTTCCAGCCGGAGGGTGAGGGGGCCGCCGACGCGCCGCTGGATCGCGCCCTGCTGGGCCGGCTTCGCGGCCTGGTCGCGGAGACCACGCGGGCCTACCGCGAGTACGAGCACGCCCGCGCCCTGGACCTGGTGGAGCGGTGGTTCTGGACCGACTTCTGCGACTACTACCTGGAGCTGGCCAAGGACCGGGCCTACGGCGGCGACCCCTCGGCCGTCGCCACCGCCAGGCAGGCGCTGGACGTGGTGCTCCGCCTGTTCGCGCCGACGCTGCCCTTCGTCACGGAGGAGATCTGGCAGTCCGCCGGGGCAGCGGTCCTGCCCTCGCTCGCCGGTGCGCCCGCGGGCTCCCGCGCGCCCATCCACGTCGCCGCGTGGCCCTCCGTGGACGAGCTGCCCGAGGTCCCCGCCGACCGCGCGTTCGACCTGGCGATGATGGTGCTGGCCGAGGTGCGGCGCGCGAAGTCGCAGGCCAGCCGCTCCGTCCGCTTCCCAGTCGCCCGCCTGACGGTCCGGGGAACGGGCGACGACCTGGATGCCCTGCGGCCGGTCCTGCCCGACGTGCTCGGGGCGGCCAACGCGCTCGAGTGGGACCTGCGCGAGGAGCCGTCCCTGGAGGAGCTCCAGGTGGAGACCGAGCTGGCGGCCGACACGTCGGCCGCCGCCCCCTCGCCGGCCGCCCGGTAGCGTTACGGGCATCGACGACCGGGCACAGCCCCGCGCCACCTACCGCGTCCAGCTGACGCCGGACTTCGGCTTCGCCCAGGCGGCCGGCATCGCGGGCTACCTGAGCCGGCTCGGCATCAGCCACGTCTACTGCTCGCCGTACCTGCAGGCGGCGCCGGGCAGCACCCACGGCTACGACGTCGTCGACCACGCCCACGTGAACGCCGAGCTGGGCGGCGCCGAAGGCCATGCCCGGTTCTGTCAGGTCCTCGCCGCGCACGACCTGGGCCAGGTGCTCGACGTGGTGCCCAACCACATGGCCATCGCCGGCCACCGCAACCGGTGGTGGTGGGACGTGCTCCGGAACGGACGCTCCAGCCGCTACGCCGCCTACTTCGATGTCGCCTGGGATCCGCCGGAGCCCAAGCTCAGGAACACCATCCTGGTGCCGGCGCTCGGCGACCACTACGGCCGCGAGCTGGAGGCCGGCAGGCTGCGGCTAGACCGGCGGGGCGTCCACCTCCTGGTCCGCTACGGGGAGCACGAGTTCCCGATCGACCCCAGGTCGTACGACCTCGTCCTGGGCGACGGGTTCGGCGGCCTCGGCTCGCGGTTCGCGGCCCTGCCCGTGGTGGCCCCCTCCGACCGCGAAGGCGCGCTCCGGCGGCACCGGGAGCAGGAGGCTCTGCTGGACCGGCTCCGCCGGGCCGCGCATGGGGACGAGCTGGACTCCCGGGTCCGCGCGGTGAACGCCGATGCGGCGCGCCTGGACACGCTGCTGGAGCGGCAGAACTACCGGCTCGCGCGCTGGCAGACCGCCGGGTTCGAGCTGGACTACCGGCGCTTCTTCGACGTGACCAGCCTGGTCGGCCTCCGGATGGAGGACCCCGAGGTCTTCGCCAGCACCCACCGCAGGGTGCTGGAGTGGCTGAGGAGCGGTGTGCTGGACGGCGTCCGCATCGACCACCCGGACGGCCTGCGGGACCCGGACGGCTACCTGGCCCGGCTCCGGAGAGCCGCCTCGCGGGCGTGGATCGTGGCGGAGAAGGTGCTGGCGCCCACAGAGGATCTGCCCCCGGCCTGGCCCGTCGACGGCAGCACCGGCTACGACTTCCTGAACGTGGTCCTCGGCCTGCTGGTAGACGCGTCCGCCGAGGGGGCGCTCACCGCCCTCTACGCGGAGCTGACCGGCCGGCACGATAACTTCGGGGAGGTGGCCTACCGGAGCAAGCACCTCGTGATGCGGGAGCTCCTGGCCACCGACCTGAACCGCCTGACCGGCCTCTTCATGCGCGTCTGCGAGGAGAACCTGCGCCACCGCGACTACACCAGACACGAGCTTGCGGAGTGCCTGCGCGAGGTCATCGCCTGCCTGCCCGTGTACCGCACCTACGTCCGGCCGGGCGAGCCGGCCACGGCCACGGACAGGGCGATCGTGGAGGCCGCCCTGGCCGGGGCGGCGCGGCGCCGGCCGCACCTCGATCCCGAGCTGCTGGCGTTCCTGGGCCGCCTCCTCCTGCTCGAGGAGACCGGCGAGCACGCGGCCGAGCTGGCCGCGAGGTTCCAGCAGACGTCGGGCCCGGTGGCGGCCAAGGGCGTGGAGGACACCGCCCTGTACGCGTACAGCCGGCTCGTCGCGCTGAACGAGGTCGGCGGCGACCCGGGCCGCTTCGGCGTCGCCCCGGAGAGCTTCCACCGCTTCTGCGCCCGGGCCGCCGCAGGCTGGCCGTGCGGGATGCTGGCCACCTCCACGCACGACACCAAGCGGAGCGAGGACGTCCGAGCCCGGCTGGCCGTGCTGTCGGAGATCCCCGGCGCCTGGCGCCTGGCGGTGACCGAGTGGACTGCGATCAACGCGCACCGCCGCCGCCACGGCCTCCCCGATCCCGACGCCGAGTACCAGCTGTACCAGGCGCTGGTGGGGGCCTGGCCGATCTCGAGCGAACGGGTTCTGGCCTACCTGGAGAAGGCGACGAGGGAGGCCAAGCAGCTGACGTCGTGGATCGCGCCGGACCCGGCGTACGAGCAGGCGCTGGGCGAGTTCGCGGCCGGCGCGCTGGCCGACCCCCGGTTCGTGTCGGCCCTGGAGGAGTTCCTGCCGCCGGTGATCGAGGCGGGCCGGCTGAACTCGCTGGCCATGAAGCTAGCCTGCCTGACGGCGCCGGGCGTGCCCGACGTCTACCAGGGGACCGAGCTGTGGGACCTGAGCCTGGTCGACCCGGACAACCGCCGTCCCGTCGACTTCGGTCTGCGGCGGCGGCTGCTGGCGGAGCTGGACGCGCTGGGAGACCGGGCGGTCGAGGTCGCGTGGGCCCGTCGCGAGGAGGGTCTGCCCAAGCTGCTCCTTGTCAGCCGGGCCCTGCGGCTGCGGGCCGAGCGGCCGGACCTCTTCGCCCGGGGCTCGTACGAACCGCTGCCGGTGACCGGAGGCAGGGCGGCGCACGGGGTTGCCTTCTGCCGCGGCGGCGGTGCGGTGACGGTGATCCCAAGGCTGACGGTGGCCCTCGCCGGCGACTGGGGCGACACCGCGGTCGCGCTGCCGGCCGGGCGCTGGGTGGACCGCTTCACCGGCTGCGCGCACGAGGGCGGTCCGGCGCCCATGGCCGGCCTGCTGGCACGGTTCCCGGTCGCGCTGCTGGCCCGCGAGGCGTAGATGATTGATTCCGAATTGCCGACGGATCTTCGGCGCCCATGCACCCCATCCCACCCCACGAAATCCGCACCCCACCACCGCGATTTCGTGGGGACCCCGGGATCTCGCGGCCCTGCTTCTGCGGTCCTCGCACGCCTATCAACGGATAGGCTCGCTCCGGTCCTCGGCGCAGGCCCACGATCTGGGGCACCTGGCCACCGAATCCCTCGCCGCCAATCGGAATCAATCATCTAGGCGGCGCCGGTCGTGGATGTCGCCGCCGGGTCCCCGTTCCGGGTGTGGGCGCCGCAGGCCGGCCGCGTCGACCTGCTGCTGGCGGGCGAGCGCCGGCCCATGCGTGCGGCGGCCGGGGGCTGGTGGCAGTCCGGGGCGGCGGCCGCGCCGGGAGCCGACTACGGCTTCGTCCTCGACGGAGGCGAGCCGCTCCCAGACCCCCGCTCCCGCTGGCAGCCGGACGGCGTGCACGGCCTGTCGCGGGTGGTGGACCACGCCGGGTTCCGGTGGTCCGACGCCGGCTGGTCCGGCCTCCGGCTGGCCGACGCCGTCTTCTACGAGCTGCACATGGGCACGTTTACGCCGCAGGGGACGTTCGACGCCGCGGTCGCGCGCCTCGACCACCTGGTCAGGCTGGGCGTCGGCGCGGTGGAGATCATGCCGGTGGCCGAGTTCTCCGGCGTGCGGGGCTGGGGCTACGACGGCGTCGACCTCTGGGCTCCCCACCACGCCTACGGCGGTCCGGACGGACTCAAGCGCCTGGTCGACGCCTGCCACCGCCGCGGCCTGGCAGTCGTGCTGGACGTCGTGTACAACCACCTGGGGCCGGAGGGCAATTACCTGGCGCGGTTCGGGCCCTACTTCTCGGACCGCCACCATACGCCCTGGGGCTCCGCGGTCAACTTCCACGGCGCGGACAGCCGGCCGGTGCGGGATTTCGTGATCGAGAACGCGATCGCCTGGCTGCGCGACTACCACCTGGACGGGCTTCGACTGGATGCCGTCCACGCCGTCGTGGACTCGTCGCCCGGGCACATCCTGGCCGAGCTGGCCGCCCGCGTCCACGGGCTGCGGTGGCCGCGCTTCGTGGTGGCGGAGAAGCCGACGCTCGACGCCGGCCTCCTCGCTCTCGGCGTGGACGGGCAGTGGGCCGACGGCTTCCACCACTCCCTGCACGCGCTCCTGACCGGTGAGCGGGACGGCTACTACGCGCTGTACGGGCGGGTCGGCGACCTGGCGGAGGCGCTCCGGATGCCGTGGACGCTCGGCATCGACCCCGCGCGCGTCGTGGGGTTCGCCCAGAACCACGACCAGGTCGGGAACCGCGCGCTGGGGGAGCGGCTGTCCCAGCTCGTGGAGCCCGGCCGGCTCCGCCTGGCGGCCGCGCTGCTGGCCTGCTCACCGCTGGTCCCGCTGCTGTTCATGGGCGAGGAATGGGGTGCCTCCACGCCGTTCCTGTTCTTCTCTGACCACCGCGACCCGGCGGTCGCGCGGGCCACGAGCCGCGGCCGCCTGCGGGAGTTCCGCGCCTTCGGCTGGCGGCCCGAGGACGTGCCCGACCCGCAGGACCCGGCCTCGTTCGAGCGCTCCCGGCTCGACTGGGACGAGCCGGGGCGCGACGCCCACCACGGGCTCCTGGCGTGGCACCGCCGGCTGCTGGGGCTCCGTCGCGAGACGCCCGAGCTGCACGCCGGCGCGCCGGCCCGGGTGGAGGTCGACGAGGGCGCCCGGACGCTCGTCATGACGCGCGGGCCGGTGCGCCTGTGCTGCGACTTCCGGCGGGGGAACGTGATCGTGGAGAAGCATGGACGGCGGCTCGACGGGGAATAAATGTTCTATGGCAAAAGGTGATTTCGTCGAGGTGCTGGTGGACGCGGGAGCGGGCTCGGCCAGGGAGTACCGCATCCACGCGGCGCGGGCCGGGCGCCGGGTCGAGGTGAAGACGTCCCGCACCTCGGTGGAGGTGAACGAGCTGACGCGCAACGGGCGCGTGGTGCGCAGCGCCCGCTTCATGGCGCCGCGCGTCCTGGCGGTCGTGGAGTTCCCGGCCGACGAGGGCCGGCCCGCCGCCTGAGAGACGCCGCGCGGCGCGCACTGCACGGTCGGCTCAGGCCGCAGCCGGGGCCGGGCGCTCAGGAGCGCCAGGGGATCCAGGCCGCGGCCGGCTTCTTCTTCTTGGGCGGGGGCCCCTCCAGCGCATTGTCCAGCGAGAGCAGCCACGCATCGCACCCGGAGCTCAGCCTCGGCATCCCTTCCCGCCAGACGAAGCCGGCGTTGCCGCCGCGGACCTCGAGCGCGGGCTGCGCCCACTCGAGGACGGGCAGCCGTGCCCTCCCGCCGCCGAAGTCGACGGTGACAGTCTGGTCGATGACGAACGGCTGCACGCGGGTCCGCTCCTGGAACCGCCAGCCCATAGGCCGGTAGGCCATCATCCGGACCCTGGCGTGGTGCAGGTTCCGGGACCACACGAGCATCCTCGCGTCGTCGGCCACCTCGCCGAACAGCGCCGCCAGGTTGGCCGCCTGCCTGCCGTCGTGCCAGTTGCTGTAGGCGGGGGTCTTGACCCTGGTGCGCAGCTTGACCGGCATCCCGGCCGGGTCGACGTCGTACCCGGCTACCCGCAGACCCTGGCGGCGAGCCTCCGCGACCAGGGCTTCCATGTCCGGCTGCGCCAGGACCCCGTCGTCCGCCTGGTGCCCGCCCGGCTGCACCATCGCCTCCAGCGCGAGCAGACGCGCCCCGCTGGCGGCCGCCATGGGCATCACGCGCACCCCGATCCGGCGGGTGCGCACGCAGCGGCGCAGGCCGCTGCTGGCCTCGTTCATCATCACCACGCGCGACGCCCGAAAGGCCGTCCGGACGAGCTGCTCCGGCGTCAGCCAGTCCACCTCGTCAGGGGCCGGCCAGCGCGTCCCGTCCGCGGCAGGTCCGATGGAGACCGCCACGTCAGCGTCGGCGAGCCGGGCCAGGGGCCACGTTCATCTCTCTCCTGCGTCCCCGATCGTAAACCCGAGGTCGGCTACCCTTGCGCTGCAGTGAGGGCGCTCGAGGGCAGGGCCGCGCTGGTCACCGGGGGCGGCCGGGGGATCGGCCGGGAGGTGGCGCTCGCGTTCGCCCGGCAGGGTGCCAGGGTCGCCGTCGCGGCGCGCACGCGGACCGAGATCGAGGCGGTCGCCGCGGAGTGCGGAGATGACGCGGTGGCCATCCCGCTGGACGTGACGGACGAGGAGGCGTGCATCGCGGCCGTCGAGCGCGCCGAGCGGGAGCTGGGCCGGCTGGACGTGCTGGTCAACAACGCCGGCGTGGCCAGCTCGCACAAGTTCACTGACGTGGACACCGGGACGTGGCGCCGCATCCTCGCCGTAGACCTCGACGGCCCGTTCTTCATGACCAGGGCGGCCGTGCCCGGCATGCTGCGGCGCGGCTCGGGGACCGTCATCGCGATCGCGTCGATCTCGAGCAAGCTCGGCGCCCCCTACATCTCCGCGTACACGGCCGCCAAGCACGGCCTGCTCGGGCTCATGCGCGCCCTGTCCCAGGAGTACGCGCGCCGGGGCCTGACGTTCAACTGCGTGTGCCCCGGCTACGTGGACACGCCGATGACGGTGGCCTCGGTCGCGAACATCATGGCGAGGACGGGGCGCAGCCGCGAGGAGGCGCTCGCGCCGCTGCTCACCCCCCAGGGCCGGCTGGTGGCGCCGGCCGAGGTGGCCGCCGTCTGCGTCCTGCTGGCGTCCGAGGCCGGGCGCGGCATCAACGGCGCCGCGATCAACGTGGACGGCGGCCTGGTCCAGCTGTGACCGGAGGAGCGTGAGCGGGCGGCCCGACCGCGTGCTCACGTGGCCCGCCCTGGTCAACGCACGCGACCTGGGCGGGCTGCCGTCCGGCGAGGGAACCACGAGGTTCGGGGCGGTGGTGCGGACGGACAGCCTGGCGCGGCTGACCGCGGCGGGGCTGGCGGCGATGCTCGGCCACGGCGTGACGACGGTGGTGGACCTCCGCTCCCCCCGCGAGCTGCGGGCGGCGCCCAGCCCGTTCCGGGGCCGGGTCGGCTACCGCCACCTGCCGTTCCTGGACGACGCTGCCCTGCTGGAGGTGGGCCGGTACGACAGCTTCGAGGACGGCTATCGCTGGCAGGTCGAGTCGCAGATGGCGCGCATCGGCGCCGTCCTGGCCGGCCTGGCCGGCGCGCCGGCCGGGGGGATCGTCGTCCACTGCGCGGCCGGCAAGGACCGGACCGGCATTGTCGTGGCGCTGCTCCTCACGCTGGCCGGCGTCGATCGGGACGCGATCGCTGCGGACTACGCGCTCAGCGCGCCCGCCCTCACGGGCGTCCTGGAGGGTGAGCTGGCAGCGGAGCCCGATCGGGAGCGGCGCGCGCGCCTGCGCCGCGTGTACGACGCCCGGCCGGACGTCATCCTGTCAATGCTGGCCCACCTGGACGAGCGGTTCGGCGGGGTTGCCGCCTACCTGGACGCGGCGGGGGTGGACGGAGCCGCGCGGGCGCGCCTGGCGGCGCTACTCCGGTAGATCAGAGCGCGGCGCCGCTCGGAGCGCGCCGGCGCCGAGCCGTTCAGCGCGCGCAGTCGGAGAGCGCGTAAGCGAGAAGCGCAGAAGCCGGGCCGCGAGATGGTGTGCCTGGGCGCCAAGGCGCCGCCGTCGTGGATCGGTGGATCCCGGCTAAGGGCTCTCCGCGCAGACCCCCGTCGGGTGGGCCGCCGGCTGGTAGCGAACCCTCACGTCGGGCTTGATCGTGCCCGGCCGGTCCGCCTGCAGGACCCAGATGTACCCGGAGCAGCCCTCGGCGTCGTCGAACGTCCCGGTCAGGGACGTGGCCGCGTCGAAGGCCCGGTAGCTGCCCGTGACGCAGCGCAGGTCGAAGCTGCAGCCGTCGAACTGGGTCCACTGGTGGAACGTGAACACGTACGTGCGGACCGGCACGTCCGCCGTGAAGTCGATCTGGAGCTGGAACGTGTCGGGGACGCTGCCCACACGGACGAAGCCAGGGCCGACGGTGCAGGGTCCGCCACACGAGTTCCACATGGACAGCGTCGGGCTCCTGGCCTCGTCCTGGAGCTGGGTGTTGTCGGCCCGGAGCGCGCTCACCTGCGTCGTGAGCTGCTGGTCCTCGCCCCTGGCCAGTGCGAGCTGGGCGGCCAGGGAGCGGGCTCGATCGGCCTGCTGCGCTGCGGCCTGGTGGGACCGAGCGTCGTCCAGCGCGAGCGCGCCGACCAGGCCGGCCGCGCCCGCGACCAGCGTCGCGGCGACCGCCCAGGCGACCGCCCGGCGCAGCCGCGGCCGCCGCGCGGCAGCAGCCGGCGGCTGTGGCCCGGGCGCGGGCATGCCGGCGGCCCAGCCGGGATACGGCTCGAGGTCGGGGTCGAAGGGCGCCTGCTGGTCCATGCCGGGCTCAGCGCTGCGCGCTCTCGCGCTCCCGCCGGTAGCGCTCGATCTCGTTCCTGATCGCGGTGGTCGTCGCGTCCAGCCAGCGGGTCACGCCGGGCGTGGCCGACGGGGCGGCGCGCACCCAGTCGTGCGACGCCTGGAGCGGCTCCAGCTGGCCCTGGAAGTGGGGCATGACCTCCTCGGCGAAGAGCTGGTACGAGTCCAGCGTGGCGCCGCGACCGGCCAGCTCGCCGCCCATCAGCAGGTATCCGCCGAACCCGCCTCTCGACTGCTCGATCAGCTTCCCGATGCACTCCACGGCCATGGCCGGCGTCCCGACCACGCCGCCCCCCGACGCGTTGAAGCCGTCGATCAGCTCGTCGTACGTGCTCGCCTGCAGCTGTGGCAGCGGCACGAGGTGGGCCAGGTAGTCGAAGATCCGCAGGAAGCCGCTCTCCACGTGCTTGCGCGCCTCGGCCTCGGAGCGGGCCAGGTGCATCGGCCCCATCATGCGCCACTGCCGGCGGTCGACCGTGGACCCGTGGGCGGCAGCCTGCTCCTCGACGATCTCCCAGTGGTCGCCCAGGACGTCGAAGCCGGCGGGGCTCCAGGACGCGATGGAGAGCAGGCCCAGCCCGTGCTTGCCTGCCGCCGACGGACCCGCCGGCGAGATCGAGGCGGCCACCGCCATCTCCATGTGCGGGTGGCTGTAGGGCCGCAGGTGCAGCCGGGCCTCGATCATCCGAAACCAGTCGGTCTCCATCGTGACCGGCCCGTCACCGCGCAGCAGGGCCATGATGGCGTCCAGGCTCTCGGCCATCATCCGGCGCTGCTGGTTGGGGTCGATGCCGAGCATGGCCGCGTCCGACGTGAGCTGCCCCGGCCCCACGCCGAACATCGCGCGGCCGCGCGTCAGGTGGTCGAGCAGGACCATCCGCTCGGCCAGCATGTACGGGTGGTGGTAGGGCAGAGAGAGGACGCCGGTGCCCAGCCGGATGCGCCTGGTCCGCTGGGAGGCCACGCCGATGAACACCTCGGGCGAGGCGATGATCTCGTAGCCGCCGGAATGGTGCTCGCCGATCCAGGCCTCGTCGAAGTTCCAGCGGTCCATCCACTCGATCAGCTCCAGGTCCTTCTCGAGCGCGATGGTCGGATGCTGACCGACCGGGTTGAAGGGGGCCAGGAACACTCCGAAGCGCATTGGCCAGTTCATGAGGCGACGGTAGCAACCAGCGGCGGGCCGTGCGCGCGAGAACGACCGTGGGATCGCGGTCTCAGCCCGAGCGGGTCCGCGCGGCCCGGCTCCCCCTGACCGCCAGGGCCGCAGCCACGGCGGGCGCCTCGCCGGGGTCGAGCTGGCCGATCGAGACCCGGATCGCGGGGTGGCTTCGGAGCCGGAACCGCTCGCCCGCGACCGCCGCCCAGCCCCGGTCCAGCAGGGCCTGGAGCGCCGCCTGCTCGTCGGGAACCGGGACCCAGACGTTGAAGCCGGAACGGCCGTGGGCGGCGATCCCCTGCGCGGCCAGGGCCCGGACGAGGGCATGGCGCCGCTCGCCGTAGCTGGCGGCGCCCTGGCTCATGAGCCGCTGCACCCGCTCGTCGCGCCACAGCGCGACCACGAGCTCCTGCAGCAGGTGGCTGACCCAGCCCACCCCGAGCTGCTGTCGGCCCTCGACGCGGGAGACCGTCACGGGATCGCCCGACATGACGGCCAGCCGCAGGTCGGGGCCCAGCGACTTCGAGAACGAGCGGATGACCGCCCAACGGTCGAGGGGGTCGCCGCCGAGGGTGTGGGCCGGAGCGCCGGCCACCGGCCCGGCGTGGTCGTCCTCCACGACCAGCACGTCCTGCCGGTCAGCCAGCAGGTCGCGGAGCTCCCGCGCCCGCTGCCCGTCCAGCGCCGCGCCCGTCGGGTTCTGCGCCCGCGGGGTCAGGACCAGCGCCGCCAGCGGCCGGCGCAGGGCCCCCTCCAGCGCGCCGGGCTCGAGTCCGCGGTCGTCGATTGCCACCGGCACCGGAACCAGGCCGAGGCCGAGCAGCAGGTCGAACACCGGCGGGTAGCCAGGGTCCTCGACGCCGACCCGGTCACCGGGCCGCAGGTGGGCCATCAGCACGCGCTCGATGCCGTCGAGCGCGCCGCCCACCGCCAGCAGGAAGTCCGGCGAGATGCCGTCGGCGGCGAAAAGCCCGGCTGCCAGCTCCAGCAGTTCCGGCTCGTGCGCCGGCTCGCCGTAGAGCCGCTGCCTGAGCCGGAGCCGCGCCAGGGCGCCGCCGAGGTCGGGCAGGAAGGCGGGGTCCGGGTTGCCGCCCGCCAGGTTGCGGACCCCGGGCGGCACCGGCGCGGCGAGCTGGTGGCCGAGCGGGGGACGGGGGCTGACCCGCGTGCCCCGCCGGCCGGACGCGGTGACGACGCCCCTGATCTGGAGGTCGCGGTAGGCCGCGCCGACGGTCGTCGGGCTGACGCTCAGGTGCTCGGCCAGCCGCCGCACGGGCGGGAGCGCCTCGCCGGGGGCCAGCGCGCCGGACCGGATCGCGGCCTCCACGCTGGCGCTGATCTCGCCGGCCCGCCGTCCCGAGAGCGCTGGCAGTACGTCCATCGGACTGGTTTGTAGCAAAAGCCGGCGCCCGGCCCCCGCCGGCCTCGATATCTGGTACGTTTGGCCGGTACTTTGTCATTTGTAACATCACAGAGGAGGTCTGGCTGTGTCGGCAGAGGCTGCCTCGGCGCGCACTCGGGTTCGGCGGCACCCCGAGCGGGCCCGCTACGACCGGGAGACGGTCCTCTCGATCCTGGACGAGGGCCTCGTCTGCCATCTCGGGTTCGTCCTCGCCGGCACGCCGTTCGTCGTGCCGACCATGTACGCGCGTCGGGGGGACTGCCTCTACGTCCACGGCTCCCCGGCCTCCAGGATGCTGACGGCCGGCGCCGGGGGCGGGGAGCTGTGCCTGACCGTGACGCTGCTGGACGGGCTGGTGCTGGCCCGCGCCGCGTTCGCCCACTCGATGAACTTCCGCTCGGTGATGGTGCTGGGCCGGGCCGAGGAGGTCACGGACCCGGTCGAGAAGATGGTGGCGTTCGAGGCCCTGATCGAGCACGTGTGCCGGGGCCGCTGGGCGGACGCCCGGCGGCCCACGGCGAAGGAGCTGGCCACCACCCAGGTCCTGCGCCTGGGTCTCGACGAGGCCTCGGCCAAGGTGCGGACCGGCGGTCCGAAGGACGCGGAGGCGGACCTGGGGCTGCCGGTCTGGGCCGGTGAGCTCCCGCTCCGCCTCCGGCCCCTGGACGCCGTCCGCCACGAGCAGGTCGCGGACGAGGTCCCGACGCCTGCCTACGCCATCGCCTACAGCCGTCCCGGCTGGAGCGCCTGACCGGCGACCGCCGGTCTTCGTCCGGACGCGCGCCGGCCGCCGGTCGCCGCCATCCCGTGTGCCGCCCACCCCGACATCTGCTATCGTGTCGGTCCGTCGGATGGCCGGCCGCCGCGGTGATGCGCTGGTCGTCAGGGGGGTAGATGCACATACGCCGACTGGTAGTACTGCTCGTCGTCGTCGCTGGCCTCGTTCGGCCGGCGTACGCCGATGATCCGAGCGCTCGGCAGCAGGATGTGAAGCAGCAGCTGGTCACCACTTCGACCCAGCTGACCAATCTCGACCTGCAGATGGCGGCGCTCGAGCGGTCGGTCGCCGACACCCAGTCGCGCATCGCGCAGGAGCGGACCGAGGTCAGGCTGCTGGCCCGCGCGCTCTACGCGGAGCCGGACTCCCTGGTGGCCATCGTGTTCGAGTCCCCGTCGCTCTCCGAC
Organism: Candidatus Dormiibacterota bacterium; assembly: GCA_035263645.1. GTDB lineage: Bacteria > Chloroflexota > Dormibacteria > Dormibacterales > Dormibacteraceae > CF-161. Next base: position 877 of record DATFRD010000081.1, on the reverse strand, counting down.
GGGCTGACCCGCATCGGCGACCTCACGTCCGCCGGCGACCGGGCCGCGGCGACGAAGCATGCGCTGGACGCGGACCTGGCGCGGCTGCAGTGGCAGCGGGCGCGGATGCAGGCGGACCGGGACCGGATGCAGCAGCTCAAGGACCAGCTCGAGCAGCAGTTCTCGAAGCTCGTCGCCCAGGCGGCGGCCGCCCGCGTCATGGCCCCCGCACCGACGCAGCCGCTCACCAGCCCCGACCCGGCCAGCATCGCCGCGATCAAGCAGATCATTCTCGACGCCTTCGCGCCGCTGGGGGCGAGCGGCCAGCAGTGGGCGCTCCGGGTGGCGGCATGCGAGTCCGGCTACGACCCGTACGCGGTCAACCGCGCCAGCGGCGCCTCCGGCCTCTTCCAGTTCCTGCCCTCGACCTGGGCGTTCACGCCCTACGCCAAGAGCTCCGTCTTCGATCCCTCCGCGAACGCGAAGGCCGCCGAGTGGCTGTACAGCCGTGACGGGCCCAGCCAGTGGCAGTGCAAGTAGGCCGGCCAGCCTAGCGCGCGGGCGGGCTCGGCCGGTCGGCGCGGCGCCGGTACAGCACGTGGCGGCTCAGGGGATGGCCCTCGGGCAGCGCCGGGTGGTCGAAGTCGTCGGCCGGATCGTGCGTCATCCCGACCCGCTGCATGACCGCCTGGGACCGCAGGTTGGTGGTCGCCGTGAACGAGACGATCTCCTCCAGGCGGGCCCGCTCGAAGCCGAAGACCAGGGCGGCGCGCGCCGCCTCGGTGGCGAAGCCGTGCCCCCACGCGAAACGGGCCAGCCGCCAGCCGACCTCCACCGCGGGCGTGAAGTGGGCCGGGAAGGTCTGCGGCGCCAGGCCCGTGTAGCCGATGAACCGGCC
>DATFRD010000080.1:0-3900 GCA_035263645.1 Candidatus Dormiibacterota bacterium | reverse complement strand
GTGCCCCAGATCGTGGGCCTGCGCCGAGGACCGGAGCGAGCCTATCCGTTGATAGGCGAGCGAGGACCGCAGAAGCAGGGCCGCGAGATGGGGTGCATGGGCGCCGAAGATCCGCCGGCAATTCGGAAGCACTCATCTAGGAGCGGCCGGGAACCGGGCCGGCCCGGATCCCGCCGGTCTCCGCGAGCCCGTCTAGAGCGCCCAGCCGAGCGCCCGGCCGGCCAGGAACTCCGGGGCCCGCTCCGACCCGAGCAGCAGGGCCGTCTTGGCCAGGACTTCCGCCCTGGTGGCCGAGCTCGCCAGAACGGAGACCTCGGACAGGTCGCTCACCGCAGGGGCCCCCGTCCGGGGGTCGATCAGGTGGTGCGCCGTTCCCCACCGGCGCCGCGAGGTGCCGCTGGTCGCGGCCCCCGCGTCGCGCAGCGCGACGGTCTCGGCGCCCACCCCGACGGGCCAGCCCTCGCCGGCGGGCCCTGGCCCGCGGGCCGCCAGGTCACCACCCAGGTTGGCGACGGCGTTGTCGCCGAGCCGCTCGACCAGCCGGTCCGCCATCCAGCCCTTGGCCAGGCCGCCCAGGTCGATGCCCGCCCCGGGCGCCAGTCGCGCCCGGCCCCGGCGGACCTGGAGCAGGTCGGGCAGCGGCGGCAGCGGGCCCGGCGCCGGGCCCCGGGCCTCGGTCAGGCCCTCGACCATCGGACGCGTGTACCCGATCGCCAGCATGGCACCCAGGCAGCCCGCGTGCACCAGGCCGCCGCTCAGCTCGTAGGCGCGGAGCGCCTCGCGCAGCAGCGCCTCGAGCTCGCCGCCAACGGAGGTCCAGGCGCCGGCGCGGGCGTTGAACTGCGAAAGCTCGCTGTCCGGCTCGAAGCGGGTCAGCCGGCGGCCCAGCTCCACGACCCACCGCCTGCCCCACTCGAGCCGGGAGGCCCCTCGGCCCAGCGCCAGGACGTGGCAGGTCGTGCCCAGCGCCGGGAACTCGACGCCTGGCGGGGGCGCGGTGCCGGCCTGGATCGGGCGCCCCGCGTGCGACGGGTTCGGGATCACGACCTGCTCCACGATAACCGCGAGCGGTCGCTGCGAGCGGGTCTGCGGCCCCCCTGGACCCTCTCAGGCCTGGACGTCGATCACGAGCCGGGACGGCGAGTCGAGCGTCCACGCGTGGTAGCAGGTCGCGTGCGAGATCCCGATCCCCCAGCGCACGACGCCGCCCGAATCGCTGAGGAGCCTGACCTCCTGGATCACGGCGAACCCCTGGCGCAGGTCGGTCGGGCCGCCGAAGGCGGCGCCGCCGCTCGTTGCGTGAAGCTGGACGACCAGCCCGGCCGAGCCGAGGAGTGCCACGCTGCCGCCGTCCACGGAGAACGTCGCCCCGTCCTGCGGCTCGACGTCGAAGGAGGGCACGCCGCCGGTGAACTGGACGACGAAACGGTCGAAGGGCCCGTGGCTGCCCGTGCGGGCGTCCGCCATAGTGGCCTGACCCGCCCCCGCCAGGCTCACGGCGGCGCAGGTGTATCCGGCGAGGGGTACCACCGGCGGGGTGGCGAGCGGCGGCGTGGGGGCGGCCGTGGGAGCCGGCGTGGGCGTGGCGGCCGGGGACACGCCCGGCGTCGGAGCCTGCGATGCCGCGGCGCGCGGGGAGGGCCGGGCGCCGGAGGCCGGCGTCTGGAGCCGGGCTGAGACCTGGCGGCCGAGGGCGCTCATTCCACGCGGCAGAGCGGGTGTGGCCCACATCGCCCCGACGACGCCGGCGACGAGCACCACCAGCAGCAGCACCGCGACGAGGGCGGCCGGCGGCACCGGAGAGCGCGTGCGGGATGCCTGGATGCCGGCGGGCCGGACCACCGACACCGGCCGCGCCCAGATGCTGTCATGGATGCGGCCCGCGAGCTCGGGATCGCGCGGGCGGGTCAGCACGTCGAATGCCTGGCGGACGCGCTCGGCGATCAGGCGCTGGCTCACGGCCGGAGCACCTCGTCCTGCTCGAGCGCGGTCCCGAGCCGTCGCTCCGCACGGCGGACCCGCGATTCCACGCCGCCAGGCGACATCCCCAGGATGTGCGCGACCTCGTCCGCCGGCAGGTCGAGGTAGTAGCGGCAGAAGAGCGCTGCCCGCGTGCCGGGCGACGAGCTGACCAGCGCCTCTGCCATCGCGCTCCCGTGGCTGAGGCCCGGGCCACCACGCAGCGTCAGGAGCCGCCACCGCCGCAGGCGCCGGCATTCCCGGGCCACGATGCCGAGGAACCACGTCGCGAAGTTGATCACCGCGCCGCGCCGGCGGCGGTACCTCGCCCAGGCCCGCAGCGCCGCCCTGTGCACCGCGTCCCCGGCGGCCGCCTCGTCCAGCAGCAGCACCGTCGCCAGCCGGTAGGCATCGTCCAGCGAGACCTCGACCCGGGACATGAACGCGTCGCGGCCCGGGGTCAGCTCCTCACCGATCCCGCTGCCTGCGTTCGTGTCGTCCCCTGCGCTGCTGGTGCGGTCCTCTCCCATCCTGCGGCTCGGATACCATCGGCCGGGCCCGTCGCGGCAGGAATCCCGGTCCGACGCTCGACGTCGCCGCGCGACCGCACTGTAGCAGGGTGTGGGAGCGCACCGCCGGGCCACCGCACCCCCCGCGGGCGGTGTCAGGTGACCGTGTCTAGGCCCTGGCCAGGGAGCGAACGACGAGCGCGCGCAGCGCCTCCTCGCCGCCGCACCGGTTCTCGTGGTTGACCTGGAAGAGGACCAGCACGTCGTGGGGCGAGCGCTCGCGCAGCGTCAGGGCATCGGGGTCGACGCCGGCGCGCACCTGGTCGACCGCCGGCAGCGCATGCACGCGGACCGTCGTGCCCTGCAGCCGGCGGCGCGCGTCGGGGGCCAGGCCGGCCAGCGCCTCGTCGACGAGAGCCTGGAAGCGCTCGGGCTGGACCCGGTGGGGCGAGGCCAGCCGGTTGTCCAGCTGTGCTGCGCGGCGGAACGCGTCATCGCTTGCCGCAGGCATCCCGGTGTGGCGGCTGACGCGACCGAGCAGCGCCCAGGCGCCCGGGTCCTTCGGCGCCCGGTCGCACGCGGCCTGCGCCGCCTCGAGCGCATCGTGCATGCGCCCAGCCTCGTAGAGCTCACGCGCGTGCTTGAGCAGGTCCATGCCGGCGATACGCTAGCAGGATGCTGGAAGGGCGGCCAGGACGTGGCCGAGTCGTGCAGTGTCCCGGTGCCTCAGGTGCCGGTCGGACCCCGCTTCCGGCGCGACGGCGGCGAGCTCGACCGGGGCTGAGCGCCGGCGCTCGCTGAGGTTGGACGTGCGCTTCTTCCGCACCACACCGCGGGTGATGCCGGCGCAGGCGGCCGAGGCTGCCGCCCTGGCGGACCTCTACCGCCGGGCCTGGGCGGACCGCGCCTGTCACCTCGACTCCCGGTACGTGGCCCACGAGACCTCCTCGGCGACCGAGGTGGCGGCGTGGCTCGCAGGCGGCTTCGACGTCTTCCGCATCCGGCAGGACGCCCGCATCGTGGGCGCGGTGCGCTGCTGCTTCCCCACCCGAGCCTGCCACGTCGACCGGCTGGCGGTGGACCCGGAGGCCAGGGGCCGCGGCGCCGGCCACCTGCTGCTGGAGCACGCCGTGGCGCGAGCACGGAGGGCAGGGGTGGCGCGGGCCTGGGCCCAGGTCAGCCCCAAGCTGGAGCCGGCGCTCGCCCTGTTCCGATCGTTCGGCTTCGAGGAGGTCTGCCGCGTCCGGGCCGAGTACTGGGGCGAGGAGCTGGCTCTGCTCGAGCTGCTGATCTAGGGGTGCGGCCGGAAACCTGGCCGAGAGATTTGGGTTCCAGGTGCCCCAGATCCGGTGGCGCCGACGAGGAGCGGAAGGAGCGCCCTCCAGGGCGTGACTGAGCACCGCAGGAGGCAACGCCGGAGATGGGGTGCATG
>DATFRD010000079.1:0-5414 GCA_035263645.1 Candidatus Dormiibacterota bacterium | reverse complement strand
GCCGCGAGGGCCGCATGGATCAGCGCATCCCCCTCGCCGGGGTCCGCGGCGGCTGGGCCGGCGCCGTGCACTCGGTCAACGACCTGGTCGAGGACCTGGTCCGGCCCACCAGCGAGACGGCGCGGGTGATCACCGCGGTGGCAGGCGGCGACCTGTCGCAGACGGTTCCGCTCGAGGTCGATGGCGTCGCCCTCAAGGGCCAGTTCGCGCACACCGCCCGCACCGTCAACACGATGGTGACGCAGCTCTCCTCGTTCTCGTCCGAGGTGACGCGCGTGGCCCGCGAGGTGGGCACGGAGGGGAAGCTGGGCGGCCAGGCGCGGGTCGGTGGCGTGGGCGGGGTCTGGAAGGACCTCACCGACAGCGTGAACACGATGGCCGGCAACCTGACGGCACAGGTGCGAAACATCGCCGAGGTGACGACCGCGGTGGCCAGGGGCGACCTCTCGAAGAAGATCACGGTCGAGGGCCAGGGCGAGATCCTGGAGCTGAAGAGCACGGTCAACGTCATGGTCGACCAGCTCAACGCGTTCGCCTCGGAGGTGACCCGCGTGGCCCGCGAGGTGGGCACCGAGGGCAAGCTGGGTGGCCAGGCCCAGGTCCAGGGCGTCGGCGGCGTCTGGAAGGAGCTGACCGACAACGTGAACCTGCTCGCCGGCCAGCTGACCAGCCAGATCCGCAACATCGCCGAGGTGACCACGGCGGTGGCCAGCGGAGACCTCTCGAAGAAGGTCACCGTCGACGTCCAGGGCGAGATCCTGGAGCTGAAGAACACGATCAACGTGACCGTCGACAGGCTCAACGCGTTCGCGTGGGAGGTGACCCGCGTGGCGCACGAGGTGGGCACCGAGGGCAAGCTCGGCGGCCAGGCTCACGTGCGGGGCGTGGCCGGGGTCTGGAAGGAGCTCACCGACAACGTGAACCTGCTCGCCGGCCAGCTCACGAGCCAGATCCGCAACATCGCCGAGGTCACCACGGCGGTGGCCAACGGCGACCTGTCGAAGAAGGTCACGGTGGACGTCCGGGGCGAGTTCCTGGAGCTCAAGAACACGATCAACGTGATGGTCGACCAGCTCAACGCGTTTGCGTGGGAGGTGACCCGCGTGGCGCACGAGGTGGGCACCGAGGGCAAGCTGGGAGGCCGGGCCAACGTGCCCGGGATCTCCGGGGTCTGGAAGGACCTGACCGACAACGTCAACTCGATGGCCGACAACCTGACCGACCAGGTACGCGGCATCGCGCAGGTCGTCACCGCGGTTGCCAACGGGGACCTGAGGCGGAAGCTGGTGGTGGTGGCCAAGGGCGAGGTCGCTGCCCTGGCGGACACCATCAACGAGATGACGGACACGCTTGGCACGTTCGCCGACCAGGTCACGACCGTCGCCCGCCAGGTGGGGGTGGAGGGCCGGCTCGGCGGTCAGGCCCACGTGCCGGGCGCGGCCGGCACCTGGAAGGACCTGACCGACAACGTCAACCAGCTGGCGGCCACCCTCACGGACCAGATCCGCGCCATCGCCGACGTGGCCACGGCGGTGACCGAGGGCGACCTGACGCGGTCCATCGGCGTCCGCGCCTCCGGAGAGGTGGCGGTGCTGAAGGACAACATCAACGAGATGATCCGGAACCTGCGCGAGACCACCCTGCAAAACACCGAGCAGGACTGGCTGAAGACGTACCTGACCCACTTCACCAGGCTGCTGCAGGGCCAGCGGGACCGGATGTCGGCGTCGCGCCTGATCCTGTCGGAGCTGGCCCCGCTGGTGAACGCCCAGCACGGCGTCATCTACACCATGGACACCTCGGACCCCCAGGAGCCCGTGCTGCGCTACCAGGCCGGCTACGCCCATCGCGAGCGCGACGGCGCGGCGACCGTCTTCCGGGTGGGCGAGGGGCTGGTCGGCCAGTGCGCGCACGAGCGGGAGCGGATCCTGCTCCTGAACGTGCCCGGCGACTACATCGCCATCTCGTCCGGCCTGGGCGAGGCGCCGCCGCTGAGCATCGTGGTGCTGCCCATCGTCTTCGAGGACCAGGTGCTGGCGGTGATCGAGCTCGCGTCGTTCCAGCGGTTCAGCGCGATCCACCTGGACTTCCTGGACCAGCTCACCAAGTCGATTGCCATCGTGCTGAACACGATCGAGGCCACGATGCGGACCGAGGAGCTGCTCGAGCATTCGCAGTCGATGGCCGACGAGCTGCGCGAGCAGCAGGAGGAGCTCCGGCACACCAACGAGGAGCTCGAGGAGAAGGCGCGGCTGCTGGCCGACCGCAACACCGAGGTCGAGCGCAAGAACGACCAGGTGGAGCAGGCCCGGCACGCGCTCGAGGAGAAGGCGGAGCAGCTGGCCCTCACGTCCCGGTACAAGAGCGAGTTCCTGGCCAACATGTCGCACGAGCTGCGCACGCCGCTGAACAGCATGTTCATCCTCGCGCACGAGCTGGCCGAGAACCCCGAAGGCAACCTCTCGTCCCGGCAGGTCGAGTACGCGAACATCATCCTGGGCAGCGGGCAGGACCTGCTGAACCTGATCAACGACATCCTGGACCTCACGAAGATCGAGTCCGGCAAGGTGGCCCTGGACATCGGCGAGGAGACGTTCGAGGACCTGCGCGAGCACCTGGAGCGCAGCTTCCGGCACGTCGCCGACGCGCGCGGGGTCGAGTTCACGCTGCGCCTCGACCCCGACCTGCCCGCGGTGACGCGCACGGACCCCAAACGGCTCCAGCAGGTGCTGAAGAACCTGCTGGCGAACGCGTTCAAGTTCACCGAACGGGGCCGCGTCGAGCTGCGGGTGCGGGTGGCCAGCCAGGGCTGGGACCCCGACCTCAAGTCGCTGGCGGAAGCGCGGCAGGTGGTCGCCTACGAGGTGGCCGACACGGGCATAGGGATCCCGCCGGACAAGCAGAAGACCATATTCGAGGCCTTCCAGCAGGTAGACGGCACGACCAGCCGGAAGTACGGCGGCACCGGCCTGGGCCTGTCGATCAGCCGTGAGCTCGTCCGCCTGCTGGGCGGCGAGATCCGCCTCCAGAGCGTGGTCGGTGAGGGCAGCACGTTCACCGTGTACCTCCCGGTCGACCACGAGCCGGCCGCGGCCGTCCCCTCCGGCTCGACGGACGCCGGCGCGGCTGGCGCCGGCCAGACGTCCCCAGCCCCGCTGAGTGTGACGGACGATCGAGAGCTGTTGGGACCAGGCGACTCGGTCGTCCTCATCGTCGACGACGACGTCAACTTCTGCCGGGTCCTGCTCGACCTGGCCCACAGGGGCGGGTTCAAGGGCATCGTTGCGGTCGGGGGCAACGAGGCGCTGGCGCTGGCGCGCAGGTATCATCCCACCGCCATCACCCTGGACATCGGGCTCAGGGACATCAGCGGCTGGCGGGTCCTGGAGGCCCTGCGCCGGGTTCCGGCCACCGCGTCCATCCCGGTGTACGTGGTCACGGTCTTCGAGGACGCGGAGGAGCGGGCGGGCCAGTACGGGGTCATCGCGTTCCTGGCCAAGCCGGCGAGCAGGGAAGACCTGGAGGACCTGTTCGGGCGGCTCCGTTCCTCGGCCCCCAATGGCGCCGGGCACGGGCCGGTCGTGGACACCGAACCGCGGCGCCGGACGCAGGCCCAGGACGCCGTCAACCCGCGCCGCGTGGTCCCTCCCGACGCCGCCCCGGTCGAACCTCCGCCGGGCTCCACCGACGCGAGCGCCCTGGCCGGGCGCACCATCCTGGTCGTCGACGACGACGTCCGCAACCTGTTCGCGCTGACGGCCACGCTCGAGCGACACGGGGTCCGCGTCATCCCGGCGGAAAGCGGTCAGGAGGCGATGGCGGCACTGGAGGGCGCCGGTGGCATGATCGACGCGGTACTGCTGGACATCATGATGCCGGACGTCGACGGCTACGAGACGCTGCGGCGGATCCGGGCCCGGCCGGGCTTCGAGAAGCTGCCGGTCATCGCCCTGACCGCTAAGGCGATGAGGGGCGACCGCGAGCGCTGCCTCCGCGCCGGCGCCTCCGACTACATCTCGAAGCCCGTGGACTTCGAGCGGCTGCTCGATCTCCTGAGAACATGGCTGACGGCGTCGTAGGCGACGTGCTGCGGCCCGAACGCGTCATGGGCGACGAGCTGCGGCCTCCCGCGAGCATCCTGCTGGTCGATGACGAGCCGGGCAACCTGGTCGCCCTCGAGGCCGTGCTCGCGCCGCTGGGCCAGCGGCTGGTCAGGGCGGCCTCCGGCCGGGAGGCGCTGCGCCACGTGCTGCGCGATGACTTCGCGGCGATCCTCCTGGATGTGCGCATGCCTGTGATGGACGGCTTCGAGACTGCCGAGATCATCCGGTCGCGGCCCGCGACGGGGGGCACCCCGATCCTGTTCCTGACGGCCTTCCCTGAGGCCGAGCGCGACCTCCTGCGGGCCTACCGGATCGGCGCCGCCGACGTGATATTCAAGCCGTTCGTGCCCGACTTCCTGCGCATGAAGCTGCGCGTGTTCGTCGATCTCCACCTGCAGCGGCGCTCGATGGGGGAGCTGCTGGCCCGGGCTGAGGAGTCGAGCCGGGCCAAGTCCGAGTTCCTGAACATGGCCGCGCACGAGCTGCGGACGCCGCTGGCCGTGATCGTCGGCTACCTGTCCATGCTGGCCGACGGCACATTCGGCGACCTGGACGACGAGCTGCGGCAGGTGGTCGGCATCCTGAACGAGAAGGGGCGGGACCTGAACCAGATCGTCGACGACGTGCTGACGGCCTCACGGCTGGAGGCCGGGACGGTGCCGGCCCGGACGGTCGAATGCGACCTGCGGGAGGTGGCGCGCCAGGCCGTCAGCAGGGCCGCCGCGCAGGCGCAGCTGCGCGAGGCGGTGGTGGAGCTGGACCTGGCGAGCAGGCCGGTCACCGTGACGGCCGACCCGGGCCACCTGGCCCGGATCGTGGACAACCTGATCGACAACGCGCTGGCCTACTCGCGGGGTCGACCCTGGGTCAGGGTGGCGGTCCGGGCCGGGGAGCCGGCGCTGCTGACCGTCGAGGACCACGGGATCGGCATCCCGCCCGACATGCACGAGCGCGTCTTCGAGCGGTTTCTCAGGCTGGAGCCGCCGGGCGAGGTGTTCCCGCCGGGGACCGGCCTCGGCCTCTACATCAGCCGGGAGCTGGCGCGCCGGCATGCGGGCGAGGTGCACGTGCTCGATTCCGAGGTGGGCCGGGGCTCCACGCTCGCGCTGCGCCTTCCGCGCGCGCGCCGGCCTGGGCCGGTGCCCGGGCGCGGCGCCGGCCGGCGGGGTCGACAGGGAGCCAAGGGATGACTCTCGGGCTCTGGCCCCGAGGGGCAGACCTGGCAGAAGGCTCCCTGCGCTGGCCAGCGAGATGCCGACTCCAGCACATCACCTCCCTGGAGGTGACGACGACATGACAAGTGTCCTCATT
>DATFRD010000078.1:0-2485 GCA_035263645.1 Candidatus Dormiibacterota bacterium | reverse complement strand
TAGGAGCGCGGCCGAAAAGCCAGCCGGCCCTTTGGCGCCCATGCACCCCATCTGGCGGTCCGTGTCCTCCGCTCCTCGCTCACGAGGGGACGACCGCGCTCGCTCCGGTGCTCGGCCCCGAACCGCCACCTGGGGCACCTGGCCACCACATGACTCGGCCACTTTCCGGCCGCGCTCCTAGAGCGGAGGCGTGAAGCGGCCGTCGATGGCGGTCCAGCCGCCGTCGACGTACAGGCAGGCGCCGGTGACGTAGCTGGCCGCGTCTGACGCGAGGAAGACGATCGCTCCCGCGATCTCGGTCGGCGCGGCCCACCTGCCCAGCGCGGTCTTCTCCGCGTAGGCCCGGTGCCAATCCGGGCGCTCCTTGATCTGACGCGTCAGCGGCGTCTCCACCACGCCCGGTGCGACCGCGTTGACGCGGACCCCCCGGTCTCCGAGCTCGGCGGCGAGCGTCCTGGCAATCTGGACGACGCCGGCCTTGGTGGCCGCATAGACGGACTGGCCCGGCTCCACGACCTGGCCCCGGATGCTGGACAGGACGACGATGCTGCCTCCGCCCCTGGCCGCCATCCCGCGGCCGAACTCCCGCAGCACCCGGAACGTGCCCCCCAGGTTCAGGCCTACCACGCGGGCGAAGGCCTCGTCGTCGATGTCGAGCAGCCGCCGTCGCACGTTGATCGCCGGCGTGACCACCAGCACGTCTGGAGCACCCACCACGTCCACGGCAGCCGCCACGCTCGCCGGCTCTCGCACATCCAGGTACAGAGGGTCGGCGTCCCCGCCCGCGCCGGCGATCGCAGCAGCGGTGCGGGCCGCGCCCTCGACGTCGAGGTCGGCGCAGACGGCCCGGGCCCCGAAGGCCGCCAGCGCGTGGGCGGCGGCCTCGCCGATGCCGCTCGCCGCGCCGATGACCAGCGCCACCCGCCCCGAAAGGTCGAAGAGGTTCCGGTACTCGTGCATCGGTGGCAGGGTAGACCGGGCGGACCGGGGCAGACTGCCCAGCGGGAGCGCGTGACGGCGGCCGACGTGGGCTGAGCCCTGGTGTCGACGCCTCCCGGCCTGCCGGACAGCACGAGATCAGCCGGCGACGAACACGTGAACTGCCGCCACCAGGTTGTCCCCGCCGCCCCAGCCGCCGGCGTTGTGCGTCAGCGCCACCCGGGCGCGGTCCACCTGCCGTCCTCCCGCCCGCCCGCGGACCTGGCGCACGGCCTCGTGGATCTGCGCGAGGCCGGTGGCGCCGATCGGATGGCCACGGGCGAGCAGCCCTCCGCTCGTATTCACGGGCAGGCGCCCGCCGAGCCTCGTCGCGCCGCCGCGGATGAGCGACGGCCCCTCGCCGGGTCTCGCGAGCCCCACCTGCTCATAGAGGACCAGCTCGGCGGACGCGGCGGCATCGTGGAGCTCGGCGCAGTCGAGATCGCCGGGGCCCAGCCCGGCCGCCTGGTAGGCCGCCGCCGAGGCCAGCTCGGCAACGCGCCGGCCGCCACCGGCCGACCGGAGCACGGACGCCGCCACCCGGACGCCGCGGCCGGCGGGCGGCCGGTCCGCGCCGACGAGCACGGCCGCGGCGGCGCCATCCGAGATGGGCGAGCACATGAGGAGCGTGAACGGCGGCACGATCGGCCGCGAGGAGAGCACCGCGTCCACGGTCAGCTCGGAGCCGTACTGGGCCAGCGGGTTGCGCGCGCCGTGCAGCTGGTTCTTGACGACCACCGCGGCGAAGTCCTCGACCGTCGCACCGCTCGCGTCCATATACGCTCGGGCCGACTCGGCGTAGAGGTCCATGAGGAAGGACCGGCCGGCCGGGAGCCGGGCCGGGATCATCTCCACGTCGACCGAGCCGCCGATGGCGGCGAAGGAGCGCGCCTTCTCCGCGTGCGTCATCTTCTCGGCGCCCACCGCGAGCGCGACGTCGCAGGCACCCCAGGCGACCGCCTGCCAGGCCAGATGGAACGCGGTGGAGGCCGAGGCGCATGCGTTCTCCACGTTGACCAGCGGCACCCCCTCGATGCCGAGCGGCCGCATCGCAACCTGGCCGGCGACCATCTCCTGGCCGGTGATGGAGCCGCCCACGGCGTTGGCGAAGTAGCAGGCCTGGACGGCGGGGGCGTCGATCGAGGCGTCGCGAAGCGCCGCGGTCGCTGCCTCGGCCGCCAGGTCCTTCAGCGTCCGCGCAGGCTGCCTCGCGAAGCGGGTCATGCCGGTGCCGGCGACCAGGACGTCCCTCACGGCGGCCTCTCAGCCGGCGGGCGCGGCGGCGGCTCGCTCAGGTCCCCTCCTCCCAGGAGCTGAGGTATCTGACCTGCTCGTCGGTGAGCGTGTCGATCGCCACGCCCATGGCCCGCAGCTTGAGCCTTGCCACCTCGGCGTCGATCTCCTTCGGCACGTCGTACACCCGCCGCTCCAGCCGCCCGTGGTTCCGGGCCAGGTACTCCAGGCTCAGCGCCTGGTTGGCGAAGCTCATGTCCATCACCGCCGCCGG
>DATFRD010000077.1:0-10562 GCA_035263645.1 Candidatus Dormiibacterota bacterium | reverse complement strand
CCGGAACCCCCCCTCTGTTCGGGATCTTCGGGGCGCCTGTGGCGCATCCCTTCGGGGTTGGGTCCTGGCGCTGGGGAGGCGGAGGCGGGACTCACACGCTCGGGCCAAGCCCTTGCTTACCTGGCGGCGGATGCAAGGGGGGGCGGGCCCCCCCTTCCGGAACCCCCTGCCTGGCGGCGCGCGACGGGGGCGGGGGGCTGATGGGCGACGGGCGGCCCATCGGCGTCTTCGACTCGGGAGTCGGCGGCCTCACCGTCCTCCGGGCGATCCAGGACCGCCTGCCGCTGGAGCGGACCATCTACGTGGCCGACCTGCTGCACTTCCCGTACGGGCCCCGCTACCAGCAGGAGGTGAAGGGCTTCGCGTTCGACCTGATCCGCTACCTGGAGTCGCGGCAGGTCAAGCTGGTGGTGATCGCGTGCAACACGGCGACCGCGGCCGCCCTCCACCAGGCCCGGGAGGTGTTCGACATCCCGATCGTCGGCGTCATATCGGCCGGCGCCCAGGCGGCCGTCGAGGCGACCCGGCGGGGCGTGGTGGGGGTCATCTCGACCGAGGGCACCCGGCTCAGCCAGGAGTATCTCCACGCGATCAAGGAGCTCGACCCGATGGTCGGCGTCTACCAGAAGGCGTGCCCGGAGCTGGTCGAGATCGTTGAGGCCGGAGACGCCGACAGCCCTCGGGCGGACGCCGCGCTGCACAGGGACCTCGCGGAGATCGCGCAGCTCGGAGCCGACGTCCTGGTCCTGGGCTGTACGCACTACCCGCTGCTGCGGCGCGCGATCGAACGCGTCCATCCGGGCCGCTTCGTGCTCGTCGACTCGGCCTCCACCACGGCCGCCATGGTCGAGCGCCGGCTCGACCACGCGCGGATGCGGGCTACGAAGACGGCGTCGCCGCCCCAGCACGAGCTCCTGGTCACGGCCGTGCCGGAGCGATTCGACGACGTGGCCGAGATCCTGTTCGGCGAGCGGGTGCCGGCCGTCCGGGCCATCCAGCTCTGGCCGCCGGGAGAGCTCCGCCGGGCCGCGGCTCGCTAAGCCGGGGTGTACGGCAGGACCGCCGGCGGGGCACGCCAGCGCTCCGGAGCATAAGATTTGACCCCGTGTCCACGCGGCGCCCAGTCCCGACCCGGCCGGCGGCGGCCGAGCCCCCGAGGCGGATGCGGCCCGTCGCGGCCCTCGCCATCAGCGCAGTCGTCGTTGCGCTGGTCATCGGGGCGGGAGCCGCGATCGACTGGGCGGCCGGCGCCCGCCCCGCGGCCCAGTTCGCCGGGTGCCACACCTCCATGCAGCTGGCGCCGCGGCTCTACAGTGGGCCGCCTTCCACGTGCATCGATGCCAGCGCGAAGTACAGCGGGACGCTCAAGACCACCCGGGGCGACATCACGTTCTCGTTCCTGACGAGCCAGGCGCCGAAGACCGTCAACAACTTCATCGTCCTGGCGGAGAACGGGTACTTCGACGGGCTCACGTTCTGGCGGAGCGAGGACTGGGTGGTCCAGAGCGGCGACCCCCGCAACGACGGCCGTGGCGGCCCCGGCTACTCGCTGCCCGCCGAGCCTCCCGCGCCGGGCGACCAGTGGCTGCCCGGCTCGATGGGGATGGCCCGCTTCCCGGACGGGAGCATCAGCGGCTCCCAGTTCTTCATCCTGAAGCAGCCCTGGCCGGGCGGCAACCCGCCGATCGAGTACAACCACTTCGCCACGGTGACCCAGGGGCAGGACGTCGTCAGCCAGCTGACGTCCTCCGACCGTATTCTTGGCGTCAGCATCAAGCGTGGGTAGTCTGCCCCAGCCGGGGTGGGCCTATAATCCCTGGGAGGAAGCGCAAGTATGGGACCATTTGGATTTCATCCTCTTTGGCTGGTACTGCTGCTCGTCATCGTCCTGATCATCTTCGGCCCCGGCAAGCTGCCCGAGCTGGGCGGTGCCATCGGGAAGGGGATCCGGGAGTTCCGCAAGACCTCGTCTGAGCTGACCGATGAGGTCAAGACCGCGGTCACGGAGCAGCCCGCCAGGGCGCCGGCGGAGGCGGTCACGGAGCAGCCCGCCAGGGCGTCGGCGGAGGACAGCACCGCCGCCAAGACCGAACAGCACACCACCTAGACCGCCGGCATCATGGCGCTCCTCACGCGAGGTCGCCCGGCGCCGCCGTCGGTGTCGCCCGACGACAGCCGGATGACCGTCGTCGAGCACCTCGAAGACCTGCGGCGGGCCCTGATCATCTCGGTCATCGGGTGGGTGGTGGCCACGATCGTCGCATTCGTCTTCTACGGTCGCATCGTCGACTTCCTGGTTACCCGCGCCGGCCTGACGAAGACCGGCCTCATCTTCACGTCCCCGACCGGCGGGGTCCTGTTCGGGCTGAAGATCGCCCTCGTGGTCGGCCTGGTCCTGGCGGCCCCGATCATCATCTGGCAGGCCTGGTGGTTCGTCAGCCCGGGCCTCCACGAGCACGAGAAGCGGCTGGTCCTGCCCCTGATCCTGGCCACCAGCTTCTTCTTCCTGCTGGGCGTCGGCCTAGCCCTGTTCGCACTGCCCCTCTTCATGCGCGTCCTCCTGGCGCTCACGGCCTCGGACCTGCACTACCTGCCCTTCGCCGACGACCTGTTCGGGTTCGTCCTCCTCATCACGCTCGCCTTCGGCCTTGTCTTCGAGCTGCCGATCGCCCTGTGGGTCCTGGGCATGCTCAGGATCATCAACTCCCGCTGGCTGTACCGGAACCGCGTGTACTGGATCGTGGCGCTGGGCCTGATGGCCAACCTGATGACGCCGGGGGTGGACCCGGTCACGCCGCTGATCGTCTTCGTGCCGCTGTACGGGTTCTGGGAGGCCACCACGCTGCTCCTGAAGCTCACCGGCCACTGATCCTGGTGCGCCACAATTGGACGCCATGACCAGACCGGTGACGGTCGCCAGCCGGCGGCCGCGGCTCGGCAGCCGGTAGACCCTTGTCGAGACCAGACGGGCGGGAGCGCCCGGACGAGCTGCGCCCCTTCAAGATCGAGCTCGGCGTGAACCAGCACGCCGAGGGATCGGCGCTGGTGGAGATGGGCAAGACCCGGGTCTGGGTCACCGCCAGCGTGGAGGACCGCGTCCCGCCGCACCGCCGGGGGTCGGGGCACGGCTGGGTGACGGCCGAGTACTCGATGCTGCCGCGGTCCACGCACGACCGCGGCCAGCGGGAGGCCAACACGGGACGGATCGGCGGCCGCACCCACGAGATCCAGCGGCTCATCGGCCGGTCGCTGCGGACCGTGGTCGACATGCGCATGCTCGGTGAGCGGACGATCACGCTCGACTGCGACGTCCTCCAGGCGGATGGCGGCACCCGGACAGCCTCCGTGACCGGCGCCTTCGTGGCCCTCTACCAGGCGGTGAAGCGCATGCAGCAGGCTCGCATGCTCACCGGGAACCCGCTGCGGATGTTCGTGGCGGCGGTCAGCGTCGGGATCGTGGAGGGGGAGCCGCGGCTGGACCTGGACTACGCCGAGGACTTCCTCGCCCACACCGACATGAACGTGGTGATGGCGGCCGACGGCAGGTTCATCGAGCTGCAGGCCACCGCGGAGAGGGAGCCGCTGAGCCGCGAGGAGCTGGACGCGCTGCTCCTGCTGGCCACGAAGGGCATCCGCGAGCTCATCACGTACCAGAAGCGGGCCATCGCCGCGCTTGGGTGATCACGCCAGCCCCGCGATGGCCCAGCCGGCTGCGGGGGGAGGAGGCGGCGCGCCGCCCCGCATCGCCATCGCCACCGGCAATCCCGGCAAGCTGCGCGAGTACCGTGAGCTGCTGGCCGGCGAGGGGCTGCAGGTCGAGGCCGTCGACACGTCCGTCCGCGAGGACGGCACGACGTACGAGGCCAACGCCGCCCTGAAGGCCGCGGCGGCCAGCGCGGCCACCGGCCTGTGGGCCCTGGGAGACGACACCGGGCTGGAGGTGGAGGCGCTGGACGGCTGGCCCGGGCTCCGCTCGGCGCGCGTGGCGACCACCCAGGAGGACCGGAACCGGCTGCTGTTCGAGCGCCTGGCCGGGGTCCCCCGGCCCTGGCGCGCGCGCTTCGTCTGCGGGCTCGCGCTGGCGGCCCCGGGCCGGCCCATGCGGACGTTCCTCGGCTGCCGGGACGGCGAGGTGGTCGAGCCGCGGGCAGGAGCCGGCGGCTTCGGCTACGACGCGGTGTTCCTGGTGCCGGAACTCGGCAGGACGTTCACCGAACTGAGCCCCGCCGAGAAGCACGCCACGAGCCATCGCGGCGCGGCGGTACGCGCCCTCCTCGCCAGCGGCGCCCTGGCGGAGCTAGCGGGGCGGTAGGCGACCGGACCGGAGGCCGGCACCGGCCGGCCGTCAGGGCTGCGCGGCCGGCTCCGGCTCCCAGCGGACCTCGTACGGCTCCAGGGGGAGGGCCTGCGGCAGGGCCACGCGCTCGGCCGACACGTTGTGGAGGCACAGCATCCGCTCCCGGCCGCCAGGCGCGGTCCGCCTGATCGCGAGGACCCGGGGGTCGAGGTCCAGGACGTCGTGGCGAGCCATGGGGTGGAAGGCGGCGCTCGCCTGCCGGCGCCGGAGCAGCGCCTTCAGCTCGTACAGCACCCGGGCCCGGCATGAGGACGGGTCCGCCAGCTCCCGCTCCAGATCGGCGCGCACGAACCGCTGCCGGTTGATGCGGCGAGGGATGCCGCTCGCGTCCGCACCGGCCCGGTCGCCGCGGGAGCCGAACAGCGAGTGGACGTAGATGCCCGGCGTGCCCGGCAGGGCCAGCATGATGGCGTGGGCGGCCACGAAGCGGCTCACCTGCACCTGTTCCGGCTCCCCCGCCGCCGGGTCGGAGAGGGCGTCGAAATAGTTGATGTTGAGCTCGTACGGGCTCCGAGACCCGTCCGGATTCTGCTTCTCCGACACGAAGCCGCCGCGATCCCTGGCCAGCGCGACGAGGGCGTCGATCTCGCCCTGCGCCAGGATGCCGCGGACCGGGTTGACGCCGATCCCGTCGTGTGAGGCCAGGAAGTTGAAGAACGTCACGCGGTCCGAGGGCAGCACCAGGGAGCCCGCCCAGCGGCCGAGGGCCTCGGCACTGCCGGTGGTCAGCGCATGGAGCACGAGCGGCGGCAGGGCGAAGTTATAGACGAGCTGCGCCTCGTCCGTGCCGTCACCGAAATACGACACGTTGTCGCGGTGCGGCACGTTCGTCTCGGTGATGAGCAGCACCTCCGGCGCCACCTCGTCGAGCACCGAGCGCATCAACCGGATCGCTGCGTGCGTCTGGGGCAGGTGGATGCAGGGCGTGCCGATCTCCTTCCACAGGTAGGCGATCGCGTCGAGCCTGACGAGCCGGGCGCCCCGGACGACGTAGAACAGCAGCACGTCGATGAGCGCCAGCAGCACGTCGGGATTTCGGACGTCGACGTCCACCTGGTCGGCGCTGAATGTGGTCCACACCCGCTTCTCGCCCGCTGCAGTCTGGAACGCGGTCAGCAGCGGCAGGGCGCGCGGGCGCACGACCTGGCTCAGGTCCGGTTCTCCCTCGACCACGATGAACCAGTCTCGGTAGGGCGGCTCGTCGCGCAGGAACCCCTGGAACCATGCGCTCTCGGCGGACACGTGGTTGAACACCGCGTCGAACATCAGGTCGAACCGCCGGCCCACGCGGCACACGTCGTCCCAGGTGCCAAGTGCCGGGTCGACCTCGCGGTGGTCGATGACCGAGAAGCCGTCGTCCGACGAGTATGGGTAGAAGGGGAGGAGGTGGACCGCTGTGACCGCGCCGGCGGCGTGCTCCTCCAGGACGTCGGCCAGCGTACGCAGCGGCGGCGTGGCCGGCTCGCTGACCTGGTCACCGTACGTGATCAGGACGGCGTCACGCTGGGTGAGAGGCAGGGCGGATCGCGGGGCCGCGCCGGGCGGCGCCGCCGGGAAGTGTCGCCGCATCAGGTCGCGCAGGCGAGGCTCCACCCGACGAGCGACCTGGTCACCGTAGAGGGACGTGAGATGGTGTGTGATGTCCCGCCGCATGCGGCGTAATTCTGGGCCGGAGGCCCTGGTTTCGCCACTGGAGCACAGCCCCCATCGGCCCCTGCCGCGCATTCATTGACAGCACTACGAAATGTCCGCGCGGGCCCGTCCCCGGAAGAACGGGCGGTCAGAGGCGGCCGATGAGTGTCTCGCCGGCCGTGGTGATCAGCTCGTCCATCGACGTCCCGTCCATCGACGCCGGTTGGATGGCGAGTCGGTGCACCCCGAGGTCTGCATACCGCCGGGCGGTGTCGACGTCGACAGCGGCCGGCGGGGTGATGGTGATCTCGAGCTCGCCCAGCCGAGCTGGCCGCTCCCAGCGATTTGCCGTCTCGCGGAGCTCCGCCAGAGCCCGGGCGGTCTGCTGGAGGTCGAGCTCCCAGCCGTACCAGCCGTTGGCGGTCTGGACGGCGCGTCGATACGCGGCCGGCGAGTGCCCGCCGACCACGATTGGCGGATGCGGCCGCTGCACGGGCAGCGGCCGCTGCATCACGTCCGTGAAGGAGACGTAGCGCCCGGCGAACGTGGGGACGGGCTCGCTCCAGAGGACACGCATCGCGGCCAGGTACTCGTCGGCGCGCGCGCCGCGGTCGGCGAGCGACGCCCCCAGCGCTCGTAGCTCCGGCTCGACGTACCCGACCCCGATCCCGACGGTCAGCCGGCCCTTCGAGAGGACGTCGATCGAGGCCAGCTGCTTCGCCAGCAGGACTGGCTGTCGCTGCGGCAGCACGATCACGCCGACGCCGAGCCTGACCCGTGTGGTGACCGCAGCCAGGTACGTGAGGGCGACCAGCGCCTCCAGTCGTGATTGGTCAGACGGGTCCGACCCGCCGCGCGGGAGCGCGATATGGTCACCGACCCACAGCGCCTCGAACCCCGCCTCCTCCGCGAGCCGCGCGCGGCGAACGATGGTGTCGGGGTCCGCGCTGCCGCCTCGATGCAGGCCGAACAGGGCCAGCTTCACACGATCGGCCATCCGAATGCACTCCTGTCATCGAGCCGCTCCACGGGGTCAGTCTATGGGTGCGGCCAGGGAAAGTGGATCTTGTTGAAGGGGATGCCGGGGACGTTGATGTCGATGGTGGGATCGCCCGACCCGGACACCGATCGGAACCGATGAACTGATCCTGGATAGTTGGGCCGGGTCCCCGGGGTGCCGAACCCACCACACCTTCACGCACGAGCCTGACCACGGGCCGCGCTGCTCGTTGCTTGAACTCATTGGCGACGCCCGATCAGCCAAAGCCGTGGCGTTGCTAAAGGCTCAATTGGACAATCCTGATGAACGTCTGCGCTACTGGGCTGTCGTCGGATTGACGCAGCTCGATACCCCGGAGGCCCGTAAATTCTGTGGGACGCCAGGAGCAACGGTTTGATCGAATAGCTCACCAGGACGGGAGCGAGCGGATTCGCAGCCCAGCGGGCAAGCGCCTGCCCCAGGCTCCTCGCACATGAGATTGCCGTTCAGGACCGGGGGCAGGGTCACGGCCCTGGCAACGGGTCGGAGGCCCGGGCGGCCGGGTCCACGCGCTGCCTGCGGATTCCAGTCGACCTGCCGGCGGAGCAGGTATGCTCGATGGCCGGCGGGCGGTGGCTTAGCTCGGAAAAGCGCCTGGTTTGGGACCAGGAGATCGGCGGTTCGAATCCGCCCCGCCCGACCACCCACCTTCATTCGGCCTCGGCGAACTCGGATCCGCCCCCCTTCACCTTCCTTCAACCTCCCACACCTGTATGTAGATTCGGTGGAATTAGGCGAGTGACGAGCGCGCCATTGGCGAGGATGGCGAGTTACACTCAGTCGCCGTGCGCAAGCTCAAGGTGGTAAACGCCGAGCCGCAGACGGTCCTGGGCAGCCTGGCCCGCGACTGGTTGGCCTCCGCCCGAGCCGGTGGCAGGAGCCCGAGGACGCTCGAAGCCTACCGGTGGCCTGTCTACAAGCTGCTACTGCCGGCGTGCGAGCGCGAAGGCATCCAGAATCCCGCACAGATCAACCAGCGGTTCCTGGACCGCCTCAACGCCGAGCTGCTGGACTCGGATCGCTCGCCGGCCTCCGTCCGCTCGTACCTGCGGAGTATCAACATCTTCCTCCGCTGGTGCGAGCGGGAAGGGGAAGGATCGAAGGCCACGGCCCAGATCCCGAAGGTGCCCAAGAAACTCCTGCACGTGCTCAGCCGGGAGGAGATCCAGCGCCTGGAGGACGCCGCCACCACGGAGCGGGACAAGCTGGTTGTGCGCACCCTGGCGGACACGGGCCTCCGCCTCGGCGAGCTGCTGGGGCTCCGGGTCCAGGACATCGAGCAGGACAGCCAGGGTTGGCGGCTCTGCGTCATGGGGAAGGGCAACAAGGAGCGGCGGGTGGCGGTTGCGCCCTCGCTGGGCCGGCGCCTGCGGCGGTATGCCGAGCGCGGTCGGCCTCGGGACGTGAACACGGACCGCTTGTTCTTGACCACGAGGCGGAGCGGCAGGACGGGAGCCTACGAGCCGCTGGCGAAACGGACGACCGAGATCATGTGCAAGGTCCTCGCGGAGAAGGCCGGCATCGACCCGCAGCGGGTTTGGCCGCACGTCTTCCGGCACTCCTACTGCACCCACCTGCTCCAGCAGAACATCAGCCCGGCCAAGGTCATGCAGCTGCTGGGGCACAGCACCATGGACATGGTCATGGAGGTCTACAACCAGCTCCGGCCGGACGGGGCCATGGACGACGTGATCCGGGCCTTGGCGGCGGAGTAGTCGTCTTGTGGGGCGTCGTGATCCTCGGCAAGTTCCCCGAAGACCGTGAAGCTCGCCTACGGCTACCCGCTGCCCGGCGTGTTCCTGCCCTCCTGCCGCTGGCTCAGTCGGTCGGGCGGTCGCCGCGCCGACGCCACAGCACCATGGCCAGCAGGGCTATCGCGGCCAGCGAGCCAGCCACCGCCACTGCCATGAGGGTCCAGCCGATCGGGCGCGCCATGGCCGCGACTGGGCGGGTCACGCCGACCGCCGCCGGCGGGCTGGCAGCGGCCGGAGGCGCCGTCGCAGTCGCCACGGTCGGGGTGTCGACCGGAGTCGGCGTCGGGGTCGTCGGCATCGGCGTCGCGTCGGCCGCGGCCTGGGCGGGCCTGGGCGCTTCGCCGACCACGGGTGGCGGCGTGGGCCCGGGTGGCGGCGGGATCGTTCGGGTAGGCAAGATGACCACTGTCACCGTAGCGCAGGCGCTGAACGGGGGCGATATCTGGTCGGGGCCTGAGGCACAGACCGTGTGGCTTCCCGCGGTGATCCCGCTGGCCGGAGGCGTGATTCCGAGTCCAGCTAGCAGGCATCCCTTCGGGCCGCCTCCCTGCTCTCTGAGGTACTGCCAGAACCCGCCATCCCAGGTCGCGGTCCCCGTGGTCCCGCACCTGCCGAAGGAGTCAGGCGGGTAGGCCAGGCTGGCGGAGAGCAGGCTGCTCACCGGCGGGATCCCGCCGTACGTCAGCGTGGTGGTGTTCAGGAGCAGCTGCGCGTCGTTGGCCTGAGCCGGGAGCACTCTCGCAAACGCCAGGCACACGCCGACTCCGACTGCCACAGCTGCTCGCCGACGCGATCCCACGTCCCCTCCGAAGCTCCCAGCACATGGTATCCGAGCGGGGCTGGTCGCTGTCAGTGGGTCTCGGTTCCAGTCCCCGAACTGCTCGTCGACCTCCAGGCCGGCGTCCGACAGGTACGAGGACAGCGAGAGAGTGTCGAGGAACCTCAGGGTGCTCCGGCTCACCAGCGGCGCGGTCCAGCCGGGGCTCGTGTACGTCGGGCTGAAGTGGACGACGGCCCCGCCACCGGGACCTCGACCTCTCGAGCGCACCTCACCACCTCGCCAGGCCGACCGGAGCCAGGTCGTCGGGGCCAAGGGCGACGGCTCACGCTGGGTGCGATCCGGCGCCTGTGGCGCCGCCTGCACCGACACGTCGGCGGTTCGCTCGTCATCAATCGCCCATTAAAGTGTGGTTGCGCCACCGGTAGGGTCCCCATCGATTGGTTTTGACGGATGCCACCGGACCGACGGCCATGAGCATGTCCCCGTGATTGGGATGGGTAAAGGCCCTGCGCGCCGTCTCTTCGGCCCAGGCGGCCGCGTTAAGCCACTCGACAGTCGTGGGCGTCGGCTCCAGTCGCTCACTGAGATCAGTCGGGCCATCCGCGTAGCCGAGGATGGCCAAGCCAGGTCTGAGAGGGATGACTAGGCCGCTTCCCTCGCGTCCTGACTCAGAGATGATGCTGAACCCAGCATCATTCAGAATGTACGGCGGCCCTTCGGCGGGGCCTACTAACGAGGCTCCGCCTCAGACCATCGAGCAGCATGTACCACCTGGTGACGGGGCAACGACGGGGCAGATTCGGGCCAAGAGGGGGTCACGGTGTGACCCCCTCCGGGGAGCGAGCCTGGGTGGCACGGGCCACGTCAAGGTTCCCCTTCGGCGCTTCGCGACCTTGACCCCCTCCGCCTGGGTCATCGTCCTGCCACCATTGGCTGCCATCCAGACCAGCCTTCCGGAGCAGCCATGGCCACCGTCACCGACCTCCACCAACTCCTCGA
>DATFRD010000076.1:0-4177 GCA_035263645.1 Candidatus Dormiibacterota bacterium | reverse complement strand
ACGAGCGGAACAGGAAGGGCCCACCGTCGGCCACGAGCTGCGCCACGTCCTCCGGTTGTGGCGTCAGGACGTGCAGCCGGATGGAGTAGCGGCGCTGGACCAGGTCCATGATCTCGTGCGTCTCCTCCGGCAGTCGCCCGGTGTCCACGGTCAGCACCTCCGGCTGCTCGACCAGGCGGGAAGCCATGTGGATCAGCACCGACGACTCGACCTGGAAGCTGCTCACCAGGGCGACCCGCCCGAACGTGCGGTAGGCCCAGCTCAGCACGGCCTCCGGGGAGCGTCCCTCCTGCTCGGCGGCGGCCGAGAACAGCTCGATCACGCCGACACCGCCTCGCCCGTGAACCGCTCCCGAAGCCGGTCCAGCCCGACCCGGTGGCACCAGTCCCCGAAGCCCTCGTCCGAGCGGCGCTCGGCAGCGAACGCCGCGAGCGGCCCCTCCAGCATCGCCGGGATCTCCTCCAGCGGGACGTTGCGGGCGAACGGGGCGTTCAGCCTGGTGCCCAGGTAGTCGCCGCCCAGGAGAACGTCGTACTTGCCGAGCGTGGTGCCCACGAACCCGACGTCGCCCAGGTAGGGCCTGGCGCAGCCGTTGGGGCAACCCGTCATGCGGTAGCTGATCCGCTCGCCGGCGAGCCCCAGCCTGGCGACCACCCCCTCGATCTGGCGGATCAGGCCTGGCAACGCGCGCTCGGCCTCGGCGACGGCCAGGCCGCAGGTGGGGATGGCCGGGCAGGCCATGGAGCTGCGGATCGTCTGGGATATCTGCTCGGTCAGGGGAACCCCGTGGCCGGCCAGCAGCGCCTCCACCTCCGGGACCTGGCCGGGCTCGACGCCGCCCAGGATCAGGTTCTGCTGTGCCGTCATCCAGAGCACGGGCTGGTACCGCTCGACGAGGGCGCGCAGCGCCGTCTTCAGGCGGACGTCTCCCTCGTCCCGGATGCGTCCGTTCTCGACGAACAGCCCGTAGAACCGCCGGCCGTCGCCCTGGTCGTGCCAGCCCAGGTGGTCGTCCAGCGGCTCCCAGCTGAGGCGACGCGGCTCGGCGAGCTCGAACGCCACTCGCGCCTGGACCTCCTGGCGGAACCACGGGAGGCCCCGCTCGGCGAGCAGGTACTTGAGGCGGGCGTGGCGGCGGTCGCTGCGGTTGCCGTAGTCGCGCTGGACGGCGACCACGGCCCTGGCCACCTCGGCCAGGTGCTGGGTGGCCACGAAGGCGAGCGGCCGGGCCACCGCCGGGTAGGTGTCCGGCTTGTTGTGCGTCCGGCCGAGACCGCCGCCGACCAGGACCGTGAATCCCGCCAGCGTGCCGTCGGGCGCGCCCATGGCCACCAGCCCCAGGTCGTTCGCGTAGACGTCGATGCAGTTGTCGCCCTCGATCGCGAGTGCGACCTTGAACTTCCGCGGGAGGTACCGGTCGCCGTACAGCGGGTCCGGCTCGGGCTCGGTGACCTGCTCGCCGTCCACCCAGATCTCGTGGTAGGCCCGGGTGGTCGGGGTCAGCTGTTCCACCAGGCCGGGCAGCGCCGCGCGCACCTCCGTCCGGAGCCGGTCGCGCAGGGGCGCCGGGCAGCACATCACGTTGCGGACCTGGTCGCCGCACCCCCCCAGCGAGGTCATGAGCGCCTCGTTGATCGCGTGGATGCTGTCCCATAGGTCGCCCTTCAGCACCCCGTGGAGCTGGAAGTCCTGGCGGGTCGTGATGCGCACCGTGCCGTTGCCCCAGGTGTCGGCGATGCGGTCGTGCGCCAGGTAGCCCTCCGGGCTGACCCGGCCGCCGGGGATGCGGGTGCGCACCATCATCTGGTAGTGCCGGTCCAGGCCCCGCTTGCGGGCCTCGCGGCGCAGGTCGCGGTCCTCCTGCTGGTAGACACCGTGGAACTTCAGGACCTGCGCATTCGCCTCATCGAACGTGGGGGTCGGCCGGGCGAGGTCCTCGCCGATCGTGCCCCGCAGGCCGCGGCTCCCCGCCTTGACGTGCTCGACCTTCGACGGCTCGCTGCCGCAGCCGCAGCTCAGGCACATGATCGTCGCTCCTCGGCCGCCGGGCCGGCGGCCACCAGGCGCGCTGACAGCGTCACAGGGCGATACCTCCACGAAAGAGCCGGGACGGGGAACAGCTCGACCAGGTCGAGCACCCGAGCGGGAGCCGCACGGGCTCCCGAGAGCGGCGCGGCTAGAGCCGGCCGCTACCGGCTACAGACAGCCGCAGCTGGCGCAGCGAAGAAAGTCGATGACGCGTCGGCGCGTGAGCAGCAGCCGCGGTTGGCCCATGTCCATGCTGATCGAGCAGTCTACACGGCCCCGTTCAGTCATCGACATCGACAAACCGGCCCGGGCGCCTGGCTATTCCGGAGGACGCGGGCCAGGGGCGCGCCGGCCGAGCGACCCGGGCCGTGTCCGGACGTCCTGCGGCCGGTCGGACCCGGCTGCCAGAATGCCGTTGTGCCTCGCGGGGCCGGGCGCCCCGGGGGCCAGCGGCGTGCGCGCCGGAGGAGGACGACGATGGAGCAGTCTGACGAGGTACGGGTCCTTCTCGTGGAAGACGACCTGGTGCTGGCAGAGATGTACCGGGTCAAGCTGGAGGGGGACGGCTACACCGTCCGCGTGGCCGGCGACGGCGAGCTGGCCCTCAGGATGCTGGCCGACGAGCCGTCCGACCTGATCTTCCTCGACATCCGGCTGCCCCGCATGGACGGCCTGACCTTCCTGGAGCGGCTGCGCGCCTCCAGCCGGACCAGGAACATCCCGGTCGTGATCGTGAGCAACCACAGCGAGCGTGAGCTGGTCGCGCGCGGGATCCGGCTCGGGGTGCTCGAGTACCTCATCAAGAGCCAGACCACCCCCGGGCGGCTATCCGCGGGCGTCCGGTCGTGGAGCCGTCCCTACGAGTTCATCGACGGCCGGGAGGCGCGATGACCACGTGGGACCCCGAGCAGTACCTGCGCTACCACGACGAGCGCAGCCGCCCCTTCGGCGAGCTGGTCGCGCGGATCGGCGCCACCCGGCCCGGCTACGTCGTCGACATGGGGTGCGGGACCGCCGAGCTCACCGCCACGCTGCTCGACCGCTGGCCGGGAGCGCTGGTCGAGGGCGTCGACAGCTCGCAGGAGATGATCTCGGCCGCGGCCGCGCCTGACCGGCCAGACCGGCTCCGGCTCACGCTGTGCGACGCGCGCGAGTGGCTGCCCGGCCGCCCCGTGGACGTCCTGCTCTCGAACGCGATGCTGCAGTGGCTCCCCGAGCACGTCGACCTCCTGGGGCGCTGGGTCGGCTCGCTGGCGCCGGGCGCCTGGCTGGCCTTCCAGGTGCCGGGCAACGACCGGTCGCCGAGCCACGTGATCCTGAAGGAGCTCTGCCGGTCACCGCACTGGCGAGGGCGGGTCGGCGACACCGTGCGCGACACGCGCGTCCTGGAGCCCGAGGGGTACCTGGAACGGCTGGCCGGCCTGGGCTGCGCGGTCGACGCCTGGGAGACGACCTACCTGCACCTGCTGGCGGGCCCGGACCCGGTGCTCGAGTGGGTGAAGGGCAGCGCGCTGCGGCCGGTGCTGGACCGGCTCACAGCGGCGGAGGAGCGGGACGCGTTCCTAGCCGAGTACGCCGCAGCGCTGCGGGCCGCCTACCCGGCTCACCCGTACGGGACGGTCCTCCCGTTCCGGCGCCTGTTCGTCGTGGCCCGGCGTCCATGAAGGTCGCCATCAACCCCATGCAGTGGCCGGGCGGGGGGCGCGGGCCGGAGGTCCTGGACCAGGTCCTCGCCGAGGTCGCCGCGGCCGGGTTCGGCGCCGTGCACACGGACGTCCCCGAGGGCGAGGGCGTCGGCGCCTACCGCGACCGGCTCGGCCGCCACGGCCTGGCGCCGGCTCCGGGCTACCTGGCCGGCGAGCTCCACCGGCCGGCGGCCCGCCCGGAGCTTCTGGAGGGGGCGCGCCGGGCCGCGGCCCAGCACGCGGAGCTCGGGCTGGGGGAGATCTTCCTGGCCGGCCGCCTGGTCCCGGAGCGGATGAGGCGCCCGGCCCGGTCGGGGGACGTGGCGCCCGATGTGGCCACGCTGGACCTCATAGCCGAGTCCGTCCGCCTGGTGGCCGAGGTCATGGCCCCGGAGGGCGTCCGACTGTGCCTCCACAACCACGTCGGCTCCCTGATCGAGTCCGAAGCCGAGCTCGAGCACCTG
>DATFRD010000075.1:0-6579 GCA_035263645.1 Candidatus Dormiibacterota bacterium | reverse complement strand
TGCTCCAGGAGCTGTTCGGCGAGCCGCCGCCCCCGCGTCCCACCGGCTCGATCGGCGGCCGGACGAGCGCGCGGGGCGAGCGCGCCGACGAGCAGGAAGGGGACCTGCTGCAGGAAGCCGCCGGCGGCGGGCCGGGTCCGGCCGGTCCGCCAGGCCCGGCCGGTCCGCCGGCACCGGCTGCCGGCCCGCAGGCACCGGCGCCTGGCCCGCCGGGGACGGCGGCCGACCCCAGTCACGGGCACGTTCATCACCCGCATCCGTAAACTGCGCCCGTGCCCACGAGCTCACCGATCAGGGCTGCCCGCGGGGTCCGCGACATCCTGCCTGCCGAGCGGGCTGCGTGGGCCGCGGTCGAGCGCGCGGCGAGGCAGTCGGCGCGCGGCTTCGGCTACCAGGAGATCGAGGTCCCGGTCATCGAGCCCGTCGAGCTCATCGAGCGGGGGGTGGGTGGCGACACCGACATCTTCCGTAAGGAGATCTACCGGCTGGAGACCCACGGCGACTCCGAGGACGAGCCCGGCGCCAGGCTGGTCCTCCGCCCCGAGGCCACGGCGAGCGTCGTCAGGGCGTACTTCCAGGGCGGCCTCAATCAGGGGCCGCAGCCCGTGCGCCTGTTCACGATCGGCCCGATGTTCCGCCACGACCGGCCGCAGTTCGGGCGCTACCGGCAGTTCTCTCAGTTCGACGTCGAGGTCGTCGGCGACCCGTCGCCGGCCTACGACGTCGAGGTGATCGAGATGACGTGGGGCTGGCTCGCCGCGCTGGGCCTGGGCAGCGTGAGCCTGGAGCTGAACAGCATCGGCGACGACCGGTGCCGCCCCGCCTACCTCCGCCTGCTCCAGGACTACTACCGGCCGCTGCGGGACCGGCTGCACCCGGACTGCCAGCGCCGCGTCGACGAGAACCCGCTGCGGCTGTTCGACTGCAAGGAGGAGCAGTGCCAGCCCTTCAAGGCTGCCGCGCCCCGCATCATCGATCACCTGTGCGAGCCGTGCGCGACCGCGTTTGCGGAGGTGAAGGCGCTGCTGGACGCGGCCGGCCTGGAGTACCGACTCAACCCCTACCTCGTGCGCGGCCTCGACTATTACACGCGCACGGTCTTCGAGTTCCAGCACGGCTCGCTGGGGGGCGCCCAGAACGCGCTGGGCGGCGGCGGCCGCTACGACGGCCTGGCCGCCGCGCTCGGCTATCCCGACACGCCCGGGGTCGGCTTCGCCGGGGGCATCGACCGGGTGGCGCTGATGGTCGAGCAGGAGGCGGGCGAGGTGCCCGTCCCGCCAGCGGCAGTGCTCGTGCTCCCGATGGAAGAGCGTCTGGACGCGGCGGCCGCGCAGGTCGGCCGCCTCTGCCGTCGGGCCGCGTCCGCCGCGGTCGACTACAGCCGGCGCAGCCTCAGGGCGAAGATGCGTGCGGCGGACCGTTCCGGCGCCAGGTGGGCCGCCATCATGAACGCGGAGGAGGCGGGGCGGCGGGTCGTCCAGCTGCGCGACCTGGCCAGTGGCGAGCAGCGCGAGGTGGGGTGGGAGGACCTCCCGGCGTCGCTGGCCGGGGCCGACGGCGCCGGCGGGCCCGAGGCGTCGAGATGAGCGGCTTTCGGGCTCCTCGCTGCGGATCGCTGCGCGCATCCGACGCCGGCCGCGAGGTCGAGCTCTACGGCTGGGTGGCGAGACGCCGCGACCACGGCGGGCTGATCTTCATCGACGTGCGCGACCGCTGGGGCGCCGTCCAGGTCGTCTTCAACCCTTCGACGGCGCCGGAGGCGCACGAGGTCGCGGCCGACCTGCGGTCGGAGTACGTGGTCAGGGTGCGCGGCGTGGTCCAGCGGCGTCCCGAGGGCGCGGAGAATCCCAACCTGCCCACGGGCGAGGTGGAGGTCCACGCCTGCGAGCTGGACGTGCTGAACCGCAGCCGCCCGCTGCCGTTCCCGGTCGAGGGCGAGCAGGAGCCCGACGAAGCGGTTCGCCTCCGGTACCGCTACCTGGACCTGCGGCGGCCACGACTCCAGCGCATCCTGCAGGTGCGCCACCGGGTCAACCACATCACCCACGCGTTCTTCGACGAGCACGACTTCCTCGAGGTCGAGACGCCGATCCTGACCAAGAGCACGCCGGAGGGCGCACGCGACTTCCTGGTGCCGTCGCGCCTGCATGCGGGCAGCTTCTACGCGCTGCCGCAGTCGCCGCAGCAGATGAAGCAGCTGCTCATGGTGGCAGGCGTCCAGCGCTACTACCAGATCGCGCGCTGCCTGCGGGACGAGGACCTCCGCGCCGACCGCGCGGCGGAGTTCACCCAGCTCGACCTGGAGATGTCGTTCGCCGACGAGGAGGACGTCTTCGAGATCATCGAGGGCTGGATCGGGCGCCTCTGGCATGAGATCCTCGGCGTCGACCTGGCGCGGCCGTGGCCCCGGCTGAGCATGGGCGAGGCCCTGCTCCGGTACGGGACGGACAAGCCGGACCTCCGGTTCGAGCTCGAGATCGCGGACCTCGGCGCGGAGCTGGCAGGGACCCGGGCCAGGGTGCTCCGCTCCACGCTCGACGGCGGCGGGGTCGTGCGCGGCCTGGCCGTGCCGGGCGGACGCGACCTCACCAGGCGGGAGCTGGACGAGCTGGTAACGCTGGCGCGCGGCGCCGGCGGCGCCGGCCTGGCCTGGCTGCCGGGCGGCCCTCTCGACAAGTTCCTCGGGCCGGACGAGCTGGCGGGTGTGCTGCGCACCACGGGCGCGGGCCCGGACGACATCGTCCTGGTGGCCGCCGACCGGCCCCGGCGGGCGGCCCGGGTGATGGGCCTGGTCAGGAGCGAGGTCGCGCGGCGGCGAGGGCTGGTCCGCGAGAGCGAGTGGCGCTTCCTCTGGGTGACGCCGATGTTCCTGTTCGAGGAGGACGACGAGGGGAACCTGACCTACGGCCACCATCCGTTCACCAGGCCGATGGAGCAGGACCTGGGCTTCCTCGCGGAACGGCCGTACGACGTGCGGGCTCACGCCTACGACATCGTGTGCAACGGCTACGAGCTGGCCAGCGGGAGCCTGCGCATCCACGACCGGGCGCTCCAGGAGCGGGTGTTCCAGATCCTCGGCCTCGACGAGGACACGATCCGCGCCCGTTTCGGGCACCTGCTGGACGCGTTCGAGTACGGGGTGCCGCCGCACGGGGGGATCGCTCCCGGCCTGGACCGGATCGTGATGCTGCTCACCGGCACGGACAACATCCGCGACGTCGTGGCCTTCCCGAAGACCCAGACGATGGTCGACCTCATGATGGACGCGCCCAGCCCGGTCGACGACGCCCAGCTTCGCGAGCTCGGCATCCAGCTCCGGGCCGGGATCCCGACCACCCCCTGACCGGTACAATGAGGCGGCACCCGCTGGGGGCGAGGGTCATGTGCGCGTTGCCCAACAGCAGACGCGAAGGGACCCCGGAGTCTCGTGCGCAGCCCAGAAGCCCGCTTGGACGGGACCTGGAAAGCGCCGGGCAGGGGACCCACCTGATGGAGTTCAGGACAACCGACGACCCTCGTTCCGGCGGGCATCTACCGCCGTCCTGGCCCCCGCGCCGCTGACCGGTGTGGGGCTGGATCCCGCCCGGCCTCGTGCTGGGCGTCGCGTTCGTGCTCGTCCTGGCCCAGGTCTTTCACGTCGCGTGGCACTCGCCGGTGCGGCGATACCGGGCGGTGCTGCTGCTGACGGCCGCCGGCGTGTTCGCTGGCCAGGTCTGGAACACGCTCGGGCTGCCCGGCGTGCGCGCAGGAGAGGTCGACCTCCTGCCGGCCGCGCTGTTCGCCGCTGCGCTGCAGTCGCTGGCCAGGCGAGTGACCCTACTATTGCCGTAGCGTCACGTCTGTTGGCGGTTTGACCTGGCTGACGTCGAGGTAAGTGATTGCTGGACTTCCTGTATCTCGCCGGTGGGGTTGCGGTCCTCGCGGTGGCGCTGTTCCTCTGCTACGCGCTGCTCCGTCTGGCCAGGACCCTGGCGGCGCTGGAAGAGACTCTGTTGGTGGCAGACCAGGCGATGCGTGAGGTGGTCCCGGAGGTGCGCGACGGTCTCGGCAGCGTGAACGACATCGCAGCCGGGGTGAACGTCGCCCTGCGGAGCGCAGGCGTCGGCGCGAGCCGGCTGACCGACGCCGCCGCCCGCTCTTCGGGGCAGGCGTCGGCGGCCCTCTACGGCGTGAGGGTGGGTGCGCGAAGCCTGTGGCGCAGCGTTACGGGTCTCGAACAATCGAGAGGAGAGCAGCCAGATGGCAGATAACACGGACAGCGGAGGTGGCTTCGGCTGGGGCCTGGTCGTCGGGCTCGCGCTGGGGCTGGTGGCGGGAGCCTACCTCGCCTCGGGCCCCGGGCGGCAGCAGGTCGAGAGCCTGCGCGCCCGCACGATCGAGCTGACGGGGACGGCACGGCGCGCGGCCAGCGACCGCGAGAACCCGATCGGACGGGCGATCAACGACGGCATCAGCGCGGCCCGCCGCCGCCGGCAGGACCTTGAGCGCGCGGCCCGCAGCGCGCGCCCGGGGAGGTCCACGGCCGGGGAGGAGGGCGCGGATGCCTGAATCTTCGGTGACCCAGCTCGCGGAGCTCAAGATCCCGGCCCAGGGCGAGTTCATCGGGCTGGCCAAACGGGTCGCCGCGTCGCTGGGCAGCCACCTCGGCATGGGGCTCGATGAGATCGACGAGCTGGGGATCGCGGTGGCCCAGGCGTGCGCCAGCGTGATCGAGGCGGCCGAGGAGACGTGGGGCGCCGGCGCGACGCTGAAGCTCGCGTTCGCGGCGATGGAGCGGGGGATCGGCGTCGACGTGGACGCAATCGCGCCCACCTCCCAGGAGGCCCTGCCCCGCCGGCGGGCTCTCAGCCGCCGCTCGGCGGCCGAGGCGGAGATGCAGCGGGCCCTCGCGCGCGAGATGATCCGGCTGTTCGTCGACGACTTCCGGCACCAGATCGACGCGGGCCAGCGTCAGATCCGGTACCGAATGGTGAAGTACCTGGTCAGTTGAGTCAGCCGCAGCCCAGGGTCGACATGGCGGAGACGCCGCGGCGCGAGGAGTTGCGGCGTCTGCACCGGCGCTACTCCGAGACCACCGACCCGCGGGAGCGGGACCGGATCCGCGAGAAGCTCGTGGCCGGGTACGAGAGCCTGGTCCACTTCCTGGCCCGACGCTTCCAGAACCGCGGCGAGCCGCTGGAGGACATCGTCCAGGTCGGCTTCCTCGGCCTCATCAAGGCCATCGACCGCTTCGACCCCGACCTCGGCAACGAGTTCACCACGTTCGCCACGCCGACGATCCTGGGCGAGATCCGGCGGTACTTCCGGGACAAGGGCTGGGCCATTCGCTTCCCGCGTCGGCTCCAGGAGCTGTACCAGCAGGTCGTGCGGACCAACGAGGCCATGAAGAACGAGCTGGGTCGCCAGCCCTCGGTCACCGAGGTCGCGGAGCGGCTGGGCGTGCAGCCGGACGACGTCCTGGAGGCCATGGAGATGAGCACGGCCCTCACCCCCGTCTCGATCGACGCCACGATCGGCGGGGCGGAGGAGGACGGCGGCCGGCAGCTGGGCGAGTCGGTCGGCGGCGACGACCCCAACCTGGACCGGGTGGAGATGCGCGAGGTGCTGGAGCGCGCGATGCGGCACCTGAACGAGCGTGAGCGCCGGATCATGATCATGCGCTTCTTCGAGGAGATGTCCCAGTCCGAGGTGGCGAAGCGGCTGGGCATCAGCCAGATGCACGTCTCACGCCTGCAGCGGGCGGCGCTCGAGCAGCTCCGCGAGTACATCCCGAACGAGCCGCCGTAGAAAGGAGAGTCCGGCCGGGCGCTGCGACGGGAGGCCACTCAGGCGTGTGAGGGAGGCGACTCAGACGTGCACGATGAGCATCCCGGGCCTGGGTATTGCCCAGGCCCACAGGTAAACTTACCCACTCGGTGACGGGACAAGAGATCCGCCGACGGTTCCTCGCGCACTTCGCGAGACACGACCACCTCGTGCTGGAGAGTGCGTCCCTGGTCCCCGCCGACGACCCGAGCACGCTGTTCAATTCGGCAGGGATGCAGCCGCTGCAGCCCTATTACCGGGGCGTGCGCCAGCCGCCCGGCCCGCGGCTGGCCTCGTGCCAGAAGTGCTTCCGGACCGTCGACCTGGAGCAGGTGGGCAGGACGACCCGCCACAACACGTTCTTCGAGATGCTCGGGAACTTCGCCCCGACCGGCGACTACTTCAAGGAGACGGCGATCCCGCTGGCGTGGGAGCTGGTCACGCATCCCGAGCGGGGCCTCGGGCTGCCCAGGGACCGGCTCCGCGTCACCACGCACCCGACGGACGAGGACGCCCGTCGGATCTGGCGGCGGGAGACCGACGTCGAGCCGGCCTGGATCTACCAGGCCGAGGACAACTGGTGGGGGCTCGAGCTGGGCCCCTGCGGACCCGACTCGGAGATCTGGTGGGACCGCGGCCCCGAGCACGGCTGCGGCCAGCCGGACTGCGCGCCCGACCACCTCGGGGACCGGTGCGAGCGTTTCCTGGAGTTCTGGAACCTGGTCTTTCCCCAGTTCGACAGGCAGCCGGACGGGAGCCTGCCACCCCTGCCCC
>DATFRD010000074.1:0-10515 GCA_035263645.1 Candidatus Dormiibacterota bacterium | reverse complement strand
GCCGATGTGGGGCCTGGCGCTGGACGGCTCGACCTTCGCGCAGCCCCTCGTGGTCCATGGACTGCTCCTGGAGGCGACCGAGCACGACACCGTCTACGCATTCGATGCCGCCAGCGGCTGCCTGGCGTGGCGGACGGCGCTGGGCACACCGTTCGATGTCACCCGGCACCGGCTCGAGTGCAACAACATCAAGCCCGAGCTGGGCATCACCGCCACGCCGGCGGCCGACCCGACGACCGGCACCGTGTACGTGGTGGCGTTCTTCGACCCCGGCCGGTACGAGATGGACGCGCTCGACCTGGCGAGCGGTGTCGTGCGGTGGCGCCACCCGATCTCGCTGCCGGACAGCGACGTGCTGCAGCAGCTGAGCCGGCCTGCGGTCGCCCTCGCGAACGGACGTGCCTACGCCTCATTCGGCGGTCGCGCCGGCGACTGCGGGACCTACCACGGGTTCGTCGTCGGCGTGAGCGAGGACGGTCAGGGCCCCGACGTGACGTTCCAGGCCGGGTCGGGGCCGAAGGCCGCGATCTGGGCCCCCGGCGGCCCGGTCGTGCTGCCCGGCGGCGATCTGCTCGTCGCCACCGGCAACAGCGACGAGCTGCACCAGTTCGACGGCAGCAACTCGGTGGACCGGCTGTCTCCCGACCTCCAGCGGAAGGACTTCTTCGCTGCCCCCAACTGGGCGTATCTCAACCGGGTCGACTTCGACCTGGGCAGCGTGGGCCCGACGGTCGTGGACGGCGGGCTGGTCTTCCAGGTGGGCAAGGACGGCACGGGCTACCTGCTGGACGCCGACCACCTCGGAGGTGTGGGCGGCCAGCGCTACAGCGCGAAGCTGACGGGCGGCTGCTACGCCATCGGGGCCACGGCGTATGCGCCGCCGCTGATCTACGTGCCGTGCGACCACAGCCTGACCGTGGTCCGGGTCTCGGGTTCGCGGTTCGAC
The DNA here is from genome assembly GCA_035263645.1 of Candidatus Dormiibacterota bacterium. GTDB lineage: Bacteria > Chloroflexota > Dormibacteria > Dormibacterales > Dormibacteraceae > CF-161. The sequence goes on along the minus strand of DATFRD010000074.1, from coordinate 9,569 downwards.
GTCCGCTGGCGGGGGCCGGACTTCCGCTCGGGGTCGCCCATCGTGGCCGGTGGCCTCGTCTGGGACTACGACTTCGAGGGCGGCGTCGTCTGGGGCTTCGACGCCGCCAGCGGCGCGGTCAGGCAGAGGCTCCAGGTGGGCATCGGCGAGCACTTCGTGGCCCCGAGCAGCAGCCAGGGCCGGCTGTACGTCCCGGTCCGGAACCGGCTCTACGCCTTCTCCTTCTGAAGCACTGCACGGGCGGTTTCCCCCGCTGCCCGTCAGTGCGCCCGTGTGCGGGCCCGAAGCCTCAGCGGTGAGCCCCAGTACGCCCATTCCTGGTACCAGCCGAGGATGTTGGCCCAGCCCCAGCGCTTGTTCCGCACCTTCCCGGCCACGATGTCCGCGGCGACCTTCTCCCACCCCCGGTGCTCCAGCGTCACCCGGGTGCCGCCCTCGACGGGCTCGAAGCGGACCTCGACCTCGGTGCCGTCGATGTCGTGGCCGCGGTCCTCGTAGCGCAGCACGAGGCGGGCGCCGGGCTCCCAGACCAGCACCCGGCCGTGCTCGAAGCCCTCCCCCGTCGCCTCGTCGTGGACCTCGATCCAGCGGCCGCCGACGCCGGCCTCGATGCGCATGCCGACCGCCCGGTCGGCGTAGTTCCAGTTGATCGGGCCCGGCCGCCACCAGCGGTTGATCTCTCCGGTGAAGACGTCGAACGCGGTCGCGGGGTCGACGGGCACCTCCACGGCGACCGTGACCGCAGGCTGCAGGCTCATGGCCGGTTTCCTCCTCGTGTCTGCTCCACGTATGCCTGGTAGGCGCCCAGCTGATCGGTCCAGAACGCCTGGACCTCCTCCAGCCACGCCCGCAGGGCGGCGAACGGCTCCGGGCACAGGCGGTACACGCGGACGCGGGCGTCGTGGCCGAGGCGCTCGTCCTCGACCAGCCCGCAGCTCCTCAGCACCCGCAGGTGTCGGCTCATGGCCGGCGCGCTGGTGCCCGTCCCCGTGGCCAGGTCGCTGGCTCTCCTGGGCCTCTCGCGCAGGAGCTCGACCACCCGGCGCCGCGTCGGCTCGGCCAGCGCGGCGAGCGTGGCGTCCAGTTCGTTCACCACAGGAGGAATAGTTAACGACAGCGTTATCTATTGTCAAGCGGGGGCCGGCTCGGCGAGGGTGTGGACCCGGCCGATCAGCCGGGCTTCTGGCCGTACACGATGGCGATGCTCGTGGAGACCTGGAGCTCCTCGTACTCCTGCTGCACCTGGTGGATCAGATCCGTGACCTCCTGCGGCTGGAGGGCGCCGGCTGCCGCGAAGAGGTGACCGAGCGAGTTGAACACGACCCGGAAGTCGGTGGCGAGCATCGACCCCACGCGTCCTCCCCACTCGCCGACCGGCAGCGGGACCTCCCGGCGCGTCACGCGCTCCGCTCCCGCGGCGCGCAGGTAGCCGTCCAGAGAGCGGTACACGGTGTTCGTCCCGTCCATCCCCACACGGGCGGCCGCGGCCAGAGCCAGCTGTCCGAATCGCTCCATGGCGGGTCCCTCGCGGTCGAACTCCAGCGGCGGCGCCTCGACCAGCTCGATCCAGCCGCCCGGCCCGGTCACCCGAACGAGCTCCCGGACCAGCGCCGGCCAGGCGGACACGGGCACGCCGGCGAACAGCAGCCGCTGGTGCACGAAGTCGAAACGGTCGTCCAGGAACGGCAGGTCCTGCAGCAGATTGGCCCGCAGGGTGTGGTAGTGGGGCGGACGGCGGGGCTTGCTGCGCACCAGGTCGAGGCCCACCACGTGCGTCTCCGGGAACTGGTCGCACAGATCGAAGCCCCACTGACCGGTGCCGGCCCCGGCGTCCAGGACGAGGCGGGGGCGGCCGATCGGCGCGAGGTAGTTCGCGCCGATCGCCTCCCGGAAGGCGTAGTGCTGGAGGTCGAGCCGGTCCACCTCGCCGGCGTGTCGCGGTATCGCATACGGCACACCGCCCAGCGCGAGGTGGTCCATCGCCCGTGAGACCTCCTCGTCGTCGGGCGGCTCCAGCGCCCACTCGATCAGGCCGGCCTCCGCCGCCGCCCGGGCCACAGCCCGCAGCGTCGAGAGACGCCGGCTGATGGTCGCCGACGCCATGTGCCGGCCCCGGAGCTCGATCACGTACTCGATGAGCAGGCGGCGACCGTCCAGCGGGCCGCCAGCCAGGAGCTCGGCGACCGCGTCGGCGGGCGCCAGGCCGCGGAACCGCGCGAATGCGGCGATGTCGCCGAGGTAGACACGCCGGGTCTGCTCCATATGGCCCGCCAGGATCCGCTCCACGAGGTCCTCGTACAGGGCGGCGGCGGCACCATCGGTTACCCGTTCGCTCATGCTCGGATTGCAGTATGGCCCGTGTGCTTCGAACCCTGTCCACGTTCGCTGAGGAGCAGAGGGGGCCTGCGATCGCCTCCTCAGCGAACTGGAGACCGGTCTCACGAAGCCGCAGCGCCCGCAGTCAGCGGGCGTCGTGCAGGACCAGGCCCAGGCTGTGGCGGATGCCGGAGCGGACGACGCTCACGCCATGACGGACCGGTGCGGCCGACCAGCCCCGGGCGGACTCCACCGGGCGGTCGCGGGTGGTGAAGATCAGCGCCCGCCCCTGCCCGAGCACCGAGGCGGTGCCGCGGGACTGGGCGCGCGGCCGCTGCTCCAGCATCAGGAACTCGCCCCCAGTGTGGTCCACGCCGGGAGCGTCCAGACCGATCACCACCTGGAGCGGGAACACCAGGTCCCCGTACAGGTCGCGGTGCAGCGCGTTCCAGTCCCCCGCTCGGTAGCGCAGCAGGATCGGGGTGGGTCTGGTCTGGCCTGCGACGTGACACAGGTCGAGCCAGTCCTGGAACGCGTCCGGCCACGGCGCCTCCCTGCCCAGCCGGGTCCACCAGTCGCGCGCGACCGGCAGCAGGTGCGGCCAGAACGCGGCGCGCAGGCCGGCGACGGCCTCCGGGACCGGGTCGCCGAAGTACCGGTACTCGCCCGCCCCGAACCGGAAGCGGGCCATGTCGATCGTGGAGCGGAAGAGACCGTCGTCGTCGTACATGGCGCTGATGCGCCGGCACTCGGCCGCGCTGAGCAGCGGCTCGGTGAGCGCGCACCCGAGCGCATCGAGCTCCGCCGCCAGCGCCTGCCAGTCGAGGGCGGCGACGCGCGCCGCCGCCCCGGACGGCGGGGCGGCGGCCTCTGATCCGGCCGTCGCCCCGCTCACGCCGCGGCCTCCAGGGCCAGCAGCGTTCGCTTGGCCGCCGCGCCGCCGACGTACCGTCCGATCGAGCCGTCGCTGCGCACCACCCGGTGGCACGGCACGACGACCGGCAGCGGGTTCGTTGCGCACGCGGTGCCCGCCGCGCGGACCGCGGCCGGGCTGCCCGCCGCCGCCGCCACGACCGAGTAGCTCTCGGTGGCCCCGTAGGCGATGTCCCGCAGGTGCGTCAGCACGGCGCGCCGGAAGCCGCGCGACAGGCCGAGGTCCAGCGGCAGGTCGAACCGGCGCCGCAGGCCGGCGAAGTACTCGTCCAGCTCGCGGGCGGCCACGTCCAGGCGGGCCGGCGCACGCAGCACCCGCGGGCTCACCAGGTCCGCCAGCCGGGCCAGGACCGCGTCGTGGCCCTCGCTCGCATACGCCACCCGGACCAGGCCCCGCGGCGTGGCCGCGAGGAGCAGCTGGCCGACCGGGCTGTCCACGACGCGGTAGGCCACATCGAGCAGGCCCTCCCGGTCCGCCCGCTCCGCCAGCCCGGCCCGCAGCCGGGCGTACGCGCTCTCGCCGGCCCCGGCCAGCGGCGCCAGCAGCTCGCGCTCGTCGACGTACATCATGGGGTCTCCTCCTGCCTGTAGCTCCTGCGAAGGGTCGCGATGCCGTCGGCGGCGCTGCGGCGGGCCGCGGCCTCGCTGCCGCCGAGCAGCTCGGCGACGTCGCGATAGGACATGTCTGCCAGATACCGATAGGCCACCGCCGCCCGCTGCTTGAACGGCAGGGCCCGGACCGCCCTCGCCAGCGCCTCATCGGCCACGTCGGGTGCGGCGCCGCCGGCCTCGACACGGTCCGGGATCTCGCTGCTGGGCGTCGGAGCGCGCCGTCGGGCGCGGTATCCGTCGACGGCCTTGCGGTGCGCGATCGTCACGAGCCACGCCCTGACGTCGCTGTCGGGCCTGAGCGTCGGGTACGCCCTCAGCGCCGCCAGGAACGTCTCCGACCACGCGTCCTCGGCGTCCTGGGCCCCCAGGATCGCCCGACAGACGCGCAGCACGGCGGCCCCGTGGTCGGCCACGACGTTCTCGAACGGCGGAAGTGCCACACCAGATAAACGTCCCCCGACCCCGGCTTGTGAGGTACCGAGAGCAAAGGGGGCCAGGTAAGCAAGGGCTTTGCCCGAGCGTGTGAGTCCCTTCCCAGGACTCCCCCACGGATCCCGCCAGACCCGAAGGGGTGCGCCGGAGGCGCCTCAGATGTCCCAGAAGGACGGGGGGGTTCCGGAAGGGGGGGCCCGCCCCCCCTTGCTACTCCAGCGCCCCCGCCGCCAGCTCCTCGAAGCGGTCCAGCTCCTCGGCCGGCCCGTCGATGCCGCGCAGCGGGCCCGGCTCGGCCAGGTGCGCTCGCGCGTACAGCCGGGCGACCAGCGCCTTGCGGCCCCCGCCGCCGTCGCGGCGCTCCCACGCCGCCTGCTCCAGGAGCATCGCCGCGGCGTACACGTCGGCCATCAGCTGCGCCAGCGGGTACAGCCTCGCTTCCGCGGTGGCCGGCTCCAGCCCGCGCCAGCGCTCGACGGCGCGCTCCAGGTCGCCCACGCGGCGCTCGACCAGCGCGGCGGTCTCCGGGTCGTCTGGGGGCGCGCCCGCCGCCGCCTCGCGCAGGCGGCGCAGCAGCGGGAGGTGGGCGTCGCCCCGCACGATCGCCCGGCGCACGTCCAGGCAGAGGATGTTGTCCGGGCCCTCCCAGACCGTGTTGACCTGGGCGTCGCGCAGGATCCTGGCCACCGGCCAGGTCTCCGTGTAGCCGTTGCCGCCGTGCAGCTCGATCGCGTCGCTGGCCGCGGTGATCCCGAGCCGGGCCGCCCGCAGCTTCACAAGGGCCGGCGCCAGCCGCAGCTGCGGTCCCAGGTGCGCGTCGAACACCAGCGCCTGCGCCGCCTCCACCTCGACGATGAGCTCGGCCAGCTTGCGCCGGGCCAGCGGCTGCTGGATGAGCGCCGCGCCGAACGCCTCCCGGACGCCTGCGTAGCAGAGCGACTCGACGAGCGCCCGGCGGGCGCAGCCCAGGCCCATCATCGCGATGCCGAGCCTCGCCGCGTTGGTCAGCTCCATCATGCGGGCCAGTCCGCGGCCGTCGCCAGCAGCCTCCCCGCCACCGGCCGGCGCCAGGAGGAACGCCTCGGCGTCGACCAGCTCGACCTCGGCGGAGGCGACGGCCCGCGTGCCGAGCTTGTCCTTCAACCGCCGGATGCGGATGCCGTTGCGGCTGCCGTCGCGCCGCTCCCAGAGCACCAGGAACGGGGCGATGCCGCGCACGCCGTCGGGCGCGCCTTCGGGCTTGGCCAGCACCACCCAGGCCGCCCCATTGGCGTTCGATGCGAACCACTTGAAGCCGTTCAGGCGCCAGGCGTCGCCGTCGGCGGTGGCCGTCGTCTCGATCGCGGCCAGGTCGGACCCCCCGGTGCGCTCGGTCAGCAGCTGGGCCGTCTCGCCGCTCATCCCGCCCCCGCCCAGCAGCTCGCACACCCGGGCCCTGACGTCTTCCGGCGCATATCGCTCGGCCAGGCTCAGCACCATCTCCCCGCCCGTGCCCAGCGCGCACGTCATGCCGATCTCGGCCTGGTCGAGCAGGTAGCTCCAGGCGGCCGCCAGCGGGCGCGCGTCCACGCCCGCCTCGCGCGCCCGCTGGCGGAACTCGGGAGTCGCGAAGCTGTGCTCGCGGAGGTCCCGTCTCGAGGCCTCGAACGAGGGCGGCATCACGACCCGGCTCACGTCGTGGCCCCAGCGGTCATAGCGCTCCAGCCGGGGCGGGTTGCGGTCCGTCTCCTCGGCCCGCGTCGCGATCGGGCCGCCCATCAGGGCGCCCAGGCGGTCCAGATGCGGCTCCGCCCACGCCAGGCCCTCGGGGCCCAGGTGCGCGCGCATCAGGAACTGGAGCGTCGGGTCGCAGCGGTACCAGTTGCGGGCGACGGCACCCCGGTAGCGGCTCGTGTCGTAACGCCGGGCCTTGTCGGCGCTGCCGAAGGGCAGCCGGTCGACGCGTTCGACCAGGTGGTGGGCCATGCGCTCATTCTGGGACGAGGCCGGCCGTTCGTGGGCAGGTGGGCCCGGCCTGGACCCCTTGGTTCCTTCTTCCGCTCGGCCAGTACCTGCCGCCGGACCGGCGGGAGTCCCTGAGCTCATACCTGAAGGCTCGGTATGGTATTGCGCCATGACTACGCCACCGTGGTCTCGCCTGCGCAAACGGTGGGCCTCCCGGCTGGACCACGACGCTCGGGTCGAGGCTCCGCGCCGACCCGGCCGCTTCAGGTACTACGTGGACCAGTGCAACACCGATGCGGTGATCGGGTGGGTCACGCACCCGGCGGGCATCCGGCGCATCGCTGTGCGGGTCGACGGCCGCGAGATCGGCGAGGCGACGCTGGGCCTCCCGCGTCCCGATGTCGCGCAGGCCGAAGGCCACGCGCACGGTGGCGCGACCTCGGGCTTCGCCTTCGCCTTCCCAAGTGGGGCGTTCGGTGCCAGGCGAGGCGAGGTGATCGTATCGATCGAGTTCCAGGCAGCCGATGGCCGCCGTACGACGTTCGAGCGACAGATCCTGCCCCTCCGCGTAAGGGCTGCCACTCGCCCCTGCAGCACCTCCGACGCCGCGCTCGCGCCGTTTCCCTGCGATGTCGTCGGCGTCCTGCGTCAGGTCCGTCCGGACGAGTACGGCAGCACGGGTAGGTGGCCGGCCGACACCCTCCGCCATTCCATCGAAGATCTCTCGTCGATCCTGGCCCAGCGCGCGCCGGCCAGGCCAGTGATTCGCTACGCGCTGTACCTCAATTCGATGGCGACGACGTTCCACTTCATCTCCGAGCACTTTGATCGGATCAACCGGCTGAGCGCACCCTCGTTGAAGGACAGCTCAGCCATCGCCACCTCACCGGAAGAGATGCTCTGCATCGCGAACCATCTCTACGTCCTGCGGAGCTACGGGTTGACAGACAGCCTCGTGGAGTGCGGCTGCTTCAAGGGGTTCAGCTCGTGCTGCCTCAGTCACGCCTGTGCGGCGCTTGGCATGCGGATGGACATCTTCGACTCATTTGCCGGCCTGCCACCCTCCGACTCCGCAGGGTATGCCGCTGGCGAATTCCATGGGGCGATCGAGGAGGTGGAAGACAACCTCCGTGCATTCGGCAGGCCGGAGATCGTCAGCCTGCACAGGGGATTTTTCTCGGAGACGCTGCCCGGCTTCGACGGAGACATCCTGTCCATCTGGATGGACGTCGATCTCCGCTCCTCCGCGACTGACGTGATGCAACTCCTGCCCCGACTGCCTCGCCTGAGCTGCGTCTTCACGCACGAGTGCCCGCCCGAGTGCTTTCGCGATGGTCAGCCCGTCCGGGACAGCACCGAGATCATGCCGCCCATCATGGATGCGTTCGCCGCCGACGGTCGCGACATCACCGGCCAATCGCCCACCGGTGCCCTCGGCGCGCTGTGGGACACCGGCCACGGCCTACCCGTGCTCGACCTGGGCAGCATCCTCGCACTCACCCGGGCAGGGTGAGGACGGCGCAGCGCGCGTAGCTCGGCACCAGGCTCGCGGCCAGGGTGAGCACGATCGCAGCGAGGCGGGCCGTGCTCCCGGGCGCGCCGGCTCAGCCGCCCGCGCCCGACTCCTCGCGCTCCTGCTTGTGGCGTTCGATCGCCGCCACGATCGCGGCGCCGGCCGCCCCGATGAACTCGGGCCGGTTCTCGGCCGCCCAGTCCCGGCTGGCGACCAGCACCTCCGCGGAGCGCTGGAGCTCGGGCATCACGTACCGGGCGAACAGCTCGTAGGAGCGGAGCGTCTGCGCCGTGTCCGCCCAGTCGTGCGCCATCAGCAGGTACGTGCCGAACCCACCCGACTGCGCCGTGAGCCTGCGGATCTGGGCGACCGCGTCGTCCGGCGTCCCGATCACCGCGAACCCCGAGCCGTTCAGCGCCTCGACCATCCCGTCGTGGTCGCTGGCCTCGGGGGCCAGCGGCAGGGCCGCGACCCGCTGGAAGTAGTCGACCCAGGCGGCCAGGCCGAACCGGACGTCGCGGCTGGCCTGCTCCCGGCTGTCCGCGAGGTGCATCGGCCCCACGAGCCGCCACCGCCGGCGGTCGACCGTGGTGCCGAACCGGGCGGCCCGCTCCTCCATGACCTCCCAGTGGCGGCCCAGGATGTCGAACCCGCCCTGGCTCGTGGCGCCGATCGACAGCAGGCTGCAGCCGAACCGGCCGGCGGCCCGCGGGCCGGCGGGGGACACCTGGGCGGCGACGGCGACCTCGAAGTGCGGGCGCTGGTACGGGCGGAGCTGCAGCCGCGCGTTCCTGAGCCGGAACCAGTCCGTCTCGAAGGTCACCGGCTCCTCGCTGCGGAGCAGGAGCAGGATCGCCTCGAGCGACTCCTCCATCATGTCCCGCTGCCTGGAGACGTCGATGCCCATCATGAACGCGTCCGACGGCAGCGCGCCGGGGCCCACGCCGAGCATGATCCGGCCCCGCGTGAGGTGGTCGAGCAGCACCATCCGGTCCGCCAGCAGCAGGGGGTGATGGTAGGGCAGCGACGACACCCCGGTGCCCAGACGGATGTGCCGGGTGCGCTCGGCCGCAAAGCCGATGAACACCTCGGGGGACGCGATGATCTCGTAGCCGGCGGAGTGGTGCTCCCCGATCCACGCCTCGTCGAAGCCCAGTCGGTCCAGGTGCCGGAGCAGCTCGAGGTCCCGTTCGAGCGCCAGCGTCGGGTTCTGCCCGCAGGGATGGAACGGGGCGAGGAAGATGCCGAAACGCTGCGGCTCGGCCGGGGCGGTGACGCTCATGGGTCGCTCCTCATGGTGTCGAAATCGCGGCCGTCAGTGGCGGACCAGGACCTTGCCGAGCTGGCCGGGGCTGCGCAGCGCCGTGAACGCGGCGGGGACGCCGTCGAGGTCCACGACGTCGGTCACCAGCGGGCTCGCGTCGAGCTCGCCGCGGCCCAGGCGCTCCAGCACCGCCGCGAACTCCTCTCGCGAGTAGCCGAACGAGAACCGGACCTGGAGCTCCTTGGTCACCGCGAAGAACGGCTCTATGCGGTCTGGGCTCATGCAGACCCCGACGACCACGACCCGCGCCCGCGCCGGCGCGCCGTCGATGATCGCCTGCAGCACGCCGGGCGCGCCGACCGCCTCGAACACCACCGCCTCCCGGATCGGGCCGCCGAGCATCTCCAGCGCCGCGCGCTCCATCGGGCGGGCCGGCACCCCAAGGTCCCCCCACCTCGCGTACGGCGAGGTCGCGGCCGGGTCGAGCACCTCGTCCGCACCCAGCAGCTCGGCCAGCCGCCGCCGGGCTGGGGAGAAGTCGGCCGCGACGACCGG
>DATFRD010000073.1:0-2210 GCA_035263645.1 Candidatus Dormiibacterota bacterium | reverse complement strand
CCTCCACCGAGGTGGTCGTGGCGCCGACGGGCTGGGGGACGCCGAGGACCTCCAGTGCGGCCGCGAAGCGGCGCCGGTCCTCGGCCAGGTCGATCGCCTCCGCCGACGAGCCCAGGACGGCCACCCCGCGCGCGGCCAGCGGCTCCGCCAGGTTGATGGCGGTCTGGCCGCCGAACTGCACGACCGCTCCCGACACGCGCTCCGTGGCGGCGACCGCGTGTGCGGACGCCTCGTCCAGGGGCTCGAAATAGAGGCGGTCCGAGGTGTCGAAGTCGGTGGAGACGGTCTCCGGGTTGGAGTTGGCCATGACCGCCCGCACGCCTGCCTCCCGGAGCGCCCACGCCGCGTGGACCGAGCAGTAGTCGAACTCGATGCCCTGGCCGATGCGGATGGGTCCCGAGCCGACGACGAGCGCCGCGGGACCCGGCTGCGGCAGGGCCTCGGACTCCTCGTCCCCGGAGCAGGAGTAGTAGTACGGCGTCTCGGCCTCGAACTCGGCGGCGCAGGTGTCCACCAGCTTGTACACCGGCGGCCCGGCCGGCTCCGGCTCCAGGACCATCGCCTGCATGCGCTCCACGAACCAGACGTCCATGCCGCTGCGCCGGGCAAGCTCGGCCGGGGTGGTTCCCCGGCGCAGGGCACGAAGGAGGGCGAACAGGCGGCGGTCGTTCGGCACGTCGACCAGGGCCGTGTCGTCGAGCTCGGCGCCGCCGGGGACCGGCTGCTCAAGCGACCGGAGCGCCTTGGCCAGCGCACGCTCGAACGTGCGCTCGATCGCCATCACCTCGCCCGTGGACTTCATCTGCGTGCCGAGCCGCCGGTCCGCGCCCGGGAACTTGTCGAAGGGCCAGCGGGGCACCTTGACGACGACATAGTCCAGGGCCGGCTCGAATGCCGCGAACGTGCGACCGGTGACGGCGTTGCGGATCTCGTGGAGCAGCCGGCCGGCCGCGACCTTGGCCGCCACTCGGGCGATCGGGTAGCCCGTCGCCTTGGAGGCCAGGGCGGAGGAGCGGCTGACGCGGGGGTTGACCTCGATCACGTAGTACGCCGACGAGCCGGGGTCGAGCGCGAACTGGACATTGCAGCCGCCCTCGATGCCCAGCGCCCGGATGATCCGCAGCGCGGAGGCCCTGAGCATCTGGTGATCGCGGTCGGACAGCGTCTGGGCGGGCGCGACCACGATGGAGTCCCCGGTGTGGACCCCCATCGGGTCCAGGTTCTCCATGTTGCAGACGGTGATGCAGGTGCCGGCGGCGTCCCGCATCACCTCGTACTCGATCTCCTTCCAGCCCCAGAGCGAGCGCTCGACCAGGACCTGTCCGATCGGCGAGGCGGCGATCCCGCCGGCGACGACCCGGTCCAGCTCGCCGCGGGTGGTGACGAAGCCGCCGCCGGTCCCGCCCAGCGTGTACGCCGGCCGCACCACGAGCGGCAGGCCGATCTCGGCGGCGAACTCCCTGGCGTCGGCGATGGACTCGCAGACGCGTGACGGCGGCACGGGCTCCCCGATCTCGACCAGCAGCTCCTTGAACGCCTCGCGGTCCTCGGCCCGGCGGATGACCTCGGCGTCGGCGCCCAGGAAACGGACGCCGTGGCGGGCCAGCACCCCGCCCCGATGCAGCTCCATGGCGAGGTTGAGGCCGGTCTGGCCGCCCAGGGTGGGCAGCACCGCGTCCGGCCGCTCCCGCTCGATCACCCGCTCAAGCGCTTCGACGGTCAGCGGCTCCACGTAGACGCGGTCGGCCACGTCCTCGTCGGTCATGATCGTGGCCGGGTTGGAGTTGACCAGGATCGTCTCGATCCCCTCCTCCCGCAGCGCGCGGCAGGCCTGGGTGCCGGCGTAGTCGAACTCCGCCGCCTGGCCGATCACGATCGGGCCCGAGCCGATGATGAGCACCCGGCCCGGTGTCTCGACCGCGGCGGCCGTCCCCCTGGCGCCGCCCACCGCCCGAACCAGCGGCCGCCGCGCCCTCGTCATCTCGACGAAGCGGTCGAAGACGTGGTGGTTGTCGGTCGGGCCAGGACAGCCCTCGGGGTGGTACTGCACGCTGAAGACCGGCAGCGTCCGGTGCTCCAGGCCCTCCACGGAGCCGTCGTTGAGGTTCACCTGGCTGATGCGGAAGTCGCCGTCCGGCAGCGAGGCCGCGTCCACCTGGAACTCGTGGTTCTGGCTGGTGATGTGCACCGCGCCGGTGGCAAGGTCGCGG
>DATFRD010000072.1:0-35951 GCA_035263645.1 Candidatus Dormiibacterota bacterium | reverse complement strand
TGGGCAGGTCCAGTCCGGTCAGGACGGCGATCACGCCCGGCAGCCGGCGGGCCGCGCTGGGGTCGACCGCGAGCACCCGCGCGTGGGGATGAGGGCTGCGCAGGATCCGGCAGTGGAGCATCCGCGGCAGGCTGATGTCGTCGGCGTACACGGCGACCCCTGTGATCTTGGCCGCCGCGTCGACCCGGGGCAGCGGCCGGCCGACGACGTCGAGCCGGGCGGTGGGGTCGCTCACGCGCCCGGCTTCCCTGCGGCCAGCTCCACGGCCTGCAGGATCTTCGTGTAGCCGGTGCAGCGGCAGAGGTTGCCGGCCAGCGCCTCCCGGATCTCGTCCCGGGTCGGCCGCGGGTTGTCCTCCAGCAGCGCCATCGCCGCCAGCAGCATCCCGGGGGTGCAGTAGCCACACTGCGCGGCCCCCAGGCTCGCGAAGGCCTCCTGCAGCGGGTGCAGCCGGGCGGAGCTGCCCATGCCCTCCACGGTCGTGATCTCTCGGTCGTCGACCTGAACGGGGAGGAGGAGGCAGCTGAGCTGGGGCCGGCCGTCGACGAGGACCGTGCAGGTGCCGCACTCGCCGAGCTCGCAGCCGTGCTTCGTTCCGGTCAGGCCGAGGTCCTCACGGAGGACCTCAAGGAGCGTGCGATGCACCGGGACCAGGACCTGGTGATCCTCCCCGTTGACGCGCAGCGAGATCACCTCGCGCTGCACGGGACGATCCAGCTCGTTCAGCATGGCGAACCAATATGCAGCATAGGAGGGGCATCCGGCTGGGTCAACCTCGTTCAGCTTATTGAACGATCCGAGAGGCCCCGCAGCAGGTCCCTTCGTTCATAATGCTGAACAATGGTCCCCGCTGTCGACCGCTCTTTCCGCATCCTGGACCTGCTCAGCCGGAGCCCAACGCCGCTCGGCACCTCCGAGGTGGCCAGGCGCCTCCGCCTGGCCAAGAGCACGGCCCACGGGCTCCTGCGCACGCTGGAGACGGTCGGCGCGGTCGAAGAGGTGCACCGCCGCTACCGGCTGGGCCCGGCGGTCGAGCGGCTGGCCGCCGTTGGCGAGCTGCGCCGGCGCTGGCGGCCCGTGCTGGAGCGGCTGGCGGCGGACACGGGCGAGACGGCGTTCCTGGGCCAGCTCCGGGGCGGCCGGGTCGCCATCCTGGACGAGGTGCTGGGGGCCGGCGCGCCCGTCATCTCGGCGCCTGCCGGCAGCTTCCTGCCGTCCAGCGCGGGGGCCGTGGGCAAGGTCCTGGCCGGTGACCGGGTGGCCGCCGACCTGGGCGAGTACCTCGAAGGGGTGAACGCCGCCGCGGCCGCCGTGCCGGGGGGCGTGGTCTGGGTCGCCGGCTTTGCGGGGCGCCTCGGCCCCGACCGCCTGCGGGAGGTGCTGGCGCTGCTCGAACGGCTGTGCGCGTAGAGAAGCTGCGCGACCTGGTGGCGCGGCTGCACGCCCTGCCCCGGAGACGGCTGACGCTGCTGGTCGGTGTGGACGGCCCGGTCGGCAGCGGGAAGACGACGTTCACGCGCGCGCTCATGGCGCTCGATCCCGGCCTGGACGTGATCCAGACCGAGGACTTCGGCCAGGCCGGGCCGACGACCGGCAACGGGGAGCACGGCGGGCCGGGCCATGAGCTCGAGGTCGACTGGCGACGGCTCCGCAGCCACGTGCTTCTGCCGCTGAGCCGCGACCAGCCCGCCCGCTACCAGCGCTTCGACCGGGCGACCGCGGCGATGGCCGAGTGGCGGATGGTGCCGGTCGGCGGGATCGTGATCGTGGAGGGCCGGTACGCGTGCTGCCGGCCGCTGACCGCCTTCTACGACTTCAGGATCTGGGTCGACGCGGCTCCCGAGGTGCGCCGGGCCCGGTGGCTGGCCCGGCCGGCCACCGCCGCCGGGGCCTGGGACCCGACGCGGCCGCAGGTCGAGGAGGCGTACCTGCCCGGCCAGGACCCCGCCCGCGCGGCCAACCTCCGGGTCGACGGATCGGGCGCGCCGCCGCACGACCCGGCCAGCGAGTACGTGCGCCTGCGCTGAGCCCGCTCCGGCCCTCCGGGCCATCTCCCCCGCGAGGGGGGAGTCGCAGAGGCCCCCTCCGGCCCTCCGGGCCACCTCCCCCGCGAGGGGGGAGGGGCCAACTTGTGCTACTGGTCGGCCACGGCCTCGCAGCGGCGGATCGCCTCCTCGAGAAGGGGCCTCGCCACCGGGTCGGCGTGGAGCGGCAGCCCGGGCTGGAGCATCTCGCTCCGGGTGCGCCAGGCCCAGCGGGCACTGAAGCCGGGATCGTACTGGAGCAGGGCGTCCGACAGGTTGGACAGGCGGTCGCACGCCTTGAGGAGCGTCGCGTCGCGGTCGGCCCAGATCTCGGCGTAGCGCCGGCGCCGGGCGACCCCGAGCTCGCGGTCGGGGTCGGTGAGCAGCTGGACCAGGTGCACGGTCCGCGCCGGGAACGTGCTGAGGTCCCGGACGTCCGTGTCCTCCAGCACGTCGTGGAGCATCGCCGCCCCGAGGACCCGGCCGTCGCGGACGCCGAATCGGTCGTGGGCGAGCCAGGCCACGGCGACCGGATGCTCGATGAAGGGCGGCCCGTGCCGGCGCCGCTGGCCGGCGTGGGCGTGCCTCGCCAGCCGGTACGCGGCGAGCAGCACGGCCGCGTCGCGGGCATCCAGCCGGCCCGCCAGCCCCTCCGCCCGCTCGTCGAGTCGCGTCACCGGATCCAAACGGGAATCTATGATCTCCAACTGTCATGCTGCGCTGGTTGACCGCGGGCGAGTCTCACGGCCCGCAACTGACCGTGGTTATAGAGGGGGTCCCCGCCGGCCTGGAGCTGGGGGCGGAGGACCTGAGGCGCGACCTGCGCCGCCGGCAGGGGGGCCACGGTCGCGGCGGCCGCCAGCAGATCGAGGTCGACGAGGCGCGGATCGCCGGCGGCGTGCGCGGCGGGCTCACCCTGGGCAGCCCGATCGCGCTGGTCCTCGAGAACCGGGACCACGTGAACTGGGTCGAGCAGATGACGCCGGCCAGAGAGGGCTTCGTCCCCACGCCGGTGACCAGGCTGCGGCCGGGGCACGCGGACCTGGCCGGTGTGCTCAAGTACGGCCACGACGACGTGCGCAACGTTCTGGAGAGATCCAGCGCGCGGGAGACCGCGGCCCGCGTGGCAGCCGGCGGCGTGGCGCGGAAGCTGCTCGGCCGCTTCGGCATCCGGGTCCTGAGCTTCGTCCAGTCCATCGGCCCGGTGGACGTCGGCTACGACGGCGTGGACCCGGCCGCCCTGTCCGAAGAGGAGATCGAGGCGTCGCCCGTGCGCTGCCCGGTGCCGGAGGCCGGCGAACGGATGGTGGCCGAGATCGACGCGGCCGGGGCCCGCGGCGACACCCTGGGCGGCACGTTCCGGGTGGTCGCCAGCGGTCTTCCGCCCGGGCTGGGCAGCTACGTGCACTGGGACCGCAAGCTCGACGCCCGGCTGGCCATGGCCGTGTTGAGCATCAACGCCGTCAAGGGCGTCGAGTTCGGTGCCGGCTTCGAGGGGTCCGCCCGCCCCGGCGCCGACTTCCACGACGAGATCGACTACGCCGGTGGCAGGTTCCACCACCTGAGCAACCGGGCCGGCGGGCTGACCGGCGGCGTCACCAACGGCGAGCCCATCGACCTGCGCGCAGCGCTGAAGCCGATCTCGACGATGAAGAAGCCGATGCGGTCGGTCGACCTCGCCAGCCGTGAGCGCGTGGACGCCCACTACGAGCGCAGCGACGTCTGCGTGGTGCCCGCCGCCGGGGTGATCGGCGAGGCCATGGTCGCGCTCACGCTGGCCGACGCCCTCCTCGAGAAGTTCGGCGGGGACTCGGTCGCCGAGATCGAGCGCAACCTGCGGGGATTCCTCGCATCGATCGGCCTGTGACGCTGACGCTCCTGCTGCTGGCGGCGCTCGCCGCTGCCGGGCCGGCCTGCGCCGGCGCCAGCCCTGCCGCGCACACGCAGGCCGCCCGGCCTGACGCCTCGGCCTGCCTTCCGACCGAGCTCCGGGCGATGTTCCGCGGCTTCCAGGCCACCGGCGCCTCGCTCATCGGCGCGGTCGTGGTCACCGACTCCGGCGCCCGCGCGTGCCGTCTGGAGGGGGCTCCCCGCAGCATCAGTGTGCTGGATGACTCCGGCAACCCCCTCTCCGTGAAGGTCCACGCGCTGGACGTGCCGGCCGACGCCGGGCCGGTCGGGCTGATCCCGGGCGTGGCCATGCCAACGTTCGGCGCGGCGCCGGTGCACGGCTCAGCGTGGATCCCGCTCACGTGGACCAACTGGTGCGCGGCGACCCAGCCGGTCGTCCGCTCGCTGCTGATCGTGCTGCCTGCGGGGGGCTCGATCACCGCGCCCCTCGACACCCAGGTGCCGGTCTGGGCGGTCGGCCCGCCGGCCCCCCACTGCATCGCGCCGGGCGCCGGGTCGACACTCAGCTTCGGACGCTTCCGGGCCGCCGCCTAGGCTCCTCGTCGGCGCGGTGAGCAAGGTCGTCAGCATGGCCGAAGCGGTGAGCCGCTTCGTGGCCGACGGCGCGACGGTCGCCCTGGGTACCGCACTCGAGCCCGCGATCCCGTTCGCGGCGGGGCACGAGCTGATCCGGCAGGGCCGGCGCGACCTCACGCTGGTGGGACCCATCTCCGACTCCCTCTTCGACCAGCTGGTCGGCGCGGGCTGCGTGGCATGCGTGTGCGCCGCCTGGGTGGGCAACGTGTCCGAGGGCCTCGGCCACTGCTACCGGCGGGCCGTGGAGCGCGGCGAGCCGCGGGCGATCGAGGTCAGGGACCACTCGAACTTCTCGATCTCGCTCGCGCTGTGGGCCGCGGCCTGGGGCTCCCCCTACGTGCCCACGGTCACGCTGCTCGGCAGCGACATCCTGCGCACGAATCCCGACCTGGAGCTGGCCGGAGGCGCCGTGCGAGTGCGGCCGGTCCGGCCGGACGTCACGATCCTGCACGCCCAGCGGGCGGACGCCGAGGGCCGCGCTCACCTGTGGGGACCGCTGGGCGTCAGCGAGGAGGCCGGCCTGGCCGCGCGCCGCGTGATCGTGTGCTGCGAAGAGCTGGTCCCCAGCTCGGTCATCCTGTCCGATCCGAACCGCGTCTTCCTGCCGGAGACCAAGGTGGCCGCCGTCGTGCACGAGCCCGGCGGCGCCCACCCGTCGCCACTGCAGGGGTACTGGCGCCGCGACCATGCGGCCTACCGGGACTACGCAGGCCGCTCCAGGACCGCCGCCGGCTTCCAGGAGTGGCTGCGCGAATGGGTCCTCGCGGTGCCCGACCGGGCCGCCTACCTGGAGCGGGTGGACGCGCGGGGGCTGCGCGTCCGGCGGCCGCGGCCGTCGGCGCCCGTGGACTACGGCGATGAGTGAGCACACCGCCCAGGAGCTGATGGTGGCGGTCGCCGCGCGAGAGATCCGGGACGGCGAGCTCGTGTTCGTCGGCATGCGGCTGCCCATCCTGGCTTACGGGGTCGCGGTCGGCACCCACGCCCCTCGGGCTCGCGCGCTGTACGAGCTGGGCCTCATGCGGGACCGGCCGCCGGCCGGCTTCCTCGCCACCATGGGCGATCCGCCGAACGTGGCGGGTGCCCTGTGGGCCACGCGCATGTCGAACGTCATGGCGCTCCTGGCGCAGGGGGAGGTCGACCTCGGGTTCATCGGGGGCGCCGAGGTCGATCGCTTCGGCAACCTGAACACGAGCTACATCGGCGACGTCCGCCGCCCGGCGACCCGGCTGCCGGGGAGCGGGGGAGGGGCGGACATCGCGATCCTCTCGCGTCGCTGGGTGACGCTGATGAGCCACGAGCCCCGGCGCCTCGTGGAGCGGGTCTCCTACATCACCTCGCCGGGACACGGCGACGGCCCGGGCTGGCGGAGCAGCCACGGGCTGCGGGGCGGAGGGCCGGCCGCCATCGTCACGACGCTGGCCGTGCTCCGCTTCCCGGAGGGCGGGGAGGCGGAGCTGGCGTCCGTGCACCCCGGCCACACGGTCGACGAAGTTCGGGCGCGGACGGGCTGGGACCTGAAGGTCTCCAGCACTGTCGGGGAGACGGCCCCGCCCACCGCCGATGAGCTGGCCCAGATGCGCCGCCTCGACCCCGATGGCTTCTGGACGCGACCAGGGTGAAGACGCTGCGCCCACTCGCCGAGCACGAGCTCCCGGCCTTCCTGGACCAGGTGGCCCGCTCGTTCAGCGGGTCTCGGTGGCCGCCCGAGGACGTGCAGCGGGTCGTCCAGGCCATCGAGCTGGAGCGGGCGATCGGGGTCTTCGAGGACGGGACCCTGGTGGCCACGGCGGCTGCCCAGTCGATGCAGCTCACGGTGCCCGGTGGCTCGGCGCCCGCCGTCGGCATCGGCCGGGTCAGCGTCCTGCCCACCCACCGCCGGCAGGGCCTGCTGACCGAGATGATGCGGCACCTGGTCGCCGAGGCGCGGGACCGCGGCGAGCCGCTGGCCGCCCTCTTCTCGTCCGAGGGCGGCATCTACGGCCGATTCGGCTTCGGCGTCGCCACCTACGAGGCCGACGTCCGCGTCCAGCGGGCCCGCTCGGCGTTCCGGTCGCGGGCGGAGGGGACCGGGCTGCGCCTGGTCCAGCCGGTCGAGGCGGCGGACACGCTGGCCCGCATCGCGGGCGCTGTGACCGACGGGCAGCCCGGGGCGGTCCGCCGGGGCCGGGAGTGGTGGCGCTTCCAGGCGGCGGCTCCGCAGCAGCCCGGCGAGCCCGAGTGGCAGGTGGTCGTGCGCGCCCAGCAGGACGGCTTCGTGGTGTATCGGACGCACGGCCACCTCCGGCCGCCGGCGCTGGAGGGCGGTTCGCTCGAGGTGGGGCCGCTGTTCGCGGTCTCCCCCCAGGCGTACGCGGCGCTCTGGCGGTACTGCCTGGACGTGGACCTGATGGACGAGGTGACGGCCAGGCACCGGTCGGTGGACGAGCCGCTGCGCCACCTCCTGGCCGACCCCAGGGCCATGGAGTGCACCGCCTGGGACGGCCTCTGGCTCCGGCTGGTGGACGTGGAGGCCGCGCTGCGCGCCCGCCGCTACGCGCGGGCGGACCGGCTGGTCCTGCACATCGAGGACGGGTTCTGCCCATGGAACACTGGCACCTACGCCCTGGAGGCCGGAGAGCCGCGGCGCGTGACGGAGCCTCCGGACCTGGTGCTGCCGACGGATGCGCTGGGCGCCTGCTATCTCGGCGGCAACCGGTTCGTCGCGCTGGCCTCCGCGGGTGTGGTGGCGGAGCGTGTGCCGGGCGCCGCCGCCCGCGCGGACGCGGTGTTCGCGAGCCCGCTCACGCCGTGGTGCCCCTACCACTTCTGACGAATCGCTGACGTCTCGCTGAGGATGCGGGGGCGGGCCGGTGCCGATCCTGGGAGCCGTTCCACATCGCTCCTGAAGGAGGCACCGACCGTCATGAATCTACGCCATCTCGCCGTCCTTGCAGCCGCCGCGGGGGCGGTCGCCGTCGCCGCCTGCGGCGGCCCGACGACGCTGAACCTGTCCCCGGCCGCCGCCACCCGCCAGGCCTCGACGCGGCAGGCGTCTCCCGCCTCCACGACGCCGGCCGCCGCCCGGGCCCGCTGCGACGCGCGCGTCTGGGTGGGCGCGATCAGCCCCGAGGGCCGCCCGGACGGGTTCGACGCCGGCGACGCCGGCGCCGTCTACGTGTGGCACGACGGGGACGGCTGGCACGTCAGGGCCACCGACCAGCGGCCGACGGACCATCACTACACGGGCACGATCCGGCTCTCCGCCGGCAGCTTCGTCGACGTCCGGACGGTCCGCGACGAGCGGGACGACCACGTCTCGCTGAGCGGGCAGGACGTCCTCCTCTACGACTTCCACACGTTCGCCTCCATCGACGGCGTCGACTTCCACGTGAGCTGCCCGGCCGAGCGCCGGGGCGAGGCCGAGCACCAGACCCTGGCGTTCGACACGCTCTTCGACGGACGGCCGGCCCCGGACCGGGTGAGGATCGGAGACTCGAAGCGGAGCCCGAGGTCAGCCGACTTCGCGTTCGCCCGCGGGAGCTAAGGGCCGCGGCCCTGGCCAGCCGGCCGGGAGCCGGGAGGTCGGAGGGCGAGGCGGCCGTCTCGCCCTCGGTCCGCTCCGTGGCGGCGGCCGGCGGGTCGTCGTCCGGCGCTCAGCGACCGCCGAACTGGGGCTGGCGCTTCTCGGCGAACGCCGTGATGCCCTCGAGTGCGTCCTCCGTGGCGAACACCCTGGCGATCGCCTCCCGCTCGATCGCCAGGCCGGCGTCGAGCGAGCCCCCGTAGCCGACCGACGTCGCCACCTTGGCCCGGCCGATGGCCTCGGCCGGCCCCGCCGCCAGCCTGGCGCAGTACTCGATCGCGGCCGCCCGGCAGGCGGCCGCGTCGTCGAAGAGGCGGTCGACGATCCCCATATCGGCGGCCTCCTCCGGGCCGAGGGTCCGGGCCGTGACGATCAGGTCGAGCCCGCGCGACAGGCCGACCAGTCGCGGCAGGCGCTGGGTCCCGCCGGACCCGGGGAAGAGGCCCAGGCTCACCTCCGGCAGCCCGATGCGGTAGGAGCCGCGGGCGGCGAAGCGCAGGTCGCAGGCCAGCGCCAGCTCCAGGCCGCCTCCCAGGGCGTGACCAGCGATGGCTGCCACGAACACCATCGGCGTGTTCTCGAGCTTGCGGAAGACCTCGTGGGCGAGCAGCGCGGTCATGGCCCGCTGGCTCGCAGAACCGGCCCGGAAGGCGGCGACGTCCGCGCCGGACGAGAAGAACCGCTCGGAGGCGCTGGCCACCACGACGGCCCGGACGCCGTCGTCGTAGCGGGCATCGTCCACGGCCGCGCCGAACTCCCTGAGGAAACCGTAGTCGTATGTGTTCGCCGGCGGGCGGTCCAGGACGACGACCCCGACCGCGCCCTCCTTCACGAGACTCACTGCCATGGTTCGCCTCCGGTTGTGGCGGCGAGGCCTTGGCCTCGCCCGCTGATGGGAGCGCGAATAATTATTCGGAGTTCCGTCGGATGACTCCGGTGCTCCGCTAAGGAGGATGCCCAATTGGCGACGATGATCATCGAGGGCGAGCGCGTCGGCGCTGCGTCCGGCCAGACCTACCAGGTCCTGAACCCGGCCAACGGCGAGGTGGTGGACGAGGTCCCCAGCGGCGGGCCCGAGGACGTCGACCGCGCGGCTCGCGCCGCTGAGCGGGCGCAGGTGGCCTGGGCGAAGCGGCCGCCGAACGAGCGCGCTCGCGTCCTCCATCAGGCGGCCGAGCACATGCTGGGCCGGGTCGAGGAGATCGCCCCGGTCCTCACCGCAGAGCAGGGAAAGACGATCCTGGAGTCCCGCATCGAGGCTCGCCGGTTCGGCGAGAACATCGCCTGGTTCGCCGACCTCGCGGACAAGATCCACGGCGAGTACGTGTCCCTGCCGGACACCACGACCTACGGCCTGGTCCTGCGCCGGCCGATCGGCGTCACCGGCGCCATCGTGCCGTGGAACTTCCCCCTCACGCTGGCCGCGAACAAGGTCGCGCCGGCGATCGCGGCCGGCAACGCCGTCGTGCTGAAGCCCTCGTCCACGACCCCCCTGTCGACGCTTCGCTGCATCGAGGCGCTGATCGAGGGCGGCCTGCCGGAGGGCGTGGTCAACGTGGTGCTCGGCCAGGGCACCGGCGAGGCGATCGTGACCCACCCCCTGATCCGCAAGGTGGCGCTGACCGGCTCGACGCCGACCGGCAAGCGGGTGATGGCGGCCGCGGCGCCGTTCCTGAAGAAGGTGGTCCTGGAGCTGGGCGGGTCGGACCCCTGCATCGTCCTCGACGACGCCGACCTCGACGAGGCCGCCAAGGCCGTCTCCATCGGGCGCTTCTTCAACTGTGGCCAGGCCTGCCTCGCCATCAAACGGCTGTACGTGCAGGACGCGGTGTTCGACCCGCTCCTGGAGCGGCTGATCGCGAGGGCGAAGCGGCAGAAGCCCGGAGAGGGCATGCGTCCCGACAGCCGGATGGGACCGATGCACACGGCCGGCCAGAGGGCCGAGGTCGAGGCGCAGGTCCAGGACGCGGTGGAGCGCGGCGCCACGATCGTGTTCGGCGGCGGCCGGCCGGAGGGTCCCGAGTACGACCGCGGCAACTTCATCAACTCGACGATCCTTGTCGACGTGCCGGACGACTCCCGGATGGTGACCGAGGAGGTGTTCGGGCCCGCGCTGCCCGTGATGCGAATAAAGGACCTGGACGAGGGTATCGCCAGGGCGAACAACTCGCCGTTCGGCCTGGGGTCGTCGATCTGGACGTCCAGCATGAAGGCGGCCCACCGCGCGGTGCAGGAGCTGGAAGCGGGCTACACCTGGGTGAACGCCCTGCAGGTCGCGCACGACGAACTGCCGTTCGGCGGGACCAAGGAGTCCGGTTTCGGCAAGGAGCACGGCCTGGAGGCGTTCTACCAGTACACCGAGCAGAAGTCGGTGGTCTACGGGCTCGTGTAGAGGACGGCGGCCCCTGGCGCCGGCAGGGGCCGCCGGCCGCATCCCTCGCCCGCCGCCGCGCAGGCGGCAGCAGGGGCGGGGGCTCGGGCCGGCGGCGCCACGCCCTGGCGCAGCTTCCGCCGTCAGGCCGTCAGGCCGACCTCCGGTTCAGGCGGTCCCAGCGGCCCTGGCAGTCGACGCACCGGGTCGCCTCGGGCCGGAATCGAAGCCGCTCGGTCGGGATGCGGTTCCCGCAGTCCTCGCATTCCCCGTACTTGCCTTCGGCGAGGCGGCTCAGCGCACGCTCCACCTGCTCCCGGTTCTCCGACAGCAGCTGGACCAGACGGTCGTTCACCTCGCGGTCGCTCATGACCTGGGCGAAGTCGGTGTCTTCGTAGTCGCGCGTGAGGACGCCGCCCATGCTGTCGGCGATCGGGCGGTTCAGACCAGCCTCCTCCTGGAACTGGCTGGCGAGCCTCTGCAGGGCAGCACGATTCGCTTCGAGTCGGACAATTCTTTCCTGATCCTTCTCCGTCATCGAGGGCACACCTCCTGCCGTGGACGACAAGCGGGGGGACCCCAGACTATCACATTTCCAACAGGCGTCAAGACGATTATTCGTAGCCTCGCGACTGGCCACTCCCGGCTGCGTGGAGGCGGCCGACGAGGGTCTGAACGAACTCGAACCGGGACGCCAGGACGCCCGCGGGACGGGCCCGCGGGCGTCCTGATCCGGATGCCACTGGGCGAGCCGACGAACGGCCGTCAGGGCCGGCGGAACATCGACTGCATGCGCATCGCGAGACCCATGTCGCCCTTGATCTTCAGCTTGCCGCTCATGAACGCGGCGGTCGGATCCAGGCCGCCCGTGAAGATCTTCACGAAGTCGCCTGAGTCCGCGATCAGTGTCAGGTTCGGGGCCTCCACCTCACCCTTGCCGGACGTGGCCTTGCCGTCGGCGATCTTGATGAAGCGCTTGCCAGCATCTTCGCCGGTCAGGTCGAACTGGATGGTGGCGCTGGTGCTGCCTGCCTTCTCGGCGACGAAGTAGTTCGGCATCTCGCCGACAACCTGGTCGGCGGTCACGTCGGCAGAAGTCTGGTCGGTCATGCGATCCTCCACTGTATGACGCCATGCGCCATCGGTCGAACGTTCATCTTATACGCGTAGGATGGCCGATTCAGACGCGCTTCCGGCGACCACAGACCGCGCACCGGCCGTCGAGCTGACCCAGGTCACTCCCCAGGTCTTTGAGCTCCGGCTGCCAATCCCGTGGGAGGACACGCACGTCAACTGCTTCCTCTTCCCGGACGGCGACCGGGTGGACATGATCGACTGCGGCATGCGCTCCGAGGAGTCGTTCGCCGCGATCCGGGAGGCGGTCGAGCGGCTGGCCGGCCCCCGTGGCCGGCTCCGCCGGCTCGTGGTCACCCATATCCATCCGGACCACTACGGCGGCGCCGGCCAGCTCACCGAGCGCTACGGGGCGGAGCTGTACCTGCACCGGCTCGAGGTGCCGATGGTCCATCCCCGGTACCTGGAGATCGAACAGCTCGTCGAGGAGGTCGGCAGCCACCTCGCGATCCACGGCGTGCCGCAGGCCGAGGCCGAGTTCTTGAAGAACGCTTCGCGCGGCTTCCGGCAGTTCGTCAAGCCTGCGCCGCCGACGCTCCAGCTCGACGGCAGCGAGCTGGTCCAGCTCGGCCGCCGGCGCCTGCGCGTGGAGTGGACGCCCGGCCACTCGCCCGGCCACGTCTGCCTGTTCGACCCTGGCTCCCGCATCCTGTTCGCCGGCGACCAGCTGCTGCCCAACAACACGCCGAACATCGGGCAGCATCCCCAGAGCACCCCCAACCCGCTCGACGACTACCTGGCCGGACTCGAGCGACTAGTAGCGCTGCGCCCCTCGCTGGTCCTGCCCGGCCACGGCCGGCCGTTCCACGACGCGGCCGGGCGGGCAGCCGTGATGGTCGAGCACCACCGGCGCCGCAAGGACCAGATCGAGGAGGTCATCGGGGACCGCGAGCTGGACGGGTGGCGGGTGGCGATCGCCATCTGGGGCCGCCGCCAGAACCTGCACGACATGCGGATGGCGCTCCAGGAGGGGCTGGCGCACCTGCAGTCCATGAGCCTCGCCGGCCGCCTGGAGAAGCTCGCCAGGCCCGGCGCCGTTACGTGGCGGCGACCGAGCCCAGCCGCCTGAGGCCCAGCGGGAACAGACGCGCCGGGTAGCAGCCCACGCCGACGGTGCCGGGCCCCGCGTGGGCACCCACCACCGGCCCGAGGGAAGCCACGATGAGCGACTCGCTGTGCGGCTCCAGCGCGTGGGCGAGCCGCTCCGCCGCCTCCTGCGCGGCGGCGTGGCCCACGAGCGCGCACACCGGCCGCTCCACCTGGCCGGCGAGGTCGATCACCCGCGAGAGCGCCCGCTCCTGGGTCCTGACCCGCTCGAGCGGTGCGACCTGCCCGTCCTGCAGCGTCAGGACGGGCTTGACCTGGAGGACGGAGCCGACGAGCGCGCTGGCACGGCCGATGCGGCCGCCCCGCCGCAGGTACTCCAGGGTGGCGACCATGAAGTAGACGCGCATGCCCTGCCGGATCGTGGCCACCTGGTCCAGGACGGCGTCCGCCGGTTCGCCGACCGCGGCCATCGCCGACGCGGCGAGCACCTGCAGCGCCAGCGGCATGGAGACCATCTCCGAGTCCACGACGTGGACCCGGGCGGCGTCCACCATCTCCGCCCCCTGGCGCGCGGCCTCCCAGGTCCCGCTCAGGCGGCGCGAGATGTGCAGCGAGACGACGGCGTCGTGCTCGCCCAGCAGCCGGTCGTAGACCTCGGCGAAGCGTCCCGGCGCCGGCTGGGAGGTGGTGGCGGGGCCCGCCGAGGCCGGCAGGAGCGCGTAGAACTCGTCGGGGCCGATGTCCACGCCGTCGAGGTATTCGCGGCCGGCCACCGTGACCGTCAGCGGGACGACCGTGACCCCGCGCTCGGCGGCCAGGTCGGGGGCGAGGTCAGCGGTGGAGTCGGTGACGACGGCGACCCGGGGCTGGCTCATAGGCGGTGCAGGGCAACCATAACGCATGGACGGGGAACAGCCCCCCTCCCCCCTCGCGGGGGAGGGGGCCCGGAGGGCCGGAGGGGGGGCATCTGCGACTCGCCGGGGCCCGAAGGGCAGGTGGGGCTCTGCGACCCGACCTGCTCACCCCTCGTCGTCGAGGTCGCCGACGACGACCCCGGCGGCCAGCCGGCGCCGCACCACGCGCATGATCAGCAGTGCGCCCAGGACGATCACCGCGGATCCCACTGCGAGTACGTAGACGCCGAAGCCGGCCGCCATGCCGATGGCGGCCACTACCCAGATGGTGGCCGCCGTGGTCAGGCCCCTGATCCCGGCCCGGCCCTGGAGGATCGCGCCGGCGCCGAGGAAGCCGATCCCGGTGACCACCTGTGCCGCGATCCGGGTGGGATCGGTGTTCCGCGAGAAGACCTCGGCGCCGAGCAGCGTGAAGAGGCACGCGCCCGTGCACACCATGGCCATCGTCCGGAATCCGGCCGGATGGCCCCGCCGCGTCCGCTCGACCCCGATCGCCGCTCCCAGCACCAGCGCCGTGACGATGCGGACCAGCAGCTCCGCCTGGGCCTGCGCGGTCAGCTGCTGGACGACCCCCTGCGCCCGCCGGGCTCGTCGGGCAGGTCCGGCAGATTCAGGCTGTTGACCAGGTCGCGGAAGACGGCGAGTCGATCCTCGTCGAGCTTCTCGCCACCTCGCTCCTCGTCTTCCTCGTCCTTCTCGGGGATCACGCCGGCCCGATCCAGGACCTCCGCAGCCACGTAGATGGGGCACTCGAACCGAACGGCCAGCGCGATGGCGTCGCTGGGCCGGGAGTCGACGTCGACCTCGCGGCCGTTCTGCCTGACGTGGAGCCGGGCGAAGAAGACCTCCTCGGTGAGGGAGGTCACGACGATCCGGCTGACCGAGATGCCCAGCTCGCCGAACGTCGCGCTCATGAGGTCGTGGGTGACCGGCCGGTCCGGCGCCATGCCCTGGATCTTCATTGCGATCGCGTTGGCCTCGAAGGGGCCGATCCAGATCGGGAGATAGCGATCAGCATGCTTCTCCTTCAGGATCACGACGTGCTGGCCCGTCGGCAGGTGCACGCGAATGCTGTCGACGTTGACCTCGATGGGATCGTCCGTTGCAACGCCTCCTTGGCCTAAGTCTAACGTCGCCCCTGGCGCGTGGGCACCCGCCTCTGCCGCACCCGGTACTAGCCACCTGGGGGCCACGCGGCTCGTTGAGGGAGAATGACGTGATGGCCAGGGGACCCCGGCGGGGACGGCTCGTCCTGATCGACGCGCACAGCCTGATCTACCGTGCCTTCTTCGCGCTGCCCCCGCTGAGCACCTCGCAGGGGGTGGTGACTCACGCGGCGTACGGCTTCACCTCCATGGTGGCCACGGTCCTCTCCAGCCGTCCTGAGTACGTGATCGCCGCGTTCGACACCGGGCGGCCGACCTTCCGCAGCCAGGAGTATGCCGAGTACAAGCAGGGCCGGCGGGCCATGCCGGACGACCTGCGCCCGCAGATGGACCTGGTGCGGAGGGTCCTGGACCCGCTCTCGGTGCCGACCTACGGCGTGGAGGGCTACGAGGCCGACGACGTGATCGGCACGCTGGCCCGCAAGGCGGAGGCGGCCGGCGTCGCCGTCACGATCGTCAGCGGCGACCTCGATTGTCTGCAGCTGGTGACCGGTGCGGTGGAGGCCCTGGTCCCCCGGCGGGGCATCACCGACACGATGGTGTACGGGCCGGACCAGGTGCGGCAGCGGTACGGCTTCGAGCCCGTCCAGCTGATCGAGTACAAGGCCCTGCGCGGCGACACGTCGGACAACATCCCGGGGGTGCCTGGCGTGGGGGACAAGACGGCCGCCCAGCTGGTCCAGCAATTCGGGACCGTCGAGCACCTGCTCGAGAGCCTGGACCAGCTCAAGGAGGGCCGGGTGCGGTCGGCGCTGGAGGCGCACGCGGACCAGGTCCGGCTGGGCAAGCGGATGGTGACCATCCGGACCGACGTGCCGGTCGAGCTGGAACTGGACCGGGCCCGGTGGCTCAGGTACGACGCCGATCGCGCCCGCCAGGTCTTCGACGAGCTGGAGTTCCGCCAGCTCCTCGCCCGGCTGCCCGCGCCAGACGCCGTGCCGGTGCAGCCGAGGCTGGCGCTGGAGCCGGTTGAGGCAGCCGGCGCGGTCTCGCTCGTCGGGGACGAGCACGTGGCCGAGGTCCGCAAGTCGGTCGAGGCGGCCGACGAGGTTGCCCTGTTCGGGCTCTGGGACGGCCAGCCCAGATCGGGCACGCAGGTCGGGCTGGGCGTCGCCGCCGGGGAGCGCGCGTGGTACGTCCCCGCGAGGCTGGTGGCCGGCCTGGGGCCGGCGCTGGCCGGCCGGACGCTGCTGGCGCACGACGTCAAGGAGATGCAGCTGGCCCTCTCGGCGATGGGCGTGGACGCGCGCCAATGGGGGTTCAGCACGCACCTCGCCGCGTACCTGCTCGGCGCCGGGTCGCGGGATCCCCGGCTCGAGGACCTGGCCCGGGAGTTCCTGGGCATGCAGCTCATGCCGGCCGACCAGCTCCTGGGGACCGGCCGCGGCGCCCGCCCGGCCGCCGGCTGCGCGCCGCAGGAATGCGCCGACTACGCTGGACGCCGTTCCCAGGCGATCCTCCACCTGCACCCGCGGCTCCGGGCCGAGATGGTCAACCTGGGCGTCGACTACCTGTTCCACGAGGTCGAGCTGCCGCTGGCGGAGGTGCTGGCGGACATGGAGGCGGAGGGGGTGGCGATCGACGTGCCCTACCTCCGCGACATGCAGGAGGAGCTCCAGGAGCAGCTCTCCGCGCTGGAGTCGGAGGTCGGCGAGATCGCCGGCTACCGCTTCAACCTCAACGCGACCCAGCAGCTGGCCAAGCTCCTCTTCGAGGATCTCCGGCTGCCGGTCGGCAAACGGACCAAGACGGGCTACTCGACGGACGCAGACACCCTGGAGGGCCTGCGGGACAAGCACCCGATCGTGGGCCTGATCCTTGACTACCGGCAGCTCAGCAAGCTCAAGTCGACGTACGTCGACGCGCTGCCCGGCCTGGTGGACCCGGCGACCGAACGGGTGCACACCTCGTTCGGACAGGCCTCGACCGCCACGGGCCGGCTCAGCTCGTCGAACCCGAACCTGATGAACATCCCGATCCGGACCGAGCTGGGCCAGCGCATCCGCCGCGCCTTCCGGGCCAGCCGGCCCGGCCACGCGCTGTTCGCGGCCGACTACTCGCAGATCGAGCTCCGCGTGGCGGCCCACCTGAGCAAGGACCCGCAGATGCTGGCCGCCTTCGAGGCGGGCCACGACATCCACGCGGCCACCGCGGCGCGGGTGTTCAGGGTGCCCCTGGACGCGGTCGACGCCAACCAGCGCCGGCTGGCCAAGGTGGCCAACTTCGGCTCCATCTACGGCCAGGGCGAATACGGGCTCTCGCAGCAGCTCAGCATCCCCGGGGACGAGGCGCGCGCGTTCCTGCGCGAGTACTGGAGCACGTACGGGCGCCTGAAGGAGTGGCTGGACAACGTGCGCCGCGAGGCACGGGAGGCTGGCGTCGTCGTGAGCGCGACGGGCCGCCGGCGCGCGATCCCCGACCTGCGCTCGCCCAACTACCAGCTCCGGCAGGCCGCCGAGCGCATGGCGATCAACTTCCCGATCCAGTCCCTGGCTGCGGACATCATCAAGATCGCCATGGTGCGGCTGCACCGGGAGATGCGCGACGGCGGGCTGGCCGGCCGCATGCTGCTGCAGGTGCACGACGAGCTCGTGTTCGAGGTGCCCGAGTCCGAGGTCGGCGGCTTCGCCGAGATGGTGCCCCGGATCATGACCGGGGCCTACGAGCTGTCGAGCAAGCTGGAGGTCGAGGCCAAGGCGGGCCCCAACTGGGCGGACATGCGCAGGCTGGCCACGGTGGTCGCCTGAGGCCGCGGCTTGCCTGAGCTGCCCGAGGTCGAGACCATCGCCAGCGACCTGCGCCCGCACCTGGTCGGCCGGACCGTGCTGGGCTGCGACCTCCGCTTCCCCGGCGTGGTGCGCCATCCCGAGCCGGACCGGTTCGTGGCCGAGCTCCAGGGCCGCCGCATCGAGGCGGTGACGAGGCGAGGCAAGTACATCCTGCACCACCTGGACGGGAGTGCCGGCCCCCGCGACCTGCTGGTCGTCCACCTGGGCATGACCGGCGAGTGGCGCTGCGTGGCGCCCGGCACGCCAGAACCCGACCACCTGCACGCAGTGTTCCACCTGGACGGGGACGGGGAGCTTCGCTACCGCGACGTCCGCCGCTTCGGCCGCCTTCTGCTCGGCACCGAGGCCGCGCTCGTCGGCGCCCGCAGGATGCCGAGGCTCGGGCCCGAGCCGCTCGACCCGGCGTTCACGGCCGCCGACCTGTACCGGCGCCTGCACGGGCGCCGGGCGCCGGTCAAGGCGCTGCTGCTGGACCAGGTGGTGATCGCCGGCGTCGGCAACATCTACGCGGACGAGTCGTGCTTCCGCGCCCGCGTCCGCCCCGACCGCCCCGCCGGCGAGCTGAGCCGCCGCGCGGTCAGCCGGCTCCACGGCGCCCTCGGCGAGCTGCTCCGGGAGGCGATCGCGAACCGGGGCAGCTCGGTCGACGACTATCGCGACGCCTGGGGGAACATGGGCGGGGAGCAGGAGCTGCTCCAGGTGTACGGGCGAGGGGGAGAGCCGTGCCCGCGCTGCGGCAGGCCGCTCGCCACGCTGCGGCTGGCGGGGCGGACGACCGTCTTCTGCCGGCGGTGCCAGCGCTGACGCCCACCCTGACCAGGCCGCTGGCCGCGCTCGCGCTCCTCGCCATCGGGTTCGTGGTCTACACGTCGCTCGTGGCCGCCGGGGCGGCCGGCCCGTTCGACCTGGAGGTGGCCCGGCTGTTCGCGCGAGCCTGGACGCCCGCGGCCGCCCCGGTCGCGCAGGGGATCGCGGTCCTGGGTGGGATCGAGGTGACCACGGTGCTCGCGGTCGGCCTTGCGGTGGCGCTCTGGCGAAGGGGGTTCCGGTCCGAGGTGGCAGCGCTGCTCGCGTTCCCGCTGGTCGAGATCCTCGAGCTGGTGGAGAAGGGCGTGGTCCACCAGCCCCCGCCACGCGCCTTCTTCCACCCGGATGGCCCGAGCGTCGTAACGATGTTGCACGGGGGAACGCTGACACTCGGTGGGAGCTATCCGAGCGGCCACATGATGCGCACCCTGTTGGTCTATGGTTTAGGCGCCTTCGTCGTCGTCCGCCTGTCGGCGTCCGGCCGAGTGCGGAGGGCGGTCGTGGTCTCGGCGGGATTCCTGATTGGATTGATGGCTCTTGATCGTCTCTACCTGGGTGTCCACTGGCAGTCGGATGTGCTCGGCGGCCTGCTGCTCGGCGGCGCGGCCCTGGCAGGCGCCATCGCCTGGCTGGACCGGCCGCGGGCTGCCGGGTGAGCGGCGCGGGCACCGGTGCGGTGCTGCTGATCGCGGGAGCGCCTGACCGGGCCGAGGCCGAGCGGATTGGTGAGGCGCTGGTCGGCAGGCGGCTGGCCGCCAGCGGCTCCGTGCTGCCGGCAGTCCACTCGTTTCGCCTCTCGGAGGGGAGGCTGCAGCGGGAGCACGGTGCGCTGCTGCTGGTCGAGACGTCGAGGGAACGCTCTGAGGAGGCGCAGGCGGAGCTCCGGGCCCTGCACTCGGGCCGGAATCCCGAGATCCTCGAGGTGCCGATCACCGGCGGGTCGCGGGCGTATCTTGCGTGGGTGCTGGACGAGGTCGGGGACCGCTGAGCGAGTCCGAGCGCTTCGCAGACGAACCGGCTCCGGGTTCGGAGGCCGACGAGGATGTCGGGAAGGGGCCCGAGGTCCCGGACGCGCCCCGCGAGGCTGACGCCGCGGACGGGTCGCGGTCCGGATCGCGCCCGTCACGGCACGGGCCGGCGTCGCGCCCGTCGGCGCCGGTGACGGGCGGCCGCCCTGGCGGCGACCAGCCGGCCGCCGGCCCCCGTCAGGCGCCGAGTCCGCAGGCGCCCCCCACGTCGCCCCGGCCGGCCGGCAGCCCGCAGGCGACGGGCGTGGGTCCGCGCCCGCCCGGAGCCGTGCCGCCGCGTCTGTCGGGCCGCCCTCCGCTGCCGCCTCTGTCAACCTCCCGGCCGGCCGCGCCGAGACCGGTCGAGGCGCCGCCACCGCCGCCGCCCGTGCCAGGAACCGGGCCGCCGCCGCCGCCGGCGCCCCAGGCGACCCGGCCGCCGGCGGCGCCTGTCCCCCGGCGGGCGGCGTCGCCGATGCAGCCCGAGGAGCCGACCCGGCCGACCAGGCCGATCGGTAGCGAGGCGCCACCGGCGGCGGCGCCTCGCCCCCCGTTCGGCGAGGGTGCGGCGTTCTCGGGCAGACCCCAGCCGCCGGCGGGCCTGGGCGCACCGCCGCCGGCGGTCCCGCCCCGGCGGCCGCTGCCCGGCGTCTCGGGCCGGTCGGCTGCCACCGGCGTGCCGCCTCCACCGGTACCCCCTCGGCTGCCCATCGGGAGGGCGGCGGGCGCCGAGCCGCCCGCGCCGCCGTCGAGAGCCACGGCGAGGGCGTCGGGGGGCCCGTCCGCCGCCGGCAGTCCGCCTGCCGCGGTTCGACCGTCCCCGCCGCCGCCCTCGGCGGGCTGGGACAGCCGGGCCGGAGGCGGCAGCGCGGTCGCGCCGCCGCCACCCGGTGCGCAGGCGCCGGACGCGCCGCCGGCCGCCGCGCCGCCGGCGCCGCCGCCCGCTGCGCCGAGGCCGCGGCTGGGGGACGCCCTGGCTTCGCCCGTCTCGGGGCCGGCGCCGGGCGGTCCGCCGTCGCGGCCCACGGCGCCGACGGCGAGGCCGCCGGGAGTTCCGGCGGGGCCCTCCACGGGCGGCCTCCGGCCGCCGCCGCCGCCGATCCCGCCGGCCGCCGGGACCCCGGCCACCAGGCCCGGGCCGGTGCCGGGCCGCGGGCCGGCTGGCCCGAGCGCCGCCCCGCCGCCTGGAGCCCGGCCCGCCCCGCCCGGCGTGCCACCGCCGGCCGGCGCGGCGGCGCCGCCGACCGGCGCCCGGTCGGTCCCCGGGCCCGTGCGACAGCCGTCCTTCGGGTCCGCCCCGGTGACGACGAGGCCGCCGCTGCCCGGAGCTGGGCGGCCGCCGGCCTTCCCGCCCCCGCCGCCCCCGCCGGCGCCAGCGCCGCCGCCCCGACTGCCCGGCCCCGCCGCGCCGCAGGCGGCACCGGGGGCGGCGCCGGAGCCGGACGAGCTGGACGCCCCGGAGTCCCGCCCGGCCCGGCCCGCGGCGTCCGTCAGGGGTGAGACATGGGACCTGCTCGGCCAGCCGCTCGGGATCCGGGCCGACGACGTCAGCCGGGTGTTCAAGTCGGGCGACGTGACCGTCGCCGCGCTGGAGAGCGTCTCGTTCGAGGTGGCGCCCGGCGAGTTCGTGGCGATCACGGGCCCGTCGGGCGGTGGCAAGTCGACCCTGCTCGCCCTGCTGGGGGGCCTGGACCGGCCCTCGGCAGGACGCATCTACGCGGCCGGCGCGGCGCTCGACCAGGTCAACCGGACGCACCTGGACGACTACCGGCTGCAGCGGATCGGCATCATCTTCCAGACGTTCAACCTGATGTCCTCGCTCTCGGCTGAGGACAACGTGGCCCTCCCGATGCTCCTCGCCGGCGTCCCGGCCGGGGAGCGCCGCCAGCGGGCCCGCCGCCTGCTGGAGCTGGTCGGCCTGGGCCACCGGGCCAGGGTGCGAGGCGGCCGCCTGTCGGGCGGCGAGCAGCAGCGGGTCGCCGTGGCCCGGGCGCTGGCCAATCGGCCGGGCCTGATCCTGGCCGACGAGCCGACGGGCAACCTGGACTCCTCCCGCGGCGCCGAGGTTCTGGATCTCCTGCAGGAGCTCAGCCGACAGGGCGCGACCGTGATCCTGGTCACCCACGACCCGGAGGTCGCCCGCCGGGCCGACCGGGCCATCCGGCTGCGCGACGGCCGGGTCGTCCCCGGCACGCAGTCGGCGCGGCGCACCAGCCGGGCGCCCGAGCAGCTCGACCCGCCCCGGCGGCTCTCCCGCGGCGACGCCTTCAAGCTCGGCCTCCAGAGCGTGGGCCGGCGGCCGCTGCGGACCGCGATCACGGCGGCGGGCGTGGCCATCGGGATCGGGGTCATGAGCATGATCCTCTCCCTGGCCGCCGGCATCCAGCGCCAGGTGGTGGACACCGTCGCAGCGGACACGCAGCTGCAGGCGGTGGAGATCCACGGCGCGCTGCCCGGAAGCCAGGCGCGGCCGTTGAACGCGGAGGCCCTCGCCACGCTGCAGAACATGGGCGACGTGCAGCTGGGCTGGGGCCATACCATCGTGGGCGGGACGATCGGCGCCGACGGCTCCAAGGCGACTGCGCCGGCAGCGGTGGTCAGCCTGCCGCCGAAGCGCTCGGGGACGCCCCGGCCGGACATCCTGGTGGCCGGCGCCCTGCCCTCGGACGACAGCGCGGCCGAGGTGGTCCTCACCGCCGACCAGGCGAAGCGGATGGGCTGGGCGCCGGCTGACGCGATCGGCAAGAAGGTGAGGTTCACCGGCCTGCTCCAGGGGCCGCCGGGCACCGGCGGCCCTGAGGCCAGGGAGCCGCAGTCGCTGGTGCTGACGGTGGTCGGAGTGGCCAGCGGGGCGCCCGGCGGGGATCCCTCCTGGGCCCTCCTCCCGTACCTCACGGCCAACGTCTTCACCGACCACCTGCTGAGCGCCAACCCGGCCTGGACCCGCGATCCCTACGTCGGGGTGACCCTGGTGGCCGACTCCCTGTCCCACGTGGGCGGCGTGCGCGACGAAGCCCAGCAGGCTGGTTACTCCGCCACCACCAACGAGGACGAGCTGCGCGCGTTCGCGCAGCGGCTGAACTACGTGGAGATCGCGCTGACCGGCCTGGCCGTCATCGCGCTGGCGGTGGCCGCGCTGGGCATCGCGAACACGATGTTCTCGGCGGTGCTCGAGAGGACCAGGGAGATCGGCGTCTACAAGGCGCTCGGCTGTCGCGCGCGCGACCTCACTATGGTCTTCGTCGCCGAGTCGGCGATGATCGGCGTCGCCGGCGGGCTGGTCGGCGTGGCGGTCGCCGACCTGCTGGCGGGCGTGGGCAACTCGCTCATCGACCAGGTGGCGCACAGCCAGGGGGACGGCTCCGGGCTGCGCCTGTTCCAGCTCAACCCGTGGATCGGGCTGCTCGGCATCGTGCTCGCGATCCTGGTCAGTGCCGTGAGCGGCATGCTGCCGGCGCTGCGGGCGTCGCGGCTCGACCCCGTCCAGGCGATCCGGTACGAGTAGGGCCCGCAGGGTCGGTCCGCGGCCACCTAAGCTTTCCTGGTGGTGAGGACCCGATGAAGGCGTCGGCGTACCCCCTGGTGGACGCTGATGAGGCGGCTGCCCTGGTGCTCGAGCGCACGCCGGTGCTGCCGTCCGAGGAGGTCCATCTCGCGGACTGCTTCGGCCGCGTGCTCTCCGGCGACGTGCTGGCCGCGGCCGACCTGCCGCCCTTCCCGGCCAGCGCGGTCGACGGGTACGCGGTCCGCTCGGCCGACGGCGGCGGCCGGCTCCGGGTCGCCGGCGAGTCGGCCGCCGGGCGCCCGTTCGCCGGCGAGCTCCCGGCGGGCACCGCGGCCCGGATCCTGACCGGCGGAGTCCTGCCGGCCGCGGCCGACACCGTGGTGATGGTCGAAGACGTCGAGCAGGGCGACGGCTGGGTGCGCGTCCCCCAGGGCGTCCCCGCCGGCCGTAACTACCACCGGCCGGGCGACGACCTGCGTCGGGGGGACCTCGTCCTGCGCCGGGGCGAGCCGCTGGGCGCGGCGGAGCTGGGCCTGGCGGCCGCGCTGTCGCTGCCCGACCTGCCGGTGCACCGCCGACCGCGGGTGGCGCTGATGTCCACGGGAGACGAGCTGGTCGAGGTAGGGCAGACCCCGGGGCCGGGCCAGGTCGTCGACTCGAACCGCTGGGCGCTGCTCGCGGCCCTGCGGGAGGCGGGCGCTGAGGTCACGCTGCTCGGCGTCGCGCCGGACCGCCCGGAGCCGCTGCGGACGCTGGTCGTGGAGGCCCTGGCCGGGCACGAGGTGCTGGTGACATCGGGGGGCGTCTCCGTGGGCTCGCACGACCTGGTCAAGCCGCTGCTGGAGTCGCTGGGCGAGGTGCACCTGGGGCGCGTGCGCCTCAGACCCGGCAAGCCGTTCACGTTCGCCACCCTGCCGGGTGGCCGCCTGGCGTTCGGTCTGCCCGGCTTCCCGGTGTCCTCCCTGGTCACGTTCGAGGTGTTCGTCCGGCCGGCGCTGCGGAAGATGCAGGGGTTCGCCACGCTCCAGCGGCCCACGCTGCCGGTGCGCCTCGGCTACACGGCCCAGGCCTCGGCCGACCGGACCGAGTTCCAGCGGGTGACGCTGCGCCGGGAGGGGGCCGACCTGGTGGCAGAGACCACGGGCTCCCAGTCGTCGTCGCGGCTCATGTCGCTCGCCGGCGCGCACGCGCTGGTGCGCGTGCCGCCCGGCGAGCGGGGCATCCCGGCCGGGACGGTGGTCGAGGCGGTCATCCTCTCACTGCCCGGCTGAGCCGGGTTCGGCGCGGACGGCGGGAACGTCCGTTCGACGTACAATGGCGTGAGCGAGATGGCCAGCCCCTTCCGCATCGACGCGCCCTTCGAGCCGAAGGGCGACCAGCCGCAGGCGATCGAGCAGCTCGTGGAGGGCGTCGGCAGTGGCCTCCGCGAGCAGGTCCTGATGGGCGTCACCGGCAGCGGGAAGACGAACGTGATGAGCTGGGTGCTCCAGGAGCTCGGCCGTCCGGTCCTCGTCCTGAGCCCCAACAAGACGCTGGCCGCCCAGCTCTGCGCGGAGTTCCAGCGCCTGTTCCCCCACAACGCGGTGGAGTACTTCGTCAGCTACTACGACTACTACCAGCCCGAGGCGTACATCGCCAGGAGCGACACCTACATCGAGAAGGACTCCAGCCGGAACGAGGAGATCGACCGGCTGCGCCACCGGGCCACGACCTCGCTCCTGACCCGGCGGGACGTGATCGTCGTCGCCAGCGTGAGCTGCATCTACGGCATCGGCTCGGTGGACGACTACCTGGGCGAGTCGCTCGAGGTGAAGCGGGGCGAGTCGATCCGGCGCGAGATCTTCCTCCGCAAGCTGACCGAGATGCTCTACGAGCGCAACGACTACGACCTGGGCCGGCTGCGCTTCCGGGTCAGGGGAGACGTCGTGGACATCGTGCCCGCGGCCGAGGAGCGGGTCTACCGGGTCGAGTTCTTCGGGGACGAGATCGACCGGATCCAGGAGCTGGACGGCGTCACCGGCGAGATCCTGGGCAGCCGCGACGAGCTCAAGATCTTCCCCGCCAGCCACTACATCACCCCGCGGGACAAGCTGGAGCTCGCCCTTCGCGACATCGAGGCCGAGCTGGAGGAGCGGTGCGCCTGGTTCGACGAGCACGGCCGCCTGCTGGAGTCGCAGCGCCTGCGACAGCGGACGATGTTCGACCTCGAGATGCTGCGCGAGACGGGCACCTGCGCCGGGATCGAGAACTACTCCCGGCACCTGACGAGGCGGCAGCCGGGCGAGGCGCCCTACACGCTGCTGGACTTCCTGCCCGACGACGCGCTGATCTTCGTGGACGAGTCGCACGTGGCCGTGCCGCAGCTGGGCGGGATGCTGGGCGGCGACCGCTCGCGGAAGGCGGCGCTGGTCGAGTACGGGTTCCGGCTGCCCAGCGCGTTCGACAACCGTCCGCTGAGCTTCGAGGAGTGGGACGAGCGGGCGGGCCAGCTCGTCTACGTGTCCGCCACGCCGGGGCCCTACGAATTGGAGAAGGCCCAGCGGGTGGTGGAGATGGTGGTGCGGCCGACCGGCCTGGTCGACCCGGCCGTCGAGGTGCGGCCGACGGAGGGGCAGATCGACGACCTGGTGGTGGAGCTCCGGCGTCGCATCGAGGCCGGCCAGCGCTCCCTTGTCACCACGCTGACCAAGCGGTTCGCGGAGGATCTGACCGACTACCTGAAGGAGTACGGCATCCGGGTCCGGTACATCCACTCAGACCTGGACGCGCTGGAGCGCATCGAGGTGCTGCGCGACCTGCGGCTGGGGACGTTCGACGTGCTGGTCGGGATCAACCTCCTGCGTGAGGGACTGGACCTGCCCGAGGTGGCGTTCATCGCGATCCTCGACGCCGACAAGGAAGGCTACCTCCGCGCCTATCGTCCGTTCATCCAGATCATCGGGCGGGCCGCGCGCAACGTCGACGGCCACGTCGTCATGTACGCGGACCGGGTCACGGAGTCGATGCGGGGCGCCATCGACGAGACCGAGCGCCGCCGGGCCCGCCAGATCGCGTTCAACGCGGAGCACGGGATCACGCCGGAGACCATCAAGAAGGCGGTGTACGCGCTCGAGATCCAGGAGAAGGACGTGCAGGCGGACGCGGTCGAGCTGATGGCGGGTGCCGGGCTGCCGCGCGAGGACCTGCTGGCCATCGCACGGGACCTGGAGAAGGAGATGCGCCGGCTCTCGAAGGAGCTGGCCTTCGAGGAGGCGGCCCGGGTGCGGGACCGCATCATCGCGATCCGCAAGCGGCTGTCCGGGGAGGACGGCCGCGAGGACGACGCCGACGTCGCGCTGGCCATGGCCGCCGCCCCGAAGACACGGACGGCCCCGGCCCGAAACTGGCGTCGCAGCCGCCGCGGCCCGTAAACAGGATGCCCCCCACGCGGGGGAGGCGGCCCCGCCAGGGGCGGCGGAGACGTATATTCCCGTATATACTCGTGACATGAGAACGGTGAAGGTCAGGCGAGTCGGAAATAGCAATGTCATCTCGCTGCCACGCGAGTTCGAGGACATCGGATATCGCGAGGGGGCAACGGTGCTGCTCGAGGCACTGCCGAACGGGGACATCAGAATCGTGGGAGAGCGCAGGCTCCAGGACGCGATTCGACATGCCGTCGCGGACAACCGGGAGGCCCTCGACATGCTTGCTGAATACGACCGCCGGTCACGCGGGGAAGAAGACGAATCGTCTACCTGAGCGGTGAGGCCGTCCTCGCGGTGCATGCGGAGGTGTTCGGCTGCACTGTCCAGCAAGCCAGAGATCGTCTGAGGAATCCCGACGGCCTCGAGGCTGCGGTGGTGCGGCCGCAGAACCATGCGCACTACCAGAGTGCCGACCTCGCGCTGCAGACGGCCGTGCTCGCACATGGGATCGCCGAGGGGCAGTTGTTCATCGAGGGAAACAAGCGGACGGCGCTGGCAGCGATGGCGACGTTTCTGACCCTCAACGATTGCCGCTTGAACGCGTCTCAGCACGAGCGGTTCTGCTGGATGATCGACCTGAGCAGGGGACTGTCTCCTCACGATCTTGCAAGTCGCCTGCGGTCGGCCGTCACCTGTGCGTCGGACCCCGGCTGATGGGCAGGGCCGTCCTGGGAGCCTCACCGGGGTCGTAACGGTCGCCCGGCTCGGCCGGCTCAGCCGGTGGCGGCGGGGGCCGGGCTGGGGTCGCGCTCAGGGGGGCCCGCCGGCCCGGGGCCGGGGCCGCCGGGCGGGCCGTCGCCGGGCCGGTCCCGGCGCTGCCAGCGCAGCTTCGGCGGGAAGTCGGTTCGATAGCGCCGGGCGCGCTCCGCGGCGATCTCGAAGTTCTCGCAGAACTTGTCGTTGCCGGTGAGCTGGCGGACCCTGAGCACGTCCTCCCGGAGCTCGTCCCAGTACATGTCGAAGGCGAAGGCGTCGAACAGCAGCTCCTCTGCGAGGTGCCGGTGGAGGGCGAGGACGCTGATCTCCTCGAACAGGTGGGCGAGCTGCAGGTAGTCGTGCGCCTGCAGCTCCTTGCCGAGCAGCCGGCCGAACGCCGACGCGGTGGGCTCCGTGTGGACGATCCGCATCAGGCCGATGAAGCCCGGGACCTGGTCCTGCGTGGACCTGCCGAAGTCGATCCGGCCCAGACTACCGGGACCGGGAAGCGCGCCACGGCCCGCCATCGCCTCATCCTACGTCCCGCGCCACGCTCTGGACCAGACCCAGGAGGCGCTGCCGGGACCGGCGCAGTGGGGGCAGGTTGGCGACCGCCAGCAGGCGCACGATGAGGTCCGACGTCTCGTCGACCACCTCCAGCGTGCGCAGCCGGCCGGGCGACGAGTCAAGCATCCAGAAGTACAGGACGCCCATCTGGTAGAGCCAGAGCAGGCGCGGCAGCTCGGTCGCGATGTCCTCCGGCAGGCGCGCGTCAGACCCGGCCACGACCCGGGCGTAGAGGCCGATGACGTCGTCGCGGAGCCCGGCGGCGGCCTCGCCGAACGCGTTGAGCGGGCTGGACGGGTCGGCGACCGTGCTGAAGATGGAGGCCGAGACGTCGTGGAAAGGCTCGCAGGTCATGACCACGGCCCGGACCACGCCGCGCAGCCGGGCGCCGAGGTCCCGCTCGCGCTGCAGGAGGGGCTCGCAGGCCGCCACGTGTCGCTCGTGGACGTGGCGGTAGAAGCCCAGGACCAGGTGGCTCTTGGACGCGAAGTGGTGGTAGGAGGCGCCCAGCGACACGCCGGCGCGCTCGGCGATCGCCCGCATCGTGGTCGCCTCGAAGCCGCGTTCCCGGAAGAGGGCCAGGGCCGCGTCGAAGATCGCCGCCCGCGTCTGCTCGCCGCGGGCGGTCCTGGCCTGCTCCATCACTATGGCCAGCGGCCCGTCATGGGCAGCGGCCGGCTCTCCGCCGCGGGCCTGGGGGCGGCCGCCGGCGGCCGGCGCAGCCGGTGCAGGATCGCGAGGTTGACCAGGTGCAGGCCGCCCAGCAGCAGCAGGACCAGGCCGAGACGGGTGGCGACGGCCCGGACCACGTCGGCCGCCGTGCCGATCGAGACGTCGACCTGGAGCAGCAGGGCGGCACCGCCCAGGCCGACGAGGTAGAACCCGACCGCGAGGAGACGGTTGACGGAGTCGGCGAGCTCCGGGTTCCGAAGCACGTCGGCGAGGTACGGGGCTCCGTACCGGTGCAGCGCCCTGCCGGCCCAGACCGTCACCGACACGCTGACGGCCAGGTACGTCACGTACTCGACCAGTCTGAGGTCCACCTTCGCACTCCCCCTGACATGGATTTGAACACGTTCAATAGTACTCCAAATTTGGAATGGGCGGTTCCCCCGAACGTGTTCAGGTCGATGTGCGGCCGGGCTGGCGGCGAGGCGGCGCGCCCGGCGACAATGTGCGAACAGATGTCCAACCTCGAAGCGCTGGGTCATGGCATGGTGGGTCAAAGGCCGCTGGCGCAGGTCCCCGCTCGACCTGCGGCCGGTATCCTGGCATCCTCGCGGTGCCGGCGGGCATGGAGGATCGACTAGCAGTGCCCACCGATCAGATCACGGTCCGTGGAGCCAGAGAGCA
Organism: Candidatus Dormiibacterota bacterium; assembly: GCA_035263645.1. Classification (GTDB taxonomy): domain Bacteria; phylum Chloroflexota; class Dormibacteria; order Dormibacterales; family Dormibacteraceae; genus CF-161. Next base: position 7,052 of record DATFRD010000072.1, on the reverse strand, counting down.
CAACCTCAAGGACTTCACGCTCTCGATCCCTCGGGACCGCCTCGTCGTCTTCACCGGGCTGTCGGGCTCCGGCAAGTCGTCGCTTGCCTTCGACACCATCTACGCGGAGGGCCAGCGGCGCTACGTCGAGTCGCTGTCCGCATATGCTCGCCAGTTCCTGGGCCAGATGGAGAAGCCCGACGTCGACGTGATCGAGGGCCTCTCGCCGGCCATCTCGATCGACCAGAAAGGGACATCGCGGAACCCGCGCTCCACCGTGGGCACTGTTACCGAGGTCTACGACTACCTTCGCCTGCTCTTCGCCCGCGTTGGCCGGCCCCACTGCCCGATCTGCGGCCGCGAGATCGAGAAGCAGACGGTCGAGCAGATGGCCGACCACCTGGAGCGACTGCCCGCCGGCACGCGGCTGATGCTGATGGGCCCGGTGGTGCGCGGCCGCAAGGGCGAGTACGAGCGCCTGCTGGAGGACATCCGCAAGCAGGGCTTCTCCCGCGTCCGGGTGGACGGCCGGCTGTACGAGCTGGGCGAGCGGATCCCGCTCGAGCGGTACAAGAAGCACGACATCGAGGTCGTGGTGGACCGCGTCGTGACCGGCCCCGAGCAGCGGACCCGGCTCGTGGACTCGCTGGAGGTGGCCGCGAAGCTCGGCCAGGGGTCGGTGCTGGTCGTCCCGGCGGACGGCGGCGACGAGATCTCCATGTCCCAGGACTACGCATGCCCGTACGACGGGATCAGCGTGCCGGAGCCGCAGCCGCGCAACTTCTCGTTCAACACCCCGCACGGCGCCTGCCCGACCTGCACCGGCCTGGGCTCGCAGCTCGTGGTGGACCCGGACCTGGTGATCCCCAACCCGGCGCTCTCGCTCCGGGAGGGCGCCATCGCGCCGTGGAGCAAGTCGCAGTTCTTCTACCCGGAGATGCTGGAGGCCGTCTGCGCGGCCGCCGACATCGACATGGACGCGCCGGTGTCGAAGCTGACCAGAAAGCAGCTCGATCTCCTGCTGAACGGATCCGGCCGGCAGAAGATCAAGTTCGGGTATCGGAACCAGTACGGGGTCCGCCGCCACTACGAAGCGACGTTCGAGGGCGTGCTGGCCAACCTGCAGCGGCGCTACGACGAGACGGAGTCCGAGTACCTCAAGGCGGAGCTCGAGAAGTACATGTCCGACCGCCCCTGCCCGGCCTGCGGGGGTGCCCGCCTCAAGCCGGAGTCGCTCGCCGTGACCGTGGCCGACCGGAGCATCGCGCAGGTCTGCGCCCTCTCGGTGACGCAGGCCACGGCGTTCTTCGAGGGGCTGACGCTGACCGAGCGTGAGCGCACGATCGCCAGGGGCATCCTGAAGGAGATCGGCGAGCGGCTCCAGTTCATGATCGACGTGGGACTGGACTACCTGACCCTGGACCGCTCGGCGACCACGCTCTCCGGAGGGGAGTCGCAGCGGATCAGGCTGGCCACGCAGATCGGCTCCAAGCTGATGGGCGTCCTGTACATCCTCGACGAGCCGTCGATCGGCCTGCACCAGCGCGACAACCGGCGCCTGATCGACACGTTGCTCCGGCTCCGCGACCTGGGCAACACCGTGATCGTGGTGGAGCATGACGAGGAGACGATCCGGGCCGCCGACTACATGGTCGACATCGGCCCCGGGGCGGGCGAGAGCGGGGGCCACATCGTCGCCGCGGGACCGGTCCCGGAGGTGATGCGGGACGAGCGCTCGCTCACGGCCGCCTACCTCCGGGGCGACCGGCGGATCCCGATGCCCCGGCAGCGGCGGGTGGGCAACGGCAAGCGGCTGGCCATCAAGGGGGCCGAGGCCAACAACCTGAAGTGCATCGACGTGGACATCCCGCTCGGCTGCTTCGTCTGCGTGGCGGGCGTAAGCGGCTCGGGCAAGTCCTCGCTGATCACCGACATCCTTTCCCGCCGGCTGGGCCAGCATTTCTACCGGGCCAAGCAGCGGCCGGGGCCGCACCGGGCGATCGAAGGGCTGCAGCACCTGGACAAGGCCATCGACATCGACCAGTCGCCGATCGGCCGGACGCCGCGGTCCAACCCCGCCACGTACACGGGCATGTTCACCTCGATCCGGGACCTGTTCGCCTCGCTGCCGGAGGCGAAGGTCCGCGGCTACGGCCCCGGCCGGTTCTCGTTCAACGTCAAGGGCGGGCGCTGCGAGGCCTGCCAGGGCGACGGGATCATCCAGATCGAGATGCACTTCCTGCCCGACGTGTACGTGCCCTGCGAGGTCTGCCGGGGCACCAGGTACTCGCGGGAGGTGCAGGAGGTCAGGTTTCGCGGGCACTCCATCGCGGATGTGCTCGACATGACCGTGGACGAGGCGATGGACGTCTTCGAGAACGTGCCCAAGATCCTGCGCAAGCTAAAGACCCTGCGCGACGTCGGTCTCGGCTACATCCGCCTGGGGCAGCCGGCGACCCAGCTGTCGGGGGGCGAGGCGCAGCGGGTCAAGCTCTCGACGGAGCTGTCGCGCCGCGACACGGGCAAGACCATCTACGTGCTCGACGAGCCGACCACCGGCCTCCACTACTTCGACGTCGAGCGGCTGCTCAGCGTGCTCCACCGCCTGGTCGAGCACGGGAACACGGTGGTCGTGATCGAGCACAATCTGGACGTGCTCAAGACCGCCGACTGGCTCATCGACCTCGGGCCGGACGGCGGCGACCGCGGCGGGCAGGTGGTCGCCGCCGGCACGCCCGAGCAGGTCGCCGTCAACCGCGACTCCTACACCGGCCACTACCTTCAGCCGATCCTCGAGGCCCATGGCCGCGCGGCCGTCCCGACGGCGGGCCGCGCGCCCAGGCGCCGGGTCAAGGTGCCGGCGTGACGGCCGTAGCCGCGCCCACCGCGCTCGACGACCTCCGGCGCGCGCTGGCGGAGGTCGCGGACCTGCAGCGAGCCGCGGCCGTCCTGGGCTGGGACCAGGAGACCTGCATGCCTCCCGGCGGCGTGGAGGACCGCGCCAACCAGCTGGCGACGCTCCTCAGCCTCGCCCACGAGCGCTTCACGTCGCCCGAGGTGGCCCGCCTGCTCGACCGCGCCGAGACCGAGGTGGCCGGACTTGCGCCGGAGTCGGACGAGGGCAGCCTGGTCCGGGTGACGCGCCGGGATGTCACGGAGGCGTCACGCCTGCCGGCGGCCCTGGTGGCCGAGCAGGCCCGGGAGTCAGCGCGGGCTCGTCCCGTGTGGCAGGAGGCGCGGCAGCGGTCGGACTGGTCGCGCTTCGCGCCCGCGATGGAGCGGATGGTCGACCTGTCCCGCCGGATCGCCGAGGCGTTCGGCTACCCGGATCGGCCCTACGACGCCCTGATCGCGCGCACCGAGCCGGGCCTGACCACGGCCAGGGTCGAGGGCCTGTTCGCGCAGGTCCGGGAGGCGGTCGTGCCCCTCCTCCGGGAGCTGGAGACGCACGCCGAGCGCGCCGGCGACTCGCTGATGGACCGGCCCTGCCCCGAGGACCAGCAGATGGCGTTCGCGCTGCGCACGATCGTCTATCTGGGATACGACCTGGAGCGAGGCCGGCAGGACCTCTCCGCCCACCCCTTCTGCATCTCCTTCGGGCCCGGTGACGTGCGGCTGACGACCCGGCTCGGCCGGACGCTGGGGGAGTCCTGCCTCTACTCGTCGATCCACGAGGCCGGCCACGCCCTGTACGAGCAGGGCATCCCGCGGTCCCTGGACCGCACGCCGCTCTGGGACGGGGCCTCGCCGGGGATCCACGAGTCGCAGTCCCGCCTGTGGGAGAACCTTATCGGCCGCAGCCTGCCCTTCTGCGAATGGCTGGTGCCGCGCCTGCGCGAGGTCTTTCCCGCGACCCTGGAGGGAGCCGACGCCGCCACCTTCTGGCAGGCCGTGAACCGGGTGCGTCCGACGTACATCAGGGTCGACGCCGACGAGGTGACCTACAACCTGCACATCCTGCTCCGCTTCGAGATCGAGAACGAGCTCCTCGAGGGCCGGCTCGGCGTAGCCGACGTCCCGGAGGCGTGGGCTCAGCGCCTCCACGACTACCTCGGCCTGGAGCGGCCCGGCGACCGCGAGGGCCCGCTGCAGGACATCCACTGGACCGATGGGCTGGGTGGCTTCGTCGGCTACACCCTGGGCAACCTGGTCAGCGCGCAGCTCCTCGCGGCCGTCAGGCGGGAGCTCACCGACCTTGACGGGCGCCTCGCCCGAGGCGAGTTTGCGGCCCTGCTGGGCTGGCTGCGCGACCGCGTGCACCGCCACGGCCGCAAGTTCACGCCCGACGAGCTGGTCCGCAGGGCCACCGGCCAGGCGATCGTGGCCGAGCCGTGGATCGCGTACGTCCGGGAGAAGTTCGGGGAGCTCTACCGGGTCTAGCCGGGCCGCCGGCCGACCTTGCAGATTCTTGACACATGGCCCCGGTGCGCCCGCTAGGCTGGGCAGGCCGATCCAGCAATGGCCCCCGGTGTCACACGAACGCTCCCACTGTTCTCCTCAGGCAGAGATTGGACGACCCTCGACATCACCGCATCGCACCCGTGCAGTCGATCACGGGTGGCGCGATCCCAATAGCCGGGCCCGCGTGAGGGCGCTCTTCGGAGCGGGCCGGACCACGCCGGGCAGCGTGGTCGGCGCCGTCCTGAGCGTGGCGATGCTCCTGCTGGCCCTGGCCATCGTCCACCCCCTGACCATCGCCAGCCTGCTCGGCCAGATCCGGCCGGAATACGCGGTCGTCGCGCTGCTGCTGAACGTGCCGGTGACCGTGGTCCGCGCGCTGCGGGCGGACGTGGCCGTGAGGCACTTCGGCTGCGCGGTTCCGTTCCGGCGGATGCTGGCCGTGCAGCTGGTCGGGCAGACCTACAGCGCCCTCAGCCCCGCCGCCACCGGCGACCTGGTCCGCGCCTACCTCTGGAAGCGCGACCAGGACCTGCCGTATGCCAAGGGCGTCGCAGTGGTCTCGTTCGAGCGGGTATACAGCCTGGGCCTGATGGCGCTGGTGGCCGCCCTCCTCGTCCTCCTGCCCCGGCACGGGGCCTGGGCCTGGGGGCTCGTGGGCCTGGGGCTGACCGCCGGCACGTTCCTGCCCCTGCTGGCGGCCCGCGTCCCCAGGGCGGTCCAGCGGTCGATCCTGGGTCGGCTCGACGGCCACCCGCTGGGGTCGCGGCTCCTGCGCGGTGCCGGCGAGCTGCAGGCGCTCACCTCCGAGCCGCTCCTCCTGGCGAAGGTGTCGGCGCTGACGCTCACGATCTTCGCCCTCAGCGGCCTCCAGGTGCTGGCCCTCCTGGTCTCCCTCGGGGTCCGGGTCCCGATCACCCAGGCGGTCGCCGCCTACACGATCTCCCAGGTCGCCGGCATCGTCTCGGTCCTGCCGTTCGGGCTCGGGCCGGCCGACATCGTCGTGGCCGGCGTGCTCGCCGGCTACGGCGTCACGCTGGCCACGTCCGCCTCCCTGGCGATCCTGCTCCGGGCCGCCAGCACGCTGCCGACGGCAGCCGCGGCGCTGCCGGCCTACCTCCTGCTGCAGCGCGGCCGCGACGTCCCCCTGCGGCTGCTCGGCCGGGCCGCCGCCCGGATGGAGTCGTGACGGACGGGCCGCCGAGACGGGTGGCGGTGACCGGCGGGGCCGGGTTCATCGGCTCCCACACCGTCGACCTCCTCGTCGGAGACGGGTGCCGCGTGCTGGTGATCGACGACGGGAGCCATCCCTGCGGCGAGCCGCTGCCCTCGGGCGTCGAGCTCGTGGAGGCCGACTGCGGCTCCGAGCGGGCTGCCCGCCCCCTCTGCCAGTTCCGCCCCGAGGCGGTGCTGCACCTGGCAGCGAAGGGGGGCGTCGAGCGGGCGCGCCGCGACCCCAGCGACCATGCCAGGGCCACCGTGGCAAGCAGCGTGGCGCTATTCCACCACGCCGCCCGGTCCGGGGCGAGGCGGGTCGTGACCGCCTCCTCGGGCGGCACCGTGTACGGCGACCGCGCCCGGCTGCCGGCCGCCGAGCGCGCCCGGCCGGCGCCTGTCTCGGCCTACGGCGCAGCCAAGGCCGCTGAGGAGCTCTATCTGGCGGCCGCGGCGCGCGAGCACGGACTCTCCGCCCTTTCGCTCCGCTACGCGAACGTGTACGGACCCCGGCAGGACGGGACCGGCGAGGCCGGCGTGGTCGCCATCACGTGCACACGGCTGAGGGACGGCGCCGCGCCGCGTGTGTTCGGCGACGGCGCCCAGACCCGCGACTTCGTCTACGTCGGCGACGTCGCCAGAGCGAACGTGGCGGCCCTGGCCGCCACCCGCTCGGGAGTCGTCAACATCGGAACCGGGAGGGAGACCGCGGTCGGACACGTCGTCGCCCTGCTCCGTACGATCTCGGGGTCCAGGGTCGACGTCGAGCTGGCGCCGCGGCGGGCGTCCGAGGTGCGCCGCGTCTGCGTCGATCCCAGGAGGGCCGCGGCTTGGCTCGGCTGGCGGCCGGAGGTCGACCTCGAGCGGGGACTGGAACTCACATTCGCGTCCTTCTGTTCACACGAAGGTGGCGCAACGGAGATGGTGGTGACTGCATGAGAGTGATCGTTCTGGGTGGCGACGGATACCTGGGCTGGCCCACCGCACTGCACCTGTCGGCCCGAGGCCACGACGTGGTCGCGGTCGACAGCCTGGTCCGGCGGCGGTGGGACAGGGAGTGCGGCACGGAGAGCCTGGTCGCGATAGCCTCGATGCCCCGGCGGGTGGAGCGGTGGCGCGCCGAGAGCGGGCGGGAGATCGAGTGGCGCCGGCTGGACGTCTGCCAGCTGGACGAGCTGACCGAGCTGGTCGGGTCGTACGACCCCCACGCGGTCGTGCACTTCGCGGAGCAGCGCTCGGCACCGTACTCGATGATCAGCGCGGACCACGCCGTCCGGACCCAGGTCAACAACGTCACCGGCACGCTCAACCTGCTGTTCGCGCTGCGCGACGCCGCGCCGCGATGTCATCTGGTCAAGCTGGGGACCATGGGGGAGTACGGGACGCCCAACATCGACATCGAGGAGGGCTTCCTGGAGATCACCCACAAGGGCCGCAAGGACGTGCTCCCCTTCCCCAAG
>DATFRD010000071.1:0-12267 GCA_035263645.1 Candidatus Dormiibacterota bacterium | reverse complement strand
GGCGGTCCAGTGAGGCCGCGCGAAGCCTACCATCCAGAGCCCGAGCACCACCGCCCAGAGACCGAGCGTGAGGACCGCCTGCCACTGCTGGATGGGGTGCCAGGTCCGGGCCTCGAGGACCGCGATCAGGACCCCGAAGGCGGGCACAAGCAAGCGCCGCGTCGACGGGTCGCGGAGGAGTGCAGGCCAGCTCATCCAGCCGGATCATATGCCGCCTCCGCGGCGGCAGCCCCACTCGGGGCCCAGGCTCGCGCGGTGCCAAAGAGGAGCGCCAGGGCCGGGACCAGCACCGGCCGGACCAGGAAGGTGTCGAGCAGGACGCCGACCACCACCGCCACCCCGATCTCCTGCAGCAGGTAGATGGGGTTCCGCGCCAGCCCCGCGAAGAAGACGCAGGCCATCACGAGCCCGCAGGAGGTGATGACGCCGCCGGTCCCGCCGACGGCGCGGGCGACGCCCTCGGCGGCGCCGTGCGCCGCCGCCTCCCGGCGCAGCCGCGACACCAGCAGGATGTTGAAGTCCTCGCCCAGGGCCACGAGGAAGACGAAGGCGAACACGGGGGCCGTCCAGTAGAGCGGGATCCCCACCGTGCGCTCGTACAGGAACGCGACCAGGCCGACGGCGACCGCGGTGGAGAGGCCCACGGTGCCCAGCAGGTACAGCGGGGCGACCACGCTCCGCAGCAGCAGGGCCAGCACGACGAAGACCGCGACCCCGGTCAGCCCGGCGATGAGCAGGAAGTCGTGGTACAGCAGGTCGCGGAGGTCGCGGGTGGACGCGGGCGAGCCACCGGCGAGGACGGTCGCACCCGGGGCCGCAGCGCGGGCGGCCTGCTCCAGCGCGTCGACGGTGGACGCGGCCCCGGTCCCGTTGGGGTCCTCGCTCAGGGCCACGACGAGCCGGGCCACCGAGCCGTCTGAGGACGCCTGCGGCTCGCTCACAGACGCCACCCGCGCCGTTCCGGCAGCTGCCTGCCGCACCTGGTCCCCGTCCGAGGCGGGCGAGACCAGCAGCGTCACGTTGCCGAGGCCCTCGGGGAAGTGGGCGGCCAGCATTCGGTACCCCTGTGCGGACGGCAGGCTGCCCGGGAGGGCGTCCAGGAACGAGAAGGAGGGCCGGACCGTGGCGGTGTACGCGGCTGCGGGCAGGAGCAGCACCAGCGGGACGACCGCGGCCAGGAGCGGCCGCCGCGCGACGGCCTCGCCCACCCGCCGCCAGGGACCCCGCTCGGCGCCCTGGTGCTGCCCGGCGACCGGCCGCCGCGGCCAGAGGAAGGCCCGCCCGAGGATCGACATCAGCGCGGGCAGCAGGGTGAGGCCGGCCAGGAGCATCAGCGCGATCGAGATCGCGATCGCGGGGCCGAGGGCCCGGAAGAGGTCGAAGGTGGCGAAGATCATCAGCGCCGTGGCGGCGATCACCGTAGCGGCGCTGGAGGCGATGGCCGCTCCGACCTGCACCAGCGCCTCTTCGAGCGCCGGCCGGGCGGCCAGGCCCCGGCCGAGCATCTCGCGGTACCGGGAGATCAGGAACAGGCCGTAGTTCGTGCCCGCTCCCAGCGTGACGGCGAACATGAAGGGGAGGCTGAAGCTGCCCACCGGCATGCCGAGCCACAGCGCGGCCGCCGCCACCGCGTGCGGGCTGAGCGCGATGACGGCGCCGATGCAGACGAGCGGGGTGACCACGGCCAACGGCGCGCGGTAGACGAGAGCGAGGACGACCAGCACGATCAGCAGGCTGACCAGGCGGGCCGGCGTGACCAGCCCAGTGCTGGACGCCCCGCCGAGCAGGTTGACGTTGAAGTCGTGGTCGATCGCTGCGCCGCCCGTGACCGCGGCCGGCGTCCCGGCGAGGTGGGTCTCGATCGCCGAGATGGCGTGGTCGAGGTCGGGGCCGGAGTGGTCGAAGACCACCGACACCAGCGCGGCCCGCCCGTCGCGGCTGGGCTGCGGTTCGCCCGTGTCGGCCACGTCGGGGACCCCGGCCAGCCACTGGCGCAGGGCCGGAGCGCCGGCCGGGGTCTCGGTCACGACGGTGGCGGTGGGCCGGCTGTCGCCGCGGCCGAACCGGGCCGTCTCCACGCTGCCGGCGCGGACGGCCTCGCTGGAGGCCGGCAGGTCGATCCCGGCCTGCTTCACGGACGCAAAGGAGGGTCCCAGGACGACGACGCCGGCGCCGGCTGCCAGCCAGGCCAGCACCACGAGCCAGGGGTGGTTGACGACCGCGTGGGCAAGGCCTCGGGCGCTCATCGGACCCGCTCCGCGGCGAGCATGCGGACGCCTCCCATCCGCAGCCAGGTGGCGAGGTTCTGGGCCGCGAACGTGATCGCGAGGAAGAACGTGATCGTGTCCAGCGGCACCTGGCCGCGGCCGGCCAGGCCGAGGGCGATCCTGACGGCGACGGAGACGGCCCAGAGGCCGAGGGTGACCGGCGTGGCCCGGCGCATCCAGGTGCCATCGGCTGCCCGCCAGATCCTCATGGTCGCTCCCCGGGCCAGACCCAGCACGGCGGCCGCGGCCGCGTCCGCCGAGAACACCAGCACCGCCAGCGCCGTCTCCGGGGGTGCCTTGACAACAGCCTGGACGCCGAAGAAACCCATCACGAGCGGCAGGCCCAGCAGCGACGCGGGCCGGAGGGGGGCGGGCACGAACTGCCGGCCGACGAGGAGGACCGCGGCGGCGGCCCAGACCAGGTAGTTGTTCAGGATTTCCATGGCGGTTCCGACCTCCTCGAAGCGTTGGCGACGATGCTTCGAGTGTCCGGGGCGGCCGGGGCGCTGCCATCGGAGCCAGGGTGGACTCTCGGTCCCGGGCACCTCCACCCGTGGGTGGAGCCGACCCCGACCGGCCGGTCGCGGTAGCCTGCAGCGTCATGCGGCTCGCCCTCCCGTCAATCGTCCGCCAGGTGCTCCCTGCGCTCCCGCCCGGCGTCGAGGCGACCTGGTACCAGGGTCCTCGCGACTGCCCGGCCGCCGTCGCGGGCGCCGAGGTCCTCTGGCTGGCCTTCTTCGGCCGCTCCGCGATCGAGGCCGCGCTGAATGCCGGCACCGGCCTGCGCTGGGTGTTCACGTGGGGCGCCGGTATGGACCGGCAGCCACTCGAGCTGTACCGGGAGCGGGGCATCGTGCTCACCAACGGCTCCGGCCTGGTGGCCGTGCCCATCGCGGAGTTCCTGGTCATGGCCATGCTGGCCGCCGCCAAGCGGCTGCCGGACCTGGTGCGGGCGCAGGATCGCCGGGAGTGGCTCGGCGCGCCCCCGGGCCGGGGGGAGCTGTACGGCAGCCGCGCCCTCGTCCTCGGCTACGGCGACATCGGGCGCGCGGTCGCCCAGCGTCTGCGGGGGTTCGGCGTCGATGTGACCGGCGCGCGTCGGCGGCCTGCTGGGGAGCCGGGCGTGATCGGGCCCGACGACTGGCGGCCGAGGCTCGGCGAGTTCGACTGGATCGTGGTCACCGTGGCCTCGACCCGAGCCACCCGGCACCTGATCGGCGCCTCCGAGCTGGCGGCGATGCGCCGGACGGCCTGGATCCTGAACGTCACCCGCGGCTGGGTGATCGAGCAGGAGGCCCTGCTTGACGCCCTGCGGGCCGGCCGCCTGGGCGGCGCCTACCTCGACGTCACCGACCCGGAGCCCCTACCCTCCGACAGCGAGCTGTGGCGGCTGCCCAACGTGATCGTGACGCCCCACGTCTCGTGGGCGACCGAGCGGCTCCCGGAGCGCGCCGCCGAGCTGTTCCTGGACAACCTGGAGCGCTATCGGGCCGGCGGCGAGCTGCGCAACCGGGTCGACCTGGACACCGGCTACTGACCCGACGCCCCGTTCCGCCGCCGGCGGGCCCCCCTCCGAGGGGGGCCCGATCATCGGCTCAGCTTCTGACGGCGGCCGGGGTCAGGCGCGCGGTGAAGTCGAGGATCCGCTGCCAGGCGTCCTCACAGGCGGCCTGGTGCTCGGCGAAGGTGCGGTCGAAGAAGCTGTGCGGCGCTCCGGGGTAGGTGTGCGACTCCACCTCGACGCCGGTGGCGCGGACGGCCTGCGCGAACTGCTCGAACTCCCGGGGCGTCGTGGAGTCGACGCCGGCCAGCAGCATGAGGAGCGGGGCCTGCATCTGCGGGATCCAGGGGCCCACCCGTTCCATCGGCCGGCCGCCGTAGAAGCCGATGCAGCCCGCCAGCCCGAGGCCGTGCGCCGACTGCCTCCAGGAGGTGGCCCCGCCGAAGCAGAAGCCGACCGTGAAGACGGAGCCCGGCCGGCCTCCGTCGGGCGTGCCCAGGTACTCGATCGCAGCCCTGACGTCCATGGCTATCTGGTCGGGCTTGGTCTTCATGACGTGGGGCATGAACTCGAAGGCCTCGCTCCGGTCGTCCGTGGTCGCCGTCCTGGCGAAGTAGTCGATGGCGATCGCCTCGAACCCGGCCTCGGCGAACCGCACGGCGAGCTCCTTGTAGAAGGTGTGCAGGCCGCGCACGTCCGGCAGGATCACCATGCCGCGCCCGCTTGGCTGCCGCGCCCTGGCCGCGTAGGCCATCAGGCTCGCTCCGTCCGCCGCCTGGAGGCGGAGGTCGCCGTGGTCCGAGGCGGCGCCCCCGATCGGAGGCAGCGGCGGTCGCGCGTCATCCGAGTAGCACATGTCCGGCAGGATACGCGCGGGCGGCGCGATCAGCCCGACGGAGCGGAGGTCGGCGTCGTTGACCAGGCCACCGAGCCCGCCGGCAGCATGCCCGGCCTGGCCACCCCGGCGCGGAAGGCCGCCTGCGCGGCCGGGGACGAGTTCGTCCGCCAGTCGAACACGCCGAACGGCTCGTTGAACCAGACGGCCGCGCTGATCACTCCCCGATAGGGTCCGGTCAGCGCGGAGAACAGGTCGGCGATCCAGGCTGCCTTGTCGCCGCCCTGCTCCGCGCAGCCCGTCTCCGCCACGATGATTGGCTTCCCGTACGCACGCAGGCTCGCCAGGCTCCGGTTGAACGTCTCCGCGACCGAGGTCCACTGCTTGCGCTCGGCGGTGCCCCAGTTGTACGCGTCGAGGCCCACCCAGTCGACGTAGGCGGCTCCCGGCCAGTAGGCCGCGGGCTGGTTGGCCGCGGTGTCCGGGACGGTGTCCCGGTTCGTGGTCCACACCCAGGTGGCGTTCGTGGCCCCCTCGGCCGCGAAGAGGTCGTGAAGGTGCCTCCAGGCGGCCACGTAGTCGGCGGCGGTGTTGCCGTTCACGGTGGCGCCCCAGGGGTACCAGTTGCCGTTCATCTCGTGGAACGGCTCCAGGAGCAGCGGCCCGCCGTAGGCTCGCACCTGGTCCGCGTACCGGCGGACGTAGCGGTCGAACGCGCCCGCGGCGATCGCCGCCGGCCGGTAGGCCGGCTGGTTGATCGCCTGGGCCGTCGGCAGCCCGGCGCGCCACGGCTCCCACACCAGGAGCAGCACGGTACCGCCGTGCGCCAGGCGGCTGGCGGCGGCCGCCGGGAACGCCGGCTCACCCCACCACTGCTGGTAGATGGTGAGGATCGCCGGCTCGTGGCCGGCCGCGGAGGCGAAGCTGGTAACGATCGACTGGTCGGTCTGGGCGCCCGGCACGAACGCGCCCCAGTAGGTGCCGCCCGCCGAGGGCTGGACCACCCCGGCCAGCGGAGCCGCCGACGGCGACGGCCTGCCCGGGACCGAGACGGGAAGCTGCTCGATATGGACGCGGCCGGAGAGCTCCAGGACGGCCGCCACCGTGGCGGCGCCGACGAGCATGGCCAGCACGACGCTGAGCGCGGTCGAGACCCTGCCACTCATCACGGTGAGGAGAGCCTACAGGCAGGGGACCGGGGCGAGCCGTCATCGAAGCGCGCCGCCCCGCTATCGTCAGGGCGTGTTCGACCGCGACCTGGAGGCCTTCGCCGCGGAGCAGGAGGCGCTCACGGGCATCATGCGGGCGGCGACCGCCGGCGACTGGGCGCTGCCGTCCGGCGGCTGCCCCGGCTGGACGGTGGGCGACGTCTTCCTCCACCTCGGCCTGACCCTCGCCCAGTTCGCGAACCGGCGCTCCCTGCCGCCGGTCGACGGCCTGGGAGCCGAGCGGGCCAACGACGTGCTCGTCGAGCACCGGCGGCCCTGGCCCCGCGAGCGCGTCATCGACGCCTACAGGGCCGACGGCCGCGCGACCCTGGACCGGATGCGCTCTATCGGCGGCGACGCGGACCTGGTCGTCTCATTGGGCGACATCGGCACGTATCCCTTCGCCGACCTGCTGAAGGCGTACGTCTGGGATCACTTCACGCACATCGCGTGCGACGTGGTCGCGCCCGACGGTCCCCTCCGCCTGCCGGGTCCGCAGCCGACCCAGCAGCTCATGGAGCCGGTGGTGGACTGGATCTTCGCCGCCCTTCCGCAGCAGGTGCGGTCGGTGCCCCCACTGCCGGGCGCGCTCCAGCTCGACCTGGACGGACCGGGCGGACGGCGCGTGCGGCTCGGGGTCCGCGACGGCCGCTTCGAGGTGCCGGCGTCAGAGGACCGGGTGATCGCCGTCGCGACCTCGTCGACCGCGGACCTCCTGCGCTGGGCCACCCAGCGGCGCAGCTGGCGCGACCTGGCCGTCACGGTGACGGGCCATCGCGATGCGGCGGCCCGGGCGCTGGACGTGATACGGGTCTTCTGATGGCGTCGAGCATTAGCAATATGTGTCAAGCATGATCGGCCCGGCACGGTCACCGCGGGTGATCCTGGCCACGACGGGAGCGGCCGGCGTCGAGGCCGACGTGCTGGCCGTGCCGGTGGCCGCGGGCGGGCCGCCGGATCCCGTGCTGGCCGGCCTCGGGGAGACGGTCGCCGGCTTCGTGGCGTCCGGCGAGCACAGCGGCAGGATGCACGAGATCCTGCTGATCCCCTCCGCAGGCGCCACGGCGGCGCGCCGGGTCCTGCTCTACGGCGTGGGCGCCGCCCACGACCTCGACGGTCAGCGCCTGCGCCTCGCCCACCAGGAGATGGTCGGCGCGGCGCGGGCCCGCGGTCACCGGCGGATCGCCGTGCTCCGGGCCGGGCCGGTCCGGGAGGCCGACCTGGGCGCGGTCGTCGAGGGCTCGGTGGCCGGGGGCTGGGACCGCCGCCGGCGCAGCACGGGCGCCCATCCGGCACCGCTCGAAGAGCTGACGCTGGCCGGGTTCGGCAGCCCGCGACCGGAGGACGTGCAGCTGGCCCGGCAGCTGGGAGAGGCGACGGTCCGGGCCCGCGAGTGGCAGAACACGCCCGCGAACGAGATGGGACCGCAGCAGCTGGTCGAGATCGCTACCGAGATGGCGACGCGGCTCGGCATGGTGGTCGAGGCCCTCGGAGCCGCCGAGCTGGCCGCCGGGGGCTACAACCTGCTCGCCGGGGTGGGTGCCGGTTCGGCACGGGAGCCGCGGCTGATCCGGCTCCAGCACCGCGGCGGCCGCACCGCCGGACCCAATCTCGGGCTGGTCGGCAAGGGGATCACGTTCGACAGCGGCGGCCTGTCGCTGAAGACCGCGGACCAGATGGTGACGATGCGGGGCGACATGGGGGGTGCCGCCGCCGTGCTGGCGGCCATGGAGGTGATCGGCGCCAATCGCCTGCCCCTGGATGTGATGGCGGTGATCGCGGCGGCGGAGAACCTGCCCGGAGCCGGCGCTCAGCGGCCTGGGGACGTGTGGACGAGCGCGTCCGGGAAGACCGTCGAGGTGCTGAACACCGACGCCGAGGGGCGCCTGGCGCTGGCGGACGCCATAACCTTCGCCGTGCGCTCCGGTGCGACCCACCTCGTGGACCTGGCGACCCTGACAGGCGCCGCGCGGGCCACGCTCGGTCATGTCGCGACCCCGGGCATCAGCAACGACGACACGCTCTGGGCCCTGGTCGCGGCGGCCGCCGACACGGCCGGCGACCGCGTCTGGAGGCTGCCCATCTACCCGGAGTTCCGGGAGCTGATCCAGAGCCGGAGCGCCGACCTGAGGAATGCTTACTACGACGAGGCCGGGGTGATCACGGCGGGGATGTTCATCGGCGAGTTCGTGGAGGGCAGGCCCTGGGTGCACCTGGACATCGCGAGCAGCCACTGGAACGAGAACCTGGAGCATCGCGATGTCCCCCGGGGTCCGCTCGGCGCCGGGACCCGTCTCTGCTACCGGCTGGCCGAGCGCCTGGCGGCGCGCGGCGCTGACGCCGGCTGACCCTGGCGCCGCCTTTCGGTTCGAGGTCTGTGACGCCGGGGGCTGCACGCGCTGGTCCAGCAGTTCCAGCCCCTCGCCGCAGGCGTGAGCCAGGTGCCCGGCCCGCAGGTCGACGCGCGCCCCACCATCGGCCTCATCGGCGAAGGGCTCTCGGTGGTCGTCCCCGAGCAGGGCGCCCGGGTTCCGCTCCGTCTCAACACGACGCCCGGCCGCCGGCTCTCGTCGGTCACGTCCTGCCAGCTCCCCGTCCCCGTCCTGGACTACATGCAGCGCACTCACCTGAGCTGCCGGCTGAACTACAACCCCAAGCAGGACATCGCCGGCGGCGTCCTGGTGACCAACCCGGACGGCGTCTCGTGACGCGATCGGACCGCACCGGGCTGCACCGCCAGCACCTCAGAGGTGGTCCTGGGGCCGGCGCCACCCCGAGGTGTTGATCGTGACGCCCTGCGACGTGGGCCGCGGCGACTCCCGCAGCAGCCCGGGCAGGACGTCCGAGGCGATCCGGCCCAGCAGGTCGAACTGCTCGTCGCGGGGCTGGTCGAAGAGGAACTGGTTGACGCCCGCCTCGATGTACGGCCCGATCACGTCGTGGAACGCCTGCTCGGACGTCCAGGGGTCGGCGTCCGACTTCGGCACCCAGTAGTAGAGGGAGCGGTCCAGCGTCTCGGGATCCCGGCCCAGCTCGGCGCAGTACTCGTCGAGCAGCTGGTTGCGCTGGCGCATCTCCTCCGGGGTGCCGAACGCGTTCCAGGTGTCGGCGTACCGGGCGACGATCCGGAGCATCCGGGGGCCGAACGCGCCGAGCAGGAACGGCGGGCGCGGCCTCTGGACGGGGCCGGGGCGATTGCGGAGCCCCTCAGACTGGTAGTAGGTGCCCTCGTACGAGCTGACGTCGTTGCGCAGGGTGGCGTCGATGAGCTCCACCGCCTCGCGAAAGCGGCCGACCAGCTCCTTCGTCTCCGGGAAGGGGATGCCGAACATCCGGTGCTCGGGCTCGTACCAGCCGGCGCCGAACCCGAACTCCAGCCGGCCGTTGGAGATGTGGTCGACGGTCACCACCTCCTTGGCGAGAACCGACGGGTAGCGGAAGGTGTTGGAGGTGACGAGGACGCCGATCCGTATCCTCTCCGTCCTGGCGGCGAGCCCGGCCAGCAGCGTCCAGGCCTCGAAGTAGGGGCCCTGGGGGCGGCTCGGCTGGATGAGGTGGTCGCACAGCCACGCGCTCTCGAAGCCCATTTGCTCGAACTGCCGCCAGCGCTCGACGTTCTTCTCCCATGTCATGTTCTGGTCGGTGCAGATGCCGAAGCGGAACTTGCGCGCCATGGTTCTCCTCACGAGCGTGGCCGGCCCCCCAGCCGGCGGTCCACCGTCCCGGCCATCTTAGATGGCGCCGGGGCCGGCGCAGCCAGCCACTAGAATCGCGGCGGATGGAGAGGCGCATCGCGTGGGACTGACGGCGCTCAGGATGCCGCAGCTGGGCGAGTCGGTCACCGAGGGCACGGTCGACCGCTGGCTCAAGAAGGAGGGCGAGCTCGTCGTCCGGGACGAGCCGCTGGTCGAGGTCGTCACCGACAAGGTCAACGCCGAGGTCCCCTCACCCTTCCAGGGTCGCCTGGTGCGGATCGAGGTCGCCGAGGGCACCACCGTGCCGATCGGGACCGTGCTCGCGCAGTTCGACGTGGACGAGGCCGCGGCGGCGGCCGCACCGCCGGCGGCCGAGGCGCCGGCTCCCGCCGCGCCGCCCGCGGCGTCGAGCCCCACCTGGCCGGCCAGGTCCGCGGCGGCCGGCGACGGCGCCGCCCGGCAGCGCCTGAGCCCCGTGGTGAGACGCCTCGCCGCCGAGAACGACGTGGACCTGACGCAGGTCGCGGGCACCGGCGCCGGCGGCCGCGTCACCAGACAGGACGTCCTCGGGTTCCTGGAGGCCCGCGCCGCGACGCAGCCTGCGGCGCCGGTCGCCGCCGCGCCCCAATCGCCGGCCGGCGCGCGCGAGGAGCTGGTCCGCGTCAGCGCCGTACGCCGCCAGATCGCCGAGCACATGGTCCGCAGCAAGCACACCTCGCCGCACGCCTGGGGGATGCGCGAAGTGGACATGTCGGCGCTGGTAACGTACCGCGACGCCCGCCGGGAGGACTTCGCGCAGCGGCACGGCATCTCCCTGACCTATCTCCCCTTCGTGATCCACGTAGTGTGTGACGCGCTCAGGGCAAACCCCTACCTCAATGCGAGCTGGACCGACGAGGGGATCGTGCTCAAGCACTACCTGAACATCGGCGTCGCCGTCGCGCTGCCCGACGCGCTGATCGTCCCGGTGATCCGCGACGCCGACCAGCTGGGTCTGGTCGACCTCGCCCGCGCGATCAGCGACCTCGCCACCCGGGCCAGGACCAGGACGCTGCGCCCGGAGGACGTCCGCGACGGGACCTTCACGGTCAACAACACGGGCGCCATCGGCTCGATCCAGGGCATGGCGATCATCAACCAGCCCCAGGCCGCCATCCTGAGCACTGAGAAGATCGTCAAGCGCCCGGTCGTCGTCGACGACGAGATCGTGATCCGGCCGATCATGTACCTGACGATGTCGTTCGACCACCGGATCGTCGACGGCCTCCAGGCGGGCCGGTTCCTCGACGCCGTGCAGGACGGCCTCGAGCGCTGGACCCCGGCCAGCATCAGGCTCTAACGGTCGCCACCTGCCGCCGCGATCCGGGGTTATAGTTCAGCGCCAAAATGACGCCCCTCTTCTCTTTGAGCGAGACCGTGATCTTCTGGGTCACCGTCGTCGGTGTTTACGGCGCCACCATCACGTTTGGTCCTGCCAGGGTCCGGTGGGACGAGAGGAACCTGGAGAGGAAGAGAAGGAGAGAACTTTCCCCGTTCCTGCTGATCGCAGCGCTGGCAGCGGCCATAGGAATCGGCTACGCACGAATCGGGGTGCTTCCTCACTGGCTCTTCTACCCCGGAGAAATACTGTTCGTGCTCGGATATGCCTTCACGGGCTATTCGATTCGCCTCCTGGGACGCTACTACTCCACTTACGTCGAGGTTCTGCCCGACCACCTGGTGATCGAGCGCGGTCCCTACCGGCTCATCCGACATCCGAACTATCTCGGTCAGCTGGTTGGAGCCATCGGGCTTGGTCTGGCCCTCCAGTCATGGGTCGCCTTGCTGGTCCTCGCCGCTGCCGCGGCCAGCTACTTCGCTTATCGAATACGAAACGAGGAAGCGTTCCTGATGGCCGAGATGGGGACCGACTATGCCAGTTACATGACGAGGACGAAGCGTTTCATTCCCTTCGTCTTCTAGCCCGGCTCCTTCTGCGCCGCTGACCGGCGCTGCGCCGTGAGCGCTGTTAAGAGCAGGAGCACAGGCGTTGCCATCCGTTCTGTAAAGCTGTACAATACGAACATGCGTTCGGCCATTGAGGTTGGCGCCCCTCCCCCGGCCCTCGCGCCGCTGGCCGCCGGCCTCGACCACCTCCGACAGGTCGACCTCCAGGCCCTCCCCGGTCCCCTGCTCGGCGAGCACCTGGTCGCCCTCCGCGGCCTCCTCGATGCCCTGGAGTCCGAGTTCACCCGCGCCGTCGGCGCCCTCGACCGCTCCGGGACCTACCGCGAGGACGGCGCCCTCAGCCCGACGGCCTGGCTGCGCTATCACTGCCGTCTGGCTCCTGGCCTGGGCTCCGAGCACGTCCGCGTCGCCCGCCGCCTCGCCGACCTGCCCGAGACCGCCAGGGCCTTCTCCGCCGGCGAGGTCGGGTTCGCCCAGGCCGCCATCCTGACCAGGACGGTGGACGAGGTCGGCCTGGATGCCGCCCTGGAGGCCCAGCCCTCGCTCCTGGCCGTGGCCCGCGACCACGACCCTCGCCGGCTGCGCATGGCCGCCCGCGTCCTCCGCCACTGCGTGGACCAGGATGGCGACCTGGCCGAGATCGACCGCGAGTTCGAGCGCCGCCGGCTCTGGTTGAGCGAGACGGTGGACGGCGTCTACGTGCTCAACGGCATCCTCGACCCCGAGGGCGGCGCCGTGCTCCGCACTGCGCTGGAAGCGGCCGAGGGGCAGCCGCTCCCCGGCGACCGCCGCAACGGCCCCCAGCGCCGCGCCG